>CBINJQ010000125.1:0-10861 GCA_966251015.1 uncultured Akkermansia sp. | reverse complement strand
GGAGGGTGGTGAGCACCATCTCGACGCCGGGGATGCCGTATTGCGGGTGGATGTCGACGGGGATGCCGCGGCCGTCGTCGCGGATGGAGATGGAGCCGTCGACGTGGATGGCGACCTCGATCTTCTTGCAGTGGCCGGCGAGGTGTTCGTCGACGGAGTTGTCGAGGACCTCGGAAACGCAGTGGTGAAGGGCGCGCTCGTCGGTGCCGCCGATATACATGCCGGGCTTTTTGCGAACGGCTTCGAGGCCTTCGAGTTTGCCCAGCTTGGAGGAGTCGTAATCGGCCGCGCTGGCCGCGGCGGGGAGGGGGTTATACTCGTGCGGAACGGACGGCGGGACCGGGTCTTGGGCGTCGGGCATGTGAGGGCGAAAAGGGGCGGGTTGCGCGGAGGTTAAATCAAAGTGTTCAGGGCATCGGAAAAGGGGGGGGCGGCCAAGGGTTTTTTCCGCGGATTTTGGCCTCGTGGAAAGGGCTGGTAAACGACGGGTTAATGCAGAGCGGGGACGAGAAAGAAGCGGGGGCGGGCGGGATACGTCGAGGGGGCGCGGAACACGGGCAAGATGCCCTCTTCGCCCGGAGGGGGCGGGCGCGAGTTGGAAACGTCGCGATTCGGGCGTGGACGCGCCTGGACGGGGGCATGCGGGCGCGGCCGGCGGCGGCGCCACGTCCTACGAAGTGTTTCGTTGACTAATACGAAACATGTCGTAGGTGTCGGCGCATGGCCCCGAAAAAACTACCCGCTCCGACCGAGTCGGAGCTTTCGATTTTGAACGTGTTGTGGCGGCGCGGTCCCTCGACCGTGCGGGAGGTGTGGAACGAGCTCGGGCAGAAGTCCGGCTACACCACGGTGCTGAAGTTTCTCCAGATCATGTTCGAGAAACGGCTGGTGAAGCGCGACGAGCGCGCGGTGACGCACGTCTATTCGGCGGCGATCGCGGAGAAGGACACGAAGCGGGGCTTGTTGCGCTCGCTGGCGGAGCAGGCGTTCGGCGGCTCGACGCGGGATCTGGTGTTGCACGCGTTGCGCGAGGAGGCCTTGCCGGCGGAGGAGCTCCGGGCGATCCGCGAGCTGATCGAGCAGGCGGAGGCGGAGAAGCGCGCGGGCGGGGAGGGCGGGCGATGAGCCCGGTCGTCGGATCGCAGGTGGAGGCGATCGGGTGGACCTTGCTGCATTCGTCGTGGCAAGGGGCGGCGGTGTGGCTGCTGCTGGAGGCGGCGCTGGCGTGGCCGTGTGCAAGGTCGCCGCGGATACGCGGGCGGCTGGCGGGCGGGGCGCTGCTGCTCTTCGTGCTGGCGGCGGCGGGAACCTACGGGTGGCTGGGAAGGGCGGGCGGACCGATGGCGGAACGGCGGGTCGAAACCGTCGCGAGGGCGTCTTCGGTTGCCGTGGCGGAGCCGGCGGTGGCGGCGGAGACCGAGAGTTTTCCGGTGGCCGGCGAGGGGGCGGATGAACCCGTGAAGTCGAGGGCGGTCGGCGACGGAGCGCAGCCCGCCAAGAGGGAGGGATGGCGCGAGCGCGCGAGGCCGGCGATGCCGTGGGTGGTGGGCCTTTGGATCGCGGGCGTGGCGATCGGGCTGGGGCGGCATGCGCGGCAGTGGGCGGCGCTGCGGCGGCTGCGGCGCGTGCCGCTGGTGGAACTTTCGCCGGAGTGGATGGATCGTTTCGCGGCCTTGTGCGCGCGCTGCGCCCCGGGAGTCGGGTTGCCGAGAATCGGCGAGACGAGTCTGGCGCGGGTGCCGCAGGTGATCGGCGGCTGGGCTCCGGTGATTTTGTTGCCGGCGGGATTTTTGGCCGGGCTGCCGACGGCGCAGGCGGAGGCGGTGTTGGCGCACGAGCTGGCGCATCTGGTGCGGCGGGATTTTTGGCTGAACGCGCTGCAAAGCCTGGCGGAGGCGTTGTTCTTTTTTCACCCGGCGGCGCACGCGATCAACGCGCACATCCGGCGCGAGCGGGAGCGGGCCTGCGACGACCTGGCGGTGGAGTGGACGCGGGACTCGCTGGGTTATGCGCGGGCGCTGGCGACGCTGGCGGGCGCGTTGCCCGCGACGCCGACGGCGGCGAGCTGCGTGCTCGCGGCGGACGGGCACGAGCCCGGAGAGCTGCGGGCGCGCATCGGGCGTTTGCTGGGGCGGCCGGCGGCGAGCCGGGTAAACTGGGCGCCGGGCGGGTGGCTGGTGGTCGGCGCGGTGGTGGCGTATGCGGCGTTGTTCGCGGCGTCGCCCGTCATCGTGGCGCGGGTGCTGTCGCCGGAGGAGCGGGTGGCGGTGGTGAAAGCGGCGATGGAGGAGGGGCGGGCGCGGGGAAGATCGTGGTCCAAGCCGGTCTATCCGGAGGGCGCGATCACCGTCGTGAGCGAGCTGCGGACGGAAGACGGGTCGCCGGTGCCGGAGCGGGTGCCGGGCGTCTATGTGGCCGCGAGCGGAAGCGGTGTTTCAAGCATGCGGTTCGAGTGGGTGAATGGCCGGGCGACGGTCCGGGCGCCGCTGGGGCTGGCGTCGCTTCTGGCCGCGCCCGAAGGATGGGCGCCGACGGTGGTTTACGATCAAGAGCCCGGGGAGGGCGCGAGCGAGCTGGTGGTGCCGGCGCTGACCTTGCGGAAGGGGCGGACGTCGACGCTGCGGTTGCGAGACGAGGCGGGCGCGCCGCTCCCGGATGTGGCGGTATCGGTGCGGATCAGGACCGAATACGACGGGTTGGAGCACCGGCCGGGGATTTTGCGCTCGGGCGCGGACGGGCTCGTGGTTTTGCCGCACGTGGCATCGGAGCTGGTTTATGAACTCGAGGCGGAGGCGCCGGGGCGGAGGAAGGCCGCGCGGGTTTTGCGAGGCGAGCCGGGCGCGAAGGAGGTCGATTGGGTTTTGCCGAAGGATCGGACGATCACGGGGCGAGTGGTGGACGCGGAGGACGGAAAGCCGATCACGGGCGTGGCGATCTCGCTACGCGAGCCTTGGGACCATGCTGTTTATCATCCCCTCCCGCCGGCGATCGGGAGAACCGACGCGGACGGACGTTTCGTGATGCCGGGATGGGAGGACGACGATGTCCATGGGCACGTGTTCCATCGGGACGGCTACGCGAGCGAGGCGGTGTTGGCGCGCTCGGGCGATGTCTTGAACGTGGCGTTGAAAAAGGGCGGCTTGCGTTTGAGCGGGCGCGTTCGTGTGGAGCGGGCGACGGAGGAGCCGATGTTCAAGCGGTGCGTGCGGGTGCGGCGCGTGGTCCGGCACGAGAGCGGGGCGACGGTGCTCGTCACGCTGGAGTCGCTGTTGCCGGAGCGGGATCGCGAGGGGCATGCGTTCTCTTTTGCCAATCTGCCGGAAGGCGAACTCGTGCTGGACATTCCCGTGGTGAGAAGCCGGGCGCGGCTCGTTCTGGACAAGGATCGCCAAGATGTGGAGCTGGTGATGGACGAGGACTGGCTGTGGCTGGCGGACGAGTGGCGCGAGGCGGTGAAGGCGAAGGCCTTGACCGCGCGGCAGGTCGAGCTCGTGGCGGAGGCCACGGACGGAGGAGGCGTTCCGCAGGGGAATCTTCAGATATCGATCGAGCCGCCCGGAGGCGGAATGGTCGAAGGACCGGACGCCCTTTATAAGCCATACGCGATCCGGAAGGGGCGGGTGGAGCTGCCGGGTCTGGCGCCGGGCACACGGGTGCGTGTGTGGTGGCGGACGGAGATCCCGGGTTACGTGGCGGAGGCGCAGGACTTCCTCGTCGAGGCGGGCCAGGGTGCGCAAAGCCGACCGGTCAAGCTCTCGCCCGCGGGTGCGATCCGGGTGGAGTTGCGAGACGAGCTGGGGGCGCCGCTGGTCGGCGCGCGGGTGGCGCTGACGGAGATCGGCGCGTCGTCGAGCTGGGAAATCGGAGACGAGTTCGGGCGCAGCCCGAAAGGCGTTTTCGGACCGGTGGCCCTCGGCGGCCGCCACCGGGTGAGCGCGACCCATGCGGGCAGGCGGGTCCAGTCGGAGCCGATCACCCTGACCGCCGCGAAGCCGGTCGCGGACGTTTCGCTGCGATTCTATCCGGCGAAGGCGGTGGTGGTGCGCGTGACGGGGCCGGGCGGCGAGCCGGTCGCGCAGGCCGGTCTGGCCCTGGGGCGGAAAGATCGGGGGTTCGAGAACTGGGACGTGACCAGGTTCCACACGGACAAGAACGGCGAATTTCGCCTGGACGGGCTGAGACGCGGGGGTGACGCGGGCTGCGATCTGCAGCTGGCGTTTGAGAGGGATTGGCAACCGATCCTGGCCGGTTTCGCCGGGGACGAGCCGGAGCCTTGGATCGTGACCGCGAAGCCGGGGTTGAGGGCGAGGGGGCGGGTGGTGCGGGCGGATGGCAGCCCGGTCGTCGGCGTCCGGCCGATGGCGATACCGAAGAGGGATGCGGGCGAGGCGGCGACGCCGTATCCCGCGGTCTATGCGGAGCACGAAACCGATTCGGAGGGACGATTTCGGTTTTCGAACCTGCCGCCGGGGAAATGGTGGTTCGCGGTCAACGAGCGTTCGGCGCCTTCGGGGACGGTGCTGCCTTGGCTGGATCTGCCGAAGGACGAAGGGCGGGAGCTCGTGATCACGGTCGAGTAAGCGAGCTCCGCGCGCGGGCTTGCGGAGGGACGGGAGGGCCGCCACGGTGCGCTTTTTTATCGCCGTCCTTCCGTGAAACTCTCCGTCAAAGTCGATTACGCATGTCGTGTCCTCGCCCAGCTCGCGCGCCAGCACGGGCGGGAGGAGCTGGCGCACATCGAGGAGCTGGCGACGATCGAGGCGGTGCCCGCGACCTATCTCGTCCAGATTCTCGGCGAGCTGCGCAACGGCGGGCTCGTGACGAGCCGGCGCGGCAAGCAGGGCGGCTACGCGCTGGCGCGGCCGCCGGCGGAGATCACGCTTTTCGACATCGTGGCGTTGATCGAGGGCGACGTGCTGGAACCGGGCGCGGCGGTCGAAGGCCAGTCGGGCAAACGCGTGGCGCAGGCGTGGCGCGAGGTGCGCGCGGTGCTCGAGGCGAAGTGCCGCGAGATCACGCTGGAGAAACTGGCGGCGAAGTCGGGCGGCGAGATGTATTACATCTGAGCCGCGGACGCGGCGGTTTTTCACCCGATCACCCTGACGAGCACGCCGATGACAACGGATTCGCTTTTGATCGGGGCCGGCGCGGGCTGGCCGAGATTCGCGGAGGAGGGGCACAGGCGACACGTGAGGTGGGCGTCGGATTGCGCCGAGCGCGTGCTGGAGGTTTTCCACGCGGAGCGGCCGGCGGATGATCGTCCCGCACGGGCGATCCAGGCGGCGCGACGGTGGGCGGCCGGGGAGCTGTCGGTGGGCGAGGCGCGCGAGGCGGCGTTCGCGGCGCATGCGGCCGCGCGGGAGGCCAGGGAGATGCGGGCGAAGGCGGCGGCGCGCGCGGCCGGGCATGCGGCGGCCTCCGCGAACGCGGCCACGCACGCGCCGCACGCCGCGAGCTACGCCTTGGTCGCGGTGGGGGCGGCCCGCGCGGAGGCGGAGCGGGCGTGGCAGCGCGAGCGGCTGCCGGCGTAGCCGGGGGCGGGCGCGGCTCCGGATGGCGCCGAGGCGCCCGGCCGCGCGACGACGACGCGGACGACGATGCTTCTCGATATGCCGGCGCCGAATCCGACGTTGAAACGGCGGCGGCCCGCGGCATGCACATGCCCATGCCGCATGCTGTTTTGACCCAGTTGCTCGTGGTTCAGGATCGCGACGCCCGTCGTCGCCAGCTCGAGCAGCAGCTCGCCGCGGTGCCGGGAGACCGGACGCGGGTGGAGAAGGAAATCGCGGCGGAGAAGGCCGCGATCGACGCGGCGAAGAACGAGCTGCGCGAGCTCGAGACGAAAAAGAAGCTGCTCGAGACCGAGATCGGCTCGGCGGAGACGAAGCTCGCGAAATACCGCACGCAGCAGCTCTCGGTGAAGAAAAACGACGAGTATCAGGCGCTCGGAAAAGAGATCGAGACGATGTCGTCGGCCATCGGCGCGCTGGAGGAGCAGGAGCTCGGCGTGATGTTCCAGATCGACGAGGCGAGGAAGCGCTTCGTCGCCGCCGAGACGAAGTTGAAGGCCAACATTTCCCAGCACGAGGCCCGGCTCGCGACGTTGGCCGAGCGCGAGAAAAACCTCGCGACCGAACTGGTCGAGGCGAAGGCCGGGGCGGCGGCGGCGCGCACGGGCGTGCCGGAGCTCCCGCTGCGCGTGTATGAGCGGGTGGTCGCCCGCCAGTGGCCGGCGGTGGTGCCCCTGCGCGGCGGCAAGTGCGGCGGTTGCCACCTGAAGGTTTCCAGCGAGGCGGAGTCGGGTTCGCGCAGCGCGGACCCGCTGAAGCTCGGCACCTGCGACCAGTGCGGTCGCGTGCTGTATTGGGACTCGAACTGAGGCGGACGCCGGGGACGACGTCCTTCCCTGGAACGTTAAGGCGGGGGGCATGAATTGGCGGTTGTGCAAAGGGGGGCGGCGCCTAGAACCGTGCGCCTGATCCCGGGGCGGATGCTCGCTCCGATGTTCTTTCGCATCCCACGGCGCCGCGGAAACGGGGCGCCAGGCAGAGACTCGGTCGGAGAGGAAAGTCCGGACACCGCAGGGCAGGACGCTGGACGAGGCGCGCGAGCGCCAAGTCCAGGCGGCGCGCGTCAAGGCGCGCCGACGGACAGTGCCACAGAGAATATACCGCCCGGGAGGAAACTCGCGGGTAAGGGTGAAAAGGTGGGGCAAGAGCCCACCGCGCCGATCGCGAGGTCGGCGGCAGGGTAAACCCCGTCCGGTGCAAGGCAAAATAGGCGACTGGGCGGCTCGTCCTTAAGTCGCGGGTATGCCGCATCCCGGAGGTCGCGCGCGCGGGCAACCAAGCGCGGGGCACCGAGGGACCCGTTCGTCGCGAGACGAGCGTGGAGAAAAATGAGCGTCGATCCGGCGTCGCAAGGCGCCGGGGGACATAATCCGGCTTACAGCCCCGGGATCAGATTTTTTTGAAGGAACACGCCGGCCGTGGTCGACGGAGCCGGGAACCGAACTCGCAAACGACGCCGCTTTCGTGCCGTCCTGCATCGGGCTCGGGGGCCCATGCGGGCGGAATCGCCGTGGGGCGCATCGCGGAACGGCGGCTGAGTAGATTCACGGTTCGCACGAAACGTCGCGAAACTCCGCTTGCCTGAATGAGTCGCAAGAAGATGCTTGGCGGTCTCATTCAGCTCTCAGCGCGTTTATAACTCCGTCCCTTATAGTTCCTGTGTCCGCAAATTCAGTTCGTCCGTCTATATTCCGTCGCCTTCAGACCGCAGTCGTCCAGTGGGTTGATTCCGATTACTGCCCCGATGGGGCGGAGAAAATGCGCAACGAGCCCGACAAGGTCGATTGGGTGCGCGTGATGCCCTTCGTGATCCTTCACCTCGGCTGCTTCGGCATCCTTTGGGTGGGCGTGAGCGCCTTCGCGGCATGGGCCGCGGTCGCCTTGTATTTCCTCCGCATGTTTGCGGTGACGGGCATCTATCACCGCTATTTTTCGCACAAGACCTACTCCACCTCGCGTTTCGGCCAGTTCCTTCTGGCGCTCTGGGGCGGAACCACCGTGCAGCGCGGCGGCCTCTGGTGGGCCTACCATCACCGCCACCACCATCAGCACTCGGATGATCCCGAGGACGCGCATTCCCCGCATGTGCATGGTTTTCTTTGGTCGCACATCGGCTGGATCACTTCGCGCCGGAATTTCCCGACCGATTACTCGAAGGTGAAGGACTTGGCCAAGTTCCCCGAGCTCGTGTGGCTCAACCGCTTCGACCTCGTGGTGCCGATCCTGTTCGCCGCCTCGATGTTCGGGCTGGGCGCCGCCTTGGAACGCTGGGCGCCCGGTCTCGGCACCAACGGCTGGCAGATGCTGGTCTGGGGCTTCTTCGTCAGCACGACCGCGCTCTTTCACGGCACGGCCTGCATCAATTCGATGGCCCACTTGATGGGCAAACGGCGCTTCAAGACCGACGACGACTCGCGCAACAGTTTTATCCTCGCGATCATCTGCCTCGGCGAAGGCTGGCATAACAACCACCACCGCTACCAGAGCTGCACGCGCAACGGCTTTTATTGGTGGGAGATCGACCTCACCTACTACGGGCTCAAGTTGCTCTCCTACACCGGCCTTATCTGGGGCCTGAAAGACGTGCCGCAGTCCATCCTCGACGAGGGCATGCACGCCGACCACCACAAGTCGATCGCGGCGGCGCAGCGTTCCGCCGAGCGCGCCGAGGAAGGTTCGGTCGTATCCCCGCTGCGCACGGTGCTGCCCACCGCGGCCGCCATCGCGGTGGCGACGGCGACCGCCGCCCATGCCGAGATGCCGAAGAAGGCGGACGGTCCCGCGATTCACAAGGACCTCAGCGGCGAGATGGTGAAGCCGGGCGCCGCGGCGAAGCCCGCCGTCCAGGGCGACAAGCCCGCGGCCTGAGCCGGGGCCGGCCGGGATCACGTCCCGCCCGCGTTCAAAAGTCCGCCATCGCTTCGTGCGGGGCGGGCTTTTTGTTTGGTGATCGGGAAGGGGCGGCCGCGAAGTGAGGCGAGCGTGTGGAGGGCGCCGGCGCGGTGAGCGGATTCGCGACGGATTTTTGTGCGATTCCCATGGTCGGCGGGTGTAAGCCTTCGAAACGCCCCATGGACGACCGCGCGCTCCTTCGTTCCTACGCCCAGCACCGCGACCAAGCGGCGTTCGCGGAGTTGGTGCGTCGGCATGCGGACCTCGTGTATTCCGCCGCGCGGCGCCAAGTGGGGGACCACCCCCGGGCTCAGGAGGTGACGCAGAGCGTTTTCATCGCGTTGGCGCGCAAGGCCGGCGCGGTGGCGGAGCATCCGGTGCTCGCGGCGTGGCTTTTCCAGAGCACGCGGCTTTCGTCCGCGAAGCTGCGCGAGACGGAACGGCGGCGCGTGTTCCGAGAGGATGGCGCGGCGCGCGAGCGAAACGGGGACGGCGGCGTGGCCGCGGTGGCGGCGGATGGCGGGAATGCCGCTTCGATGTCGACGGGCCTCGGTGAATGGGAACGAATCGCGCCCTGCCTCGACGAGGCGTTGGCGAGATTGCGCGAGACGGACCGGGCGGCGGTCGTGTCGCGATTTTTCCAGCAACGCAGCTACGCGGAGATCGCCGCGACCTTGGGCATGGGCGAGAGCGCGGCGCGGATGCGCACGGAGCGGGCCTTGGAGAAGCTGCGAACGGTTTTGGTCCGGCGCGGGGTGCGCTCGACCGCCGAGGCGCTCGGCGTGGCTCTCGGCGCGCACGGGGTCGCGGCGGCGCCGGCATGCACCGGGACGTCGGTCCTCGCGGCGATGGCGGCGGGCGGCGCCGCGAAGCTCGGCGCGGGGTTCACGTTGCTATTTATGGGCAAAATCAAAATCGCCGGCGCCGCGCTGGCGGCGGCCGGATTGGCGAGTCTGGCCACCTACCTCTCCCTGCGTTCGCAGCCTCCGGTTTCGGAGCCGCCGCCGGCTCGGATCGGCGTTCGTGTCCCCGCGGAAACGAGTCCGCCTTCGATCGTGGATGTGCGCGATGATCGCGTCGCGGGGATCGAGCGGGAAAACGCGGACCTTCGGGCTCGCTTGGCCGAGGTCGCGGCGGAGTTGGAGAAACGCACCGCGGAGCTCGCGCGCGCGAACGGCAGGCTGGCGACGCTGCGCCGGCCCCTTGATCCCGGAAACACCCGACTGTTGAGCTCCACGCTCAAGGTCGCCACCAAACCCGGGGAGGTGATCGTGACCGGCGGCTCACGCACGGCGGACGGCAAGCGCATGTTCGCTTTTGTCGATCCGCGGGCCATGCCGCTGGCGAACGCGAGGGGGACCCAGGTGGAGATAGGGGCCAAGCTGGTCGCCGTGCCCGAGGAGCTCGCGAAGGAGCTCGGTTTGGACAATCTGATCACCGGCGCCGCCAACACCCTCCAGCACGGAGAAGTGTGGACCGCCGAGGAGGTGGCGCGGGTGATGGACCGTTTCAAAAAAAACGCGCTTCCGGGCGTGGACATTCTCTCCGCGCCGAAAGTGACTTTGCTCGCGGGAAACGAAGGCGAGATCCAGGTGGGGCAGGACAACGAAAGCGGCGAATTCCGGGGAGTGCGCGTGGGCGTGCTCCCGGAAATCCAAGGGGCGGACGGCACGCTCAGCACCGACCTCCGCGTGGAGTTGGCGGAGGACCTTCCGGAGTAGCGCGTTTTAACCTAGAACCGTGGCCGAAAGGCAGGGCGCGACCGTCGGGCGCGCCGCGGCGGAGAGGCAAGGGCTGACAGGCAAGGGCGGCGGGCTCAGCGGTCCCGCCCTACCCACAAAGGCGATAAAACGGCTACGGTTATATTTGAAACGCTCTAAAATTGCCGCAGCGGCCGCGGTGAGGTCGGCGGGCCGACCCCTACTTCTTTTCTTCCGACTTCACTCCGCCGAAGGCGAAGCGGCTGATGAGCGACTCGAGGTCGACGGCGCTTTCGGTGTCGGTGATGAGCTCGTTTGGTTCGAGCAGCGTCTCCTCGGCCCCCGGGCTCAGCGCGATGTGTTTTTCGCCGATCAGGCCGCTGCTGCGGATCGCCGCCATGGTGTCGGAAGGCAGCTTCACGTCCTTGCGCACGCGCAGGGTGGCGATGGCGGCGTAGCGCTCGTCGAGCTCGACCTTCTCGACCTTGCCCACGGCGACGCCCGAGATGAGCACGCTGGCTCCGGGGGCGAGTCCGCCGAGGTTGGAGAAGCGCGCGCGCACCGTGGTGGTGGCGCCGCCGACGAGGGCGCCCGCGCCGATCTTCAGCGCGAGCCAGGTGATGGCGACGAGGCCGGCGAGGACGAAGGTCCCGACGGCGAGATCGACGCGGGTGTATTTGACGGGCGTGGGCTGCATGG
>CBINJQ010000124.1:0-10865 GCA_966251015.1 uncultured Akkermansia sp. | reverse complement strand
GAATTTCGCGACCGCTTCGCGTCCGGATTGGACGTGGAGCTTTTTGTAGATCCCGCGCAGGCGGTTGTGGATCGTGTGCGGGCTCAGCCCGAGCTCGTCCGCGATGAGCTTGTAGGAGAGACCCTTTGCCAGGAGCGCGAGGATCTCGGACTCCCGTTTGCTCAACTTCTCCTCCTCGATCGCGGGCTGCCGGATCTGATGAAAGTGGGAGACGACCCGCCGCGCTATCTCCATCGACATGGGCGATCCGCCTCCGCGCACCTCGTTGATCGCCCGGATAAGTTCGTCCGGCGCGGCGCGTTTCAGCAGGTAGCCCGATGCCCCGGCGCGGAGCGCGTCGAAGATGAGATCGGTCTCGTCGTAGGTCGTCAGCATCACGAATTCCATCCTGGGGTGTGATCGCTTCAGGACTCGCACGCACTCGATGCCGCCCGGCGCGGGGATGTTGATGTCCATGAGGACCACGTCCGGCTGCATGGCGGGGATCTCGGCGAGCGCCTGTTTCCCGTTCTCGAAGGCGCCGAGGCAGACGATGCCGTCGGCGTGGCGGAGCAGTTTGACGAAGGATTCCCGCGTGGCGCGGTGGTCCTCCACCAGGCACAGGCGGAGCGGCGGGGCGGGCGGAGAGTCGGGAGCGGGCATGGGGTGGAGGGAAAGGCACTCCGGCCGGGATTCAGGGGGACGCGAGCGAAAGCTCGAAGGTGATCCGACAACCCTGGATGGCGGGCCGGCTCTCGATCACGCAGCGGCCGCCGATGGCGGACATTCGTTCGCGCATGTTGATCAGGCCGTTTGAAAAACCGTCGGCGTCGTCCGCCGCGAAGCCCTGTCCATCGTCTTGCACGACGATTTGCAGCCGAGTCGGACCGACATCCACCCGAATGCACGCGACGCGGGCGCCGGAGTGTTTCGCGATGTTGTGAATCGCCTCCTTGGTCGCGAGGAAGAGGTGGTGCCGGGCCTCGGCGGAGATGTGCAGGTGGGGAATGATCTCGGGCGCGGTGACTTCGGGCCGGACTCCGGTTTTGGTGAGAAAAACGGCCGCGAACTTGCAGATGTATTCGACGGTCCGCGCGACCGTGTCGTTGCGGGGATTCACCGCCCAGACGATCTCGTCGAGGGATTCCACGGTGTGTTTCGCGGCCGACTCGATGTCCCGGAGATGTTCTCCCACGGCCTCGGGGGAGTCCATCGCCGCGAGGCGGGACGTGGTGGCGATGTGCGTGAGGCTGGCCCCCACCTCGTCATGCATGTCGCGGGCGATGCGAGCCCGCTCACGCTCGATCGCGCCCTCCTGCTCGAGACGGCGAATGCGCCGTCGTATGCGCTGCATTTCGACGCCCCGGGCGATCGCCGCGATCAGACCGATGGCGAGCAGCACGACGGCCCAGCGGAAAAGCGCGGTTTCCCACCATGTGGCGCGAACGACGAGTTTCGCCGCGGCCGGGGAATCGGTCCACGGGCCGTCCGCGACGGCCGCCGAGACCTCGACGAGATAGGTTCCGGGAGCGGGCTGCGCGAGCGTGATCTCCCGCTGGCGTCCGACGTCGACCCACGGGCCGTCTTTGCCGTCGCCGTGAAGCCGGTAGCGGAAACGCACCTGCTCCGGCGCGCCCAGCTCGGGCAACGTGTAGCGAATCCGGATGACGTCGGGATTGGGCGGAAAAACCCAAGGCTGCGGCGCGGGCGAGTAGAGAGCGAGATCCGGGGAGACGGCCTCCTCGATCACGACCCGCCCCTTGGTCGGCCGGCGGGCGTGGTTGGCGGGAACCTCGAGAAGCCCGAGCCTGGTTCCGAACAAGAGACGCCCGTCGCCCGTCTGAAGCGCCCCGTTCTGAAACCCCATCGCGAACTCCGTGTTGGGCACGCCTTCGTTCGGGCCGATGGTCATGAACTCCACGCTTCCTTGATCGCTTTCGAGCGCATCGTCGATCGCGCCTCGCGTCGTGCGCAGGAGTCCGGTGGCGGTGCCGATCCAGAAAACATCGTCGGCGGACGGGGGCTCCGGCCGCTCCGGCCATCGAGGAGGACGACTTTCGATGAGCAGGCAGCGTGGTTCCCTCAACGCGCCTTTTGGCGCTTCGGGGACCTTTCGGATTTCGCCGTTTTGGCATCGGTAGAGCCCGCCTTGGAGGATGCCGATCCACAGCGTATCGCGGCCGTCCGGTTGGATAAAGCGCACCGTCTGGTTTGGCTGGAGGCCCGGCATTGTGAGCGCCTCGAAGCCGGCGCCTTTCTTCGCGAAGATCTCGCCGTGTTCGGTTCCGACCCACAGGCGGCCTTGCTGGTCGAGCGCCATCGCGCGCGCCGCCCGCACCGGGTCGAACGACTCCACCCGGCCGTCTTCGTAGCGGAGGAGCGGGCCGAATTCCGTGCCGGCCCAGACGACGCCGTTTTCCTCGGCGAGGAGGGACACGATGGGCTTGCTGGAAAAAATCAGGCTCACGCGCCCGTGTTCCCATCGCATGAGACCTTGCGTCGTGCCCAGCCATACGCCCGCGCCGGACGCGGGGTCCAACGTGGCCGCCCGGCATTCGACGGCGGGGAGTTCCACGTGCGGAAAGGCGCGGGGACCGGAGCCTTCGGCGAGCAGAATCCTGCCGTAGCGGCCGATCACCCAAAGCCGTTTCTCCCCGTCCTCGAACACCGAGCGCACGACTTCGCCGGGGGCGTCGTCGTGCTGGATCTGCCTCAGAAAGAAGCGGCGTGGCGAAAGCCGGTTGAGCCCGCCGCCCCAGGTGCCGCACCAGATGTTGCCCTCGTCGTCCTCCGTCATGGTGAAGATGTCGTTGAACGAGGTGGTCACGCGTTCAAAGCGGCCGTCTTTGTAGCGGAAGAGGCCGGAGTCGAGGGTGCCGATCCACAGCGCGCCGGAGGCGTCCTCGAGGAGGGTGTTGATTTGGCTGATAGTTCGGAACCACGGGGAATTCAGCGTCTCAAGCCGGTTTCCGCGGCCGTCGTATCTCAGGAGCCGGCCGCTTCGGCTCGTCCACATGCCGCCTGCGCGGGCCGGGGCCAGGACGGGGCGGCGCGAACCGCCGGCGCCCGGATCGACCTCGTTGAACCGTCGGCCGTCGAAGGTGGCGCAGCCGCCGGTGGTGGCGACCCAGACCACGCCGTCGGCGTCGGCGCATACCCGCGTCTCCCTGCCGGGGGGCACGCCCTCGGCGAGTCCGAACGCGGAGGTCGTTTCCCCTTGGATGCGAATCACGCGCCCCTCGTCGTTCATCCCCGCCCAGACGCTTCCGTCCGGGCCCTCCTCCAGATCCGAGGGCCACCAGGTGGGACCGGGGGAGGATGCGCTGGGCACAACCGTATCCGCCACTCCGTTACGGATGCGGCCCACGCCGCCCCGCTCGATTCCAAACCACAGCGAGCCGTCCCTCGCGACGATCGCCGGGCTGGGGTGCTCGGTCGGCATGCCGGCCACCATTCCATTGTGCGCGTTCACCACGCGATCGCCGTCGAACCGGAGCAATCCGTCGAAGTTGGTGATCCACAGGTAGCCGTCCGGGTCGCGTTCGATGCTGCCGATATGGTTGTCGCTGAATCCCTCCGCCAGATCCCACACCCGGAGAACGTAGTCTTCGGACACGGGCATTTCATCCGGCGTGCGGGGCGCGCCGCCGACGAGCGCGGCGAAAAAAAGCGAAGCGACAAGCCAAGCCGGGGCGTGAAAAGTCATCGGAGGGATTGGCGCGCGGAGGTTCGCCCGCGAAATCCCCCGGGGCAAGCGTCCGCAGGGGGCCGGTCGCACCCCTGGCGGCGATCACCGTCCGAGCGGGATCTCCGCCTGGATCTCGCCCGCCCGGAAGCCTCGCTCGGCGCGGCGAATGGGGAAGACGCGGAGGCGCTCGCCGTGGAGCTCCGCGAAAAGGCCGCCGAAGGGGCGCGTGAAAGACCCGGTGTTGATGACGGTGAGCGCAGGCCGGCCGTTTTCGCCGGGCACGCGCCACACGCCGGGGTAATGGGTGTGCCCGAGCAACACCACCCGCGCCTCCGGCCTTTGCGCGCGGGCGAGGGCGGCGACGAGGCGCGGCGTGGCCGCCCAGGTGTGGAGGATCGACACGAGCCGTTGCGGCGGAAAAACCGCGCGGGCGACGCGGTAGGCGCGCCGGTGCAGGCCGGGTTCGAATAGACCGGGGTCCTCGGGAAGCGCGTGGCTCACGAGCCGGTTCAGACGCAGCCGTGTTTCGATGCGGTGAAGCTCGTCGTCGGAGAGTCCGGTCGAGGCGACGGAGAGGCGCCGGCGGATCTCCGCCGCGTGGTGGCTCCAGGGGGCGATGGCCTGGAAAAACACGTCGCCGTGGGTGATCCACACACGGCCGTCGGCCAGCGAGAGCTCGGCGTGGTCGGAGAAGTCGGGATCGTGGTTGCCGGTGAGCCAGTCGATCCGGCGGCCGCTGCGCGCGGCGAACTCGCGAAGTTCGCCGGCGTGGCGGGCCGTGGCCGGCACCTGGGTGTCGATCGAGTCGCCGTTGAACACGATCCCGTCCGCGTCGCCCAGGAGCGGCGCGAACCAGGCGAGATCATGCAGCGATCCGCGGGGGTCGCGGAAGTGCAGGTCGGAGAAGACGCGCAGGCGGGGGGCGCTCACTTCGCCGGGGCGGGCGCCGCGGGCTTGGCCGCGGGGCGCTTTTCGAGGATCGCCTCGATGCGATCCATGATCTGCTGGAAGCGGGCGACGGTGGCGCGGTAGGGCGCGGGCGAGGCGAGGTCGACGCCGGCGGCCTTCACGAGCTGATACGGGTGCCCGGAGCCGCCGGCCTTGAGCACGCCGAGGTAGGTGTCGACCGCGCCCTTTTCGCCGGCGAGGATGCGGTCGGCGAAGAGGTTGGCGGCGGCCATGGAGGTGGCGTATTGATAGACGTAATACGCGTTGTAGAAGTGGGGGATGTAGGCCCATTCGACGCAGTAGGCGTCGTCGATTTTGAGCACGCCCTGGTCGTGGCCGTGGTAGCGGCGGAGGAGGTCGCCGTAGATCTTGGTGTAGGCCTCGGAGCTGAGGGCGCCGCCCTCCTCCACGGCGCGATGGGTGGCGAGCTCGAACTCGGCGAACATGGCCTGGCGGTAGAAGGTGCCGCGCATGCCCTCGAGGGCGGTGCCGAGGTAGTAGAGGCGCTCGTCGTCGTCCTTGGCGATCTTGAGCATGTGCTCGAGGAGGAGGACCTCGTTGACCACGGACGCGATCTCGGCGGTGAAGATCGGGTAGTCGGCCGTCTGGAAGGGCTGGGTGGAGTTGGCGAGGACCGAGTGCATCGCGTGGCCCCATTCGTGGGCGAGCGTGGTCACGGACTCGTAGTCGCCGTGGTAGTTCATGAGCACGAAAGGATGAACGTCGTAGGCGTAGCCGGCCATGTAGGCGCCGGACTGTTTTCCCTCGCGCGGGTAGGCGTGCATCCAGCGCGCGTTGAGCCCGTTTTCGAGGAGCCGGGCGTAGTCCGCCCCGAGCGGGCGGGCCGACTCGATCGTGAGGCGTTTGCCTTCGGCGAGGGGGAAGGGTTTTTCCGAGCCGACGAGCGGCGGATAGATGTCGTAGTAGCGGGCTTCGTCGACGCCGAGGAGACGGGCGCGGAGCTTGAAGTAGCGATGAAGCGCGGGGAGACCGGCGTTCACCTCGGCGACGAGCGTGGTGTAGACCGTGCTCGGGACGTCGTTGGCGGAGAGGGCGGCGGAGAGCGCGTCGGGATGGCGGCGGGCGCGGGCGTTGATCACGTCGGCCTGGTTTTGCGAGTAAAGCGTGGTGCCGAAGGTGCGGGCGTAGGTCTGGAAGGCGCCCCAGAAGGCGTCGAAGACCTTCTTGCGATCCTCGCGGTTGGCGACCCCGCGGTAGCGCGTGTAGCCGGAGGCGTCGAGGCGGGCCTCGGTGCCGTCGCCGAGCTTGACGGTCGGCCAGGGAACGTCGGCGTTGCTGAGGATGTTGTAGATGTTGCCCGGCGCGCCGGAGAGCGGGCTGAGCGCGGCGAGGACGTTTTCCCCCTCGGCGCCGAGGGTGTGGGGGCGCTGGCGAAGAACGTTTTCCAGTCCGAAACGATGCACGGCGAGACCGGGCTCGGCGGCGATGGCGGCGCGCACGGCTTCGTCGCCGAGGGCGAGGATCTCGGGGCTCATCCAGCTGGAGGCCTGGGCGAGATCGGAGCCGAGCTGGGTGACCAGCGCGGTGCGTTCCTGGCCGGCGGCGACGCGCGTGTCCTCGTCTGCCTGGAGGTTGGCGTAGACGTGGACCTTGGCGTAGCGGAGATTCAGCGCGCTTTGTTTTTCGAGCGCGGCGAGGAGCGTCTTCGGACCTTCGGCGAGGCGGCCCTTGAAGGCTTCGAGGTCTTTCAGTTCCGCGGCGATGGAGAGGCGGGCCTTGTCCCAGGCCTCGGCGTCGGGAAAGAGCGAGGTGAGATCCCAGGTGTCGGCGAGGGTTTCCACGGGATTGGCGGAGGACGGGACGGAGCCGGTGTTCTCGGCGGCGCGGGCGGCGGCGGGCATGACCAGCAGGGCGGAGACCAGGAGGTGGGATAGGCGCATGATGGGTAGGAAAGCAAAGACAGTGGGCGGCGGGGCCGGTGCCAACGCTATCTTCCAACGCTCACTTGCTCCGACGCGCGGAGGCCTCCCATGCTGCGCGGCATCATGCCCAAGTCGAAGACGCCCGCCGTCGCGCCCGTGCGCGTCTGGTTTCCCACCCATGTTTATTGCACGCCGCTCCAGGCCGGCGGCCTCGCGCGCTTCAACGCCGAGCTGGCGACGGAGTGCCGGCAGTTGCGCGAGTTCGACGCGGACGGGCGCAAGTGGTGCGAGAAAAACTATCCCGGCGGTTATACGAGCTACGCCTCGCTCAACCGCTTGCACACGTTCTCCAGCACCTTCGACGGCTTGGAGAAAAAGATCAGCCGTCACGTGCGGGCCTTTGCCAAGGCCTTGGACATGGATCTGCGGGGCCGCGAGGTCCACATGACCGATTGCTGGGTGAACATCATGCCCGAGACGGCGGCGCACTCGATGCACCTGCATCCCAACAGCTTCATCAGCGGCACCTACTACGTCGTCACGCCTCCGGGGTGCCCGGGGCTGAAGTTCGAGGACCCGCGGTTGGCGTCGCTGATGGCCGCTCCGCCGAAGCTGCCGTCCGTGCGCGACGAGAACCGCCTCTACACGACGTATCCCGCCGAGGCGGGCAACGTGATCCTTTTCGAGAGCTGGCTGCGCCACGAGGTCGCGCAAAACCGCACGAAGGAGGAGCGCATCAGTATCAGCTTCAACTACGCGTGGAGTTGAAACCTTCGGGGCGCGAACCTCGGCGCCGGTTCGCGTGTCGCACGCCCACGTCCTTATGAAGTCCCGCCGGTTCCTCGTTCTTGTTTTCGCCGCCGTCCTGGCCTGCGCCGGTCTGGGCGGCTGCGCCTCGCTCCGCCGGAGCTCGGACGATGTTTCCGTGAGCCTCGCGAATCTGCGTCCGCTGGAGAGCAACGCGCTCGAAAGCCGTCTGGTCCTGACGATTCGCGTCACCAACGCCAGTCCCGAGGCGCTGCATCTGTCGGGTTCCCGCCATCGGCTCGTGCTCAACGGTCGCGCGCTGGGCGTCGCGGTGACGCCGGAAACGCTCGAGATCCCCGCCCTGAGCACCTCGACTCAGGAAGTCGTTTTCAACCTGAGCCACCTCGCGCTCATCCCCTTGGTGCGCGAACTGCGGCGGGAGCCCGTGGCGCGTTACGACATCGAAAGCACCTTTTTCGGCGCCGGGGGCTCTTCCCGCGGCGTGACGACGCGCCACACGGGCCGTTTGGATTTGTCCGGCTTTGCGCAGGCCTCCTCCGCGGCGGCGGGTGGCGTCGGGGCCGGCGTTGCGCCGTGAGCGACGCGGGTTGATTCCATGGAAACCGAGCCCGAGCACGATCTCGCTTCCGCCGCTCCCGCGCCGCAGTGCGTGCGGGTTGTCCGCTGGGGACGCACCGCCTATGCCGACGCGCTCGCGCGACAAAACGAGTTGCAGGCCGCGCGGATCGCCGGCACGGCGCCCGACACGCTTGTGCTGACGGAGCATGAGCCGGTGTTCACCGTCGGGTTGCGGACGGGCGCCGCGAAACACCTCGTCTGGGACGCGGCCGCGCGCGAGCGCGAGGGCGTGGCGGTGCACGACACCAATCGCGGCGGCGACATCACCTACCACGGCCCCGGTCAACTCGTGGCCTATCCCATCGTCAGCATCGAGGCGCGGCGCGATTTGCACGCCTATCTGCGCTTCCTCGAGGACGTGTTGATCGCGACGGCGGCGCGCCATGGGGTCGTCGCCGGCCGGCGCGAGGGGTTGACCGGCATCTGGATCGCCGAACGCAAGCTCGCCGCCATCGGCGTGTCGGCGCGCCGCTGGGTGACGATGCATGGCGTCGCGCTCAACGTCGCCCCGGACCTGCGCCATTTCGGCGGCATCGTGCCCTGCGGGATCGCGGCGAGCGAAGGCACCGTGACCTCGCTCGCCGCCGAGCTTGGCGCGCGTTGCCCGGGTCTGGATCGGGTGGGGGAGGACTTTGCGGAGGAATTCGCGAGGGCTTGGGCGACCTGGAATCTGGCGGGCGGAGGCGCTTGATGCTGGAAATTGGCGAAAGAATCGCTCCGCTCGGCGGGGTCCTTCATTCGCATGCAATCCTCCCGCTTCCTTTCTTTCGCCGCCGTCCTCGCTCTCGGGCTTGGCGCAAGCGCCCCGGCTTTCGCCACGCAGTGGTTCGCGACCGGCTACAGCTACTCCGTCTCGCCGAACGGCGCGTATCCCGATTCGGGTGGTGAACTCACCAACGGCGTCACCTACAGCCTGGCTTGGGGCGGCGCCGCTCCGATCGGACCGGCCGAGGTCGTGCAACTCTCCGGCTGGCAGAACACCAACACCACGATCACGTTCTCGTTCGCGGCGCCGGTGAACATCGGCTCCGTCTCGGTCTATTTCGCCGACAGCAACGGCGCCGCCGGCGTCGGCATGCCCGACAGCGTGACGCTCTCGGACGGCGGATCCTTTTCCCAGACCTTCCTCGTGACCGATCCGGCGGGCGGCGGCAGCACCGTCGAGTCGGTTTTCAGCGGCTTCAGCGTGTCCACGACCACGCTGCGCGTCTCCTTCGTGCGGGACTATCAGTGGACGATGATCTCCGAGGTGCAGTTCTTCTCGCCGGTGCCGGAGCCCGCGAGTTTCGCCGCCGTCGCCGGTCTGGCGGCCTTGGGCGGCGCGCTCGTCCGCCGTCGCCGGGGCGCTCGCGCTTGATCGGCCGGCGCTTACCGCTTCCGCCGCTAATACTTCGACCGGGGCCGTCCGGGCCCCGGTTTTTCTTTTTGCGGTTTCGGCGCCTTTTTGCGGCCATCCTCGCCCTTTTCGATCCATGGACACCGCGCGCAAACCCGCCTGGCTCCGCGCCAAGCTTCCCTCCGGCCCCGGCTACAACGCCGTGCGCAAGCTCGTGGACGACCACAAGCTCCACACGGTTTGCCAAAGCGCGCAGTGCCCGAACCTCGGCGAATGCTGGTCGCGCGGCACCGCCACGGTGATGATCCTCGGCAACATCTGCACGCGCTCCTGCAACTTCTGCGCGATCCAGACCGGCCGCCCCACGGAATACGATCTCGGCGAGCCCGCCCGCGTGGCCGAGGCCGTCGCCGTGATGAACCTCAAGCACTGCGTCATCACCTCCGTCGCCCGTGACGAGCTCAAGGACGGCGGCGCCGCGGTCTGGGCCGCCACCATCCGCGCGATCCGCCACCGCATGCCGCAGACCGCGATCGAGGTGCTCACGCCCGACTGGAAGGGCCAGACCGAGCTCCTCGACCTCGTCCTCGACGCGAAGCCCGACATCTTCAACCACAACCTCGAGACGGTGGAGCGCCTGCAAAAGCCCGTGCGCGTGCAGGCCCGCTACGACCGCTCCCGCTCGATCCTCCGCCACGCCAAGTCCCGCGGTTTCACGACCAAGACCGGCATCATGCTCGGCCTCGGCGAGGAGCGGCACGAGATCGAGCAGACCCTGCGCGACATCGCGGCGGACAAGACCGACATCCTCACCATCGGCCAATACCTCCAACCCACGCCGCAGCACTGGCCGGTCGCGCGCTGGGTGCATCCCGACGAGTTCGCGCATTGGAAGCAGTTCGGCCTCTCGCTCGGCATCGGCGTCGTC
Source organism: uncultured Akkermansia sp. (assembly GCA_966251015.1). Taxonomy (GTDB): domain Bacteria; phylum Verrucomicrobiota; class Verrucomicrobiia; order Opitutales; family Opitutaceae; genus IMCC26134_A. Next base: position 717 of record CBINJQ010000124.1, on the reverse strand, counting down.
GAGAGCGGCGCGATGGTGCGCTCCAGCTACCACGCCGACGAGCAGTCGCAGAAATACACCGGCGTCGACCACCTCAACACCGCCAACGCCCTCGCGACCGCCTGAGACGCCGGCCGAGCCCGCGCCGCCTTTTTTCCATGGGCCGTTTCCCAAAAATCTTTTCGGCGCTCGTGATCGTGGCGCTTTTTTCGACCGCGCTTCGTGCGGAAACATCGCCCGCGTCCGCCGCCGAGCCGCGCGCCAAGCACGTCTTCATCCTCAGCTTCGACCAGGCCGGCCCGGCGGATGTGCAGAACGCCGAGATGCCCTTCTTCAAACGCCTCGCCGCCGAGGGCGCGCACACCTGGGAGGCCTACACGATCGTGCCGAGCATCACCCTGCCTTCGCATGTCTCGATGCTCACCGGCGTCGGCATTCAGAAGCATCAGGTGCTTTGGAACGACTGGGACGAAACGAAGCCGGCGCTCGCGGTGCCGACGATCTTCCGTTTCGCGAAAGAGAAGGGGCTCGGGACGGCGATGATCGTCTCGAAGTCGAAATTCAACACCCTCGGCCACTCCGGCTTTCTCGACGCCTACGTGACGCCCGAGGACTTGAGCGCCAAGAGCATCGCGGCCGCCTTCGTCGAGCTGTGGAAGACGCAGCGCCCGAACGTCTGTTTCATCCACTTCGGCGACCCTGATCGCGCCGGCCATGCCCATGGCGTCACCTCGCCCG
>CBINJQ010000123.1:0-10893 GCA_966251015.1 uncultured Akkermansia sp. | reverse complement strand
GCGCCGGCGGTGCCGTTGGCGCGGAGGTTGATGGTGCCGCTCGACATGTTGTTGGAGCAGCCCCAGACGGCCGAGACGAAGTCGGAGCCGGTGTAGCGGGTGACGCCGTCGACCTTGGCGGTCCAGGTCGAGCCGGACAGGGTGAGCTCGCCGGTGGCGGCGCGCACCGTGCCTGCGAAAGCGAGCAGAGCGGTGAAGGCCGCACAGAGGCGGAGTTTAGTCAGGGATTTCATTATGATGTTAGTTTTGGGTTGGGTTTTCGCCGGTGGGTAACGACTCCGGTCTGGCGGCGCAGGGGATATCCGTTGACTGGAGTTTCAGAACGAGGGGCGAAGGCTCGTTGAGATGGAGGACTACGTCGGCGTGAGCGGGCGGAGCAAAGTGGGCGGGCGGTGGACGAAACACGCGGGACTCGCGGATAAACGTAGGGGTGTCGTCAGGCCTGAATGGGGGACAGGGGCCAAATTTACCGATGGAGCGGAAAAACGCGTCCGGCGTGGACCGATGTTCAGGCGGCCGGCAAGGCGGCTTCGGCCAAAATGACGGAGAGGCGAGAAGCCGGGGGGCGGCTGCAAAAACGGGTCTCCAGGACCGGTCGGGCAAACGGAGTCGGGCGGGGTAACACGATTGGGGTAGAAAGAAGCTGCCGTTGCGCGCCCCGCAGGCGGGGGAAGGGGCGTGATCGCTCGCAAGGGGGTGAAGCGACGCTTTTCCTTTCGCAGCAGAGCGTCGGAGCGGACAGCAGGCCGGACTATTACAGTCAGATGCGGCGGCGCTTCCGCTACGTGCAATGCGTAAGATGCTAATTACTCGGAGCTACCATGCCTGGTGGGTTTTAATCTCATTAGTTTGCTTATTCGTCCATTTTATCGGAACGATTAGCAATCCCACGCGACGCCCGAAAATCTCGCGCTGGGGCCTGGTGGCTTAAGTCTTTGTTGGAAAACAATAAAAGTGAGATGCGGGACGGCGATCAGGGTGTGACCGTCACATCGAAAAACGCTCGCTCATGGGTTTTCTCGTGGGGAAAGCGCGTTTGGCGACAGGGGAGTCAGCGCTCATTCGCCGGGTTCCATGCATCCGTGCCGGCAAGGACTTGCGAGGGGGTGAACTTGGTCGCGTCTTCGGCGCCGAGTTGGCGCGACCAAGGCGCGCGGGACGCGGGAGCGGCGCCCGGGCCGGTGGAGGCGAATTCGGCGTAGAAGGCGGTGCGTTCGGCGTCTGGTTTTTTCCAGTTGTGCCAGCCCTCGGGGCGGACGGCGGCGGACAGCTCGGTGCGCAGGAACACGGTGCGGGCGAAGTTGCGCCAAGGGCGGCCGAGGTAGGTTTTAACGCCCTCGGCGCCGGTGACGCGGCAGTCGGCGAAGACGAAGCCGTGGGGCGTCCCCTCGGGCGTGGAGGCGGCGGTGAGGTAGCCGTCGCGGAGGGCGCGGATCTCGCAGCGCGAGAAATACGCGGTGGCGCCGCCGAAGATGAAATCGACGTGGCCCTCGATGTAGCAGTCCTCGAAATAGTGGCGGCCGCGGTTGAGGAGGATCGTGTCCTGCCAGCCGAGGAAACGGCAGCGACGGAAAACGAGGCGGTCGCCGTCGGCGCGGAGGGCGAGGGCCTGGCCGACGGGGCCGGCGGTGTTGGCGAGCGTGAGGTTTTCCCAGATCATGCCGTCGCCGTCGATCTGGACGGTGGGCGTGGCGAAGGTGCCGATGGGTTTGCCGTCGGGGCCCGGGACGCCGGCGTGAAGGTCGAAGGCGACGATGGTCGTGGCGGCGTCGTCGCCGCGGACGAGGATGCGACCGCGCTCGCGTTGAACGTAGACGCGCTCGCGGTAGGCGCCGGGTTTGACGCGGATAACCCAACGCGGGTCGTTCGCGCCGGTGCGCATGGGCGCGGAGGAGATGGCCTGTTGGAGCGAGGTGTAATCGCCCGTGCCGTCGGCGGCGACGACGGCGTCGGCGCGCAGGGGCGTTTCGGCGGCGGGGGCTGATGTCGAAGGGGCGGCGGCCGCGACGGTGGCCGAGAGGGAATCGGAAGCCGCGACGCGCGCGGAGGTGTCGGTGGCGTGGAGACCGAGCCGGGAGAGGCAGGCCAGGGCAATGAGAGCGGCGAGACGGGAGCGCATGGGGCGGGCGGACAAATCAATCGATTATTCCGGTTGGCGGGCGGCCGGAGTTGTTGGAGCGGCGTTTTTTTTGGCGGCGGATGTCGCGGGCAGGCCGAGACGTTGACGCCATGCGGGATAGTCTTTGGCGAGCAGCGAGGCGGCCCAGTCGCCGTAGTAGCCGTAGCCGGAGCGGCGTTCCCGGGTGATTTCGGAATAGTCGTAATGGGGCACGCTGTCGCGATCGAGGAAGACGGGGCGGTCGGTTCCGAGTTCGTAGAAACGGGTCCACATCGGCGGCGCGTCGTCGTCGGCGGCGACGCGGCGGTCGGTTTTTCCGGCGGAATCGCGGACTTTTTCCACGCGGATGCCGGTGAGTTTCACTTTCTCGAACCACGCGGCCGCGCCCTCGACGGCGGCGATGATCTCGGGCGAGGGCTTTTCGACGGTCATCAGGAAGCGGACGATGCCGACGCTTTCGGAGCCGGAGAGGGACGGCGGCTCGTATTTGCGGGCCCAGGCGGGTTCGAGGGTCTTCTCGTCGTGCTGGGCGCACCAGGCGGTGAGGACGCCTTTTTGTTTCACCTGGGTGCGGAGGATGCACTCGACGCCCTTCGCGACGGCTGCGGCGGCGCGTTTGCGCCGGGCCTCGTCGATGAAGGCGTAGGGCGGCTCGCCGCGGGACGCGTCGCGCAGGAGCGTGAGCACGTTGACCATGGCGTTGTCGTTGTAGGTGATATGGGTGTAATATCCCTCGCGCAGGGGGAAAAACTGGGGCCAGCCGCCGTTTTCGTATTGGGCGGCGAGGAGGTAGTCGAAGCCGCGCGCGAAGGCGACGCGCGCCTGGAGGGCGGACTCGGGCGTATTGGAGGTAATGATACGCGCGAGGAGCAGGAGCGGGGTGGTGGTGCCTCCGTTGTCGATGGTGGGGGCGTTGGCCCCGCGGCGGATCTGGGCGAGCTGGTTCGCGGTGGGCGGCTTGGAGAAGTCGGTGTTCTTGGGCCAGCCGCCGCTCTCGTGCTGGTAGAGCGCCACGTTCGAGCCGAGGGTGCGCGCCTCGGCGGTGGAATACCAGGCCTCGGGCTGGCGGAGCGCGTCCTTCCAGGCGACGGCCGCCTGGGCGGCGGACGCCAGCGCGAAGGCGGCGGCCAGCAGAACGCGCCGGAGCGAGGGGAGGCGGGGCGGCATGGCGGAGCGACGGGCCGTCTTCAGGGCATGGGCAGGACGCCCTCGACCCGGACCTTCCAGGCGTCGCCGCGCGGGAAGCCGGGCGCGGGGCCGGCGGGGGAGCCGTCCCAGCCGCCGGCCATGAGGCCGAGGGCGCAGAGGAAGGACGAGTTGACGGGCAGGTAGGCGACGGCGCCGTCGGGATCCTTCGGTCGGCGGACGTAGCCGCTGGGCATGAAACGTGCGGGGGCGGCGGTGTTGGTCAGGATGTCGACGGCCGTATCCGGTTCGCCGAGACGCGCGGCGGTCATGCCTCCCTGGCCCATCTGCCAGCTGAACCAGCGGTCGGGACCGTGGCGCTCGTTGATGGCGTGGAAGGTGCGGCGGGCGGTCTCGACGTCGATCTTCGGCGTCGCGGGAAGGTAGCCGAGCGCGAGCATCATGGAGGTCGGGATGGAGCGTTTTTCGGCGGCGTAGATGTCGTCGACGCCCTCGATCTCGAGGTAGAGTTTGCCGGCCGGACCTTCGGCGGTGGGGAGCGGGGCGAGGTGTTTCAGGACATCGTCCCAATGCGCGTCGCGCGGGAGGCCGAGGCGTTCGCGCCATTTTTGGGCGAGATCGAGGCCGTAATACCAGAAGGCGACCTCGAAGGCGGGGTTGCGCACGAGCTCGGGCTTGGTGCTCTCGGTGACGTTTTTGAGGGGCGGGCCGAGATGATAGACGCCGGTGGCGGAGTCCTTGTGCGCGAAGGAGGCGAGGAATTTGGCGGATTCGAAGACGAGGTCGCGGTAGAGCGCGAGCGTCTCGGGGGCGGGCTTGGCGCGGTAGACGAGCTCGGCGAGGTAGATGGGGTTGGGCTGGTTCCAGATGATGTAGGGATTGATGCCGCCGGGCGAGGGGCGGCCGTCGATGCCGGACATCTTGGGCCAGCGCACGCCCTCGAAGCCTTCGCTCTTCGCCTGCGCGATCCCCTTCGGAAGGATGCGGCGATACCAGGCGAGGCCCTTTTCGAGGAGGTCGACGTGGCCCCATTGGTAGAACTGGGCGGCGTGGAGGAAGTAGACCTCGGAGTTGTGTTTGCCGAACCAGCTGAGGTGCTGGAGGCCGGTCTCGGCGGGCGGGAAGGCGCCGCCGTAGTTCACGCGCATGAGGTAGAGCGAGAGGATGGCGCGGCGCTCGAGCTCCTTGGCGCGTTTGTCGGTGGCGGCGGAGAGATCGATGATGCCGCCCTTGGTCCAGTAGTCGCGCCAGGCGGAGGCGGAGGAATCGCGCACGGCGGCGAAGCCGGCGGAAGTGTCGGACGACTCGGCGAGGGCGGCGGGCGCGGGGTTCTCGGCGTCGGAGAAGGCGCAGGTGAAGGACAACGTGTCGCCGGAGGAGGCGCGGAGGCGAAAGTCGTGGACGTTGGCCTCGGTCAAGGTGGCGGGCGTCGACCAGCGGAGATCGGCGGCGTAGCGGGTGGTGTCGCTCACGCGGTCGAGGCGCGCGTGGGCGGGCGACACGGCGGTGAACTTCGTCGAGTGCTTGTGCGGCTGCTCCCAGACAAAGGGGGACTTGTGCGCGATGCTAGTGCGGTAGGCGTAAGGGAAGCGGACGCGGACCTGGAGATCGCCGCGCGCGATGAGCGGTGAGCGGGCCTGGACGCCGAGGACGGCGCCGGTGCCGTGGGCGGCGGTGGTCACTTCGAGGGGTTCGCCGCGGACCAAGAGGCGGCTGGTGACGACGCCGGTCCAGACGTCGAGCGTTTGATCGACCCCGGCGATGTCCTCGGTGCGGAGCGGTTCGCCGAAGAGGACGAAGGAGAACTGGCCCAGCGGCATGGGCTGCGGGTTCTCGCGGAAATATTTTCCGGCGGGGCTGTTTTGTTTGATGGGATAGAGGATCTCGCGACCGTGGAAATTGATCGGGCCGGAGGCGTCGGCGAGGGTGTGGCCCTCGGTGTTCGGGAACTCGTGCCACGCCCAGGTGGCGCGGGTCTCGAGCGGGAGGCCGTTGTCGAGGTAGATGCGTTCGAGACCCTGAAGGCCGGTGACGTCGACGGTGAGGGCGAAGTCGCCGTTGCCGATGGTGAGCGCGGCCTCGGGGTTGAGGGCGGAGTTGCGGACGTTGTGGCGCGTGACCACGGCCTCGCGGTCAATGGGCTGCGCGCGAGCCGACGGGATCAGGGCGAGCGCCACGGCGATGGCGAGGAGGGGAACGTGCAGCGGACGGAGCATAGGGGGGAGAGAGCCGGGGTGTGCGGACGCGGGGCGAACGGGGGAGACGGCACTGTGTGCGGCGCGGGTTACAAGGCGAACACCACATGCATGTCAGACAGTATGAAGCGAAAGGGCGCGTGGCGCACCGACCGCGCGTGGCGGCCTATCGCGAGAAGGGCGCGCGCGGGGCTTCTTGGTGAAGCACCGTCATTTCTCCGGTCGACAACCGGAAAACGCCGACGCGGGCGCGACGTTCCCGGTTGTCGACGAAATAGGAGAACCCCGCGAGCGGGGGCGTCATCTGCATCGGTCGTTCGTTCCAACGTCGCTCGCCGTCGGGTCCGAAGCCGACCGTCTCCTCCGAGGAGGCCGAGACAAAGCCGTCCTCGTGTCGAAAAACGAGGCCGAGCGCGAGGGACCGAAACTCGAGCGTCTCGGCGATTTGGAGGTCGGGAAGGGCGCAGAAGAAAACTCGATAGGCGAGGGGGCCGTGGTGGCGGGGCGCCGTCGGAACGGGCGCGGCGTAATACGGTCTGCCATTATCGAGGTGGACGCCGATCACGTAGGAATCGGGTGGGACGGGAAGATCGGCCGAGGCGCGATGGAGCTCTCCGGTCGCGGGGGAGATCGTCACGACGTCGCGATTGTCGGGGAGGAGGAAGTTGCCGTCGGCGAGCACGTGCGCGGTTCCGGGGCTGTGTCGAGATTTCAGATCGGAGCGCCAGAGCAGGCTCCAATCCGCGAGGCGGCGCGCTTCCAGCCAGGACCGCTCGTGGGTGTAGCTTTCTCCCCTGGGGACGCGCGGTGACTTCGAGTAGACGACGCGTTCTTCGTCGTGAAAAAGGAATCCGCTGACGTCCGCTTCGGTGTGCACGACGCGCCCCGTGCGAATATCGAAAAGGGATGCGCGGGCGTAGCCCCGGTGGTGAAGGACGAGCAGATCGCCCTCGTTCCCGGCCGGGGCGAGGGAGTTGCATGGTTCTTGGAGCGGCATCTCGCGAATCGTCGCCCCGGTGTCACCGGACAACTCGTAGAGCGTCGATTCGGTGGCGGTGAAGAGACGCCCGTCGGAGAGCCGCACCGTGCCGATAATCCGGTCCAGGTCGCGCGCCCAGACGAGTTCGCCCGTTGATCGTTCGATCGCCAAAAGCCGCGTTCGATGCGGCGTCGACAGATAGAGCAAGCGCTCGCCGACGAGGGGCAGCGAATAGGTCGGCAGCAGGACCGGGCCCGCCGAAAGCCCCGGGGCGAGGAGGGCGAGGGCGATCATGAAAAGCGGCCAACCGCAGTGTTTCATCCTCTCGATGCTCGGCGGGGCGGCGGGATCGATCAACGGCCAAGTGCCGTGGCCGGATTCGGCGCGGCGGCCGGAACGGGCGGACGAACGCCATGAGTCGAACACGCATGCCTCGGCTCGACTGCGCGGCGCGACGGCGTTGTGGTCGCGAGCGCAACATTGTCTCGACCATTCGCCCCATTCGCCATGTCCGCATCGACCGAAGAACGCCCGCTCCGGAACGCCAGGTTTGCCACGACGCGATGGACCATCGTGGCGGCGGCGCGCGACGCGGACTCGCCGCAGAACCGGGCGGCGTGGGAGGAGCTGGCGCGGCGGTATTGGCGTCCGGTGCAGGCCTACATCCGCGGGCGTTGCGGGAGCGAGGCGGACGCGGACGATCTCACGCAGGAATTTTTCGCCCGGCTGATTTCGCGGGATTACCTCGCGCGGGTCGATCCGGCGAAGGGACCGTTTCGCGCCTTCCTGCGGATGGCGGCGGGGCGGTTTTTGCTCAACGAGCGGGACCGGCGTCGCGCGCTGAAGCGCGGCGGGGGCGAAGGAATCGTTTCGCTGGACGGGATGGACACGGTGGCGCGAAGCAAAAACGAGCCGCGGGACGAGGAGTCGGCGGAGAAAACCTTCGAGCGACGCTGGGCGCTGACCTTGCTGGAGCGGGCGTTCGACCGGTTGCGGGCGGACTACGCGCGCGGTGGACGGGAGCGCGATTTCGAGGTGCTGAAAGAACATCTCGCGTTCGGAAAGTCGGACGTGGACCATGCGGTTTTGGCGGAGCGGCTCGGGGTGGCGGAGGGGGCGGCGCGGGTGGCGCTGCATCGGCTCAGGCAACGGCTGCGCGCGCATTTTCGCGCGGAGGTCGCCGAGACGGTGGGCGACGAGACCGAGGTGGACGCGGAGACGCGGTATGTGGCCGGGCTGCTGGCGCAGGGCTGAAAAATTCCGTCGGGACACGGTAACGGAGACCGCGGCGCGCTTATTCCATCGGTAATGGACACTCACCCCGCCGCCTCCGCCTCGCCTGTCTGCCCACGCTGCTCCGCGCCCTTGCCGGCGGACGCGCCGGAGGGACTTTGCCCGCGTTGCGTGGCGTCGGGAAATTTTTTGACCGGGAGTTTTCTCGCCGCGCCCCCGAGCGCGGTGAAGGCGCCCGCGAAGGTGCCGACGCCGGCGGAGATCGCGGCGGATTTTCCGCAATTGGAGGTGGAGTCGGTGTTGGGCCGAGGGGGCATGGGCGTGGTCTATCTGGCGAAGCAGAAGGGACTGGACCGGCGCGTGGCGCTGAAGCTTCTGGCGCCGGAGCGGACGGACGATCCGGTGTTCGCGGCGCGGTTCTCGACGGAGGCGCAGGCCCTGGCGAAGCTGCATCACCCGCACATCGTGACGGTGCATGATTTCGGGCGGGCGGGCGGTTATTATTACCTGCTCATGGAGTATGTCGACGGGCTGAGCCTGCGGCAGCTTCAGCGGACTGCGCGGCTGGCGCCGGCGGAGGCCTTGGCGATCGTGCCGCAGATCTGCGACGCGCTGCAATACGCCCACGAGCAGGGCGTGGTGCATCGCGACATCAAGCCGGAGAACATCCTGGTGGACAAACAGGGGCGGCTGAAGGTGGCCGACTTCGGCCTGGCCCGGCTGGCGGCTTCGACCGCGGAGCGGGAGGAATCGGACGTGGTGATGGGCACGCCGGGCTACATGGCGCCGGAGCAGAGAACCCATCCGGACAAGGTGGACCACCGGGCGGACATCTACGCGCTCGGCGCGGTGTTTTATGAAATGCTGACGGGCAGCCGGCCGGAGGCGCCCTTCGCCACGCCGTCGCGTCAGGTGAAGATCGACGTGCGGCTCGACGAGGTGGTGCTGCGCGCGCTCGAGCAGGAGCCGGAGCGTCGTTGGCAGAAGGCGGGCGAGGTGAAAACCCAGGTGGAGACGATCGCGACCACTCCCCCGGTCGAGCGGACGGCGAAGCGCCCCAAAGGGCCGCTCGCGATGGCGCTCGTCCTGGCCTGCGTGGCGGGCCTTGGCGGTTGGTGGCTCGCGCGGCGGCCGGCCGCGATGCCGCCGGCAAGCGTGCAGGCCGGGGCCGAGGCGCCGGCCGAGCGCAAACCGGGTGGCGAGGCGGTGGACCTCTCCGTGCATTTCACGCCGCGGAAGTTCGGAGCGAAAAGCCTGAGCCGGGCGCTCGACACCTTCGAGGGCGAGGTGGTGTTGGACGGGCTGCGCTTCGCGGTGAACGGGCAGATAACGCTCCAAAGCGATCGGTTGAAAAATCCGCGCGAAGGGTATCCGGCGGCGGTGCGCGGGATCGCGCTGGGCGAGCGGCGCTTCGAGGAGCTGCATCTGTTGCACGTCACCTACTGGGAGAACCCCCACGGCGAGCCGGTGGCGACGGTTCGCTTGCGTTATCTGGACGGGACGACGGCGGAGTTTCCGCTGCGCTACGGCGTGCATGTGCGCGATTGGTCGAAGCGGAACTCGGAGGAACGCGAACGACTGGACGATCCGGACAGCAAGGTCGTCTTGCGCGATCTCAAGCGAAACGAGCATCAGGCGACGGCGCGCATCATCAAGACGCGCTTGATCAACCCGCATCCGGAGAAGGCGGTGGAAAGCATGCAACTGGAGACGGCGCCCGGTCTGGCCGCCTATTCGTTGCTGGCGGCGACCACGGCGATGTCCGATCCCGCCCGGGAGACGACGGCGCCGCCGCCGTTCGATCAACCGGAGGAAAGTTTCACGGGCGAGATGCTGGTGCGGGTGGTGGACCGCGCGAGCGGGGCGCCGGTGCCGGGCGGCTTGATCGAGGTCGGGGGAGATTTCTCCGGCGCCTACGTGGTGGCGGAGCCGCAGCGCGTGGACGCGAGAGGAGAGGCGAAAGTGAGGTTTCCGCGGGACGGACGGGTGAAGACCTTTTCCTTGAACATCTCGCTCATGGGACCGGGAGGGCGCGACGCCTGGTTTTCGTGGGAGCGGGATTATCCGCGCGTGGCGTATTTCATGGTGGGGGACGCGCGGAAGGACGAGAACGGCCTGGAGAAACTCGACGCCACGCTGCCCGAGTGGAGGAGGCGGATCGCCCGGGAGTTGTTGGCGGAACTCGGGCGCAACGCTCTTGCGCCGACATTGCCGGATCATCGAGGGCGGATCCTGTTGCACGACGAGCGGGCCTTCGACGATCTCGGCGCCTTGGTGCAGGGCACGCGCGGGGCGGTGTTGTTCAAGGCCGCAAAAGCGAAGGAAGGCGGACCGGAGGGCAGCGGGTATCAGAATCTGGAGATTCGTGACGCCGGGGCCTACGAGGCTTTGCATGGAGCGCGCGATGCGGCGAAGAAGGCGTTTCTCGACTGGGTATGGGCGCAGGTCGCCCCGGAGGCCGCGCCGCTCGAAGCGTGGACCGTGGAGAAGGCGCCGCGGCCGGCCGAGTTCAGGCCGCTGGCGGAGGCGGAGCTCGCGCCGCTCCTCGACGCGGTGACTCGGTCGCTGGGCGGGAAGCCGTTGATGATGGATAACTCGCCGGCCGCGGAACCCGCGGATATCGCGCGCGCGGCCGCGCTGGATGCGTTGATGGAGAGACTGCGCGGCACGGCCCTCGACCACCGGATGGAGTCCACCGGGAATGTGAAGGTGGGAAAAGCGGAACCCCTCGGCCCGAGCGTGCGGGTGTATGATCTGCTCGGGAAGCGGATCGAACTTTTGGCCGAGCGCGGGGCGACGGAGGAGATCAGGTTGCGCATGCAAGAGCGGGCCTACATACGCTACTTTTTGGTTTCGATGCTGCTGGAAACGCAAAAGGCCGGCGGGTTGGCGGAGATGATAAGCACGGCCGAACGCGGCACTTGAGCGCCGACACTTTTCCCATGAACTACAGATCCTGTTCCGTGTTCTTCGCGTTGTTGCTTCTGCCTCTCGCTGCGCGCGCCCAATCGGCGATTTTCCCGGAAGTCGGGAAGACTTATTACCTCAACTACGCCGACAAGGAGGAGAATCCCGCCCTGTCGAAGATACAGATCGAGGGGCTGAGCCAAGGCACGGCGACCGTGCTGAGAAACGCCGGAAACGGATGGGCCGAGGTGGAGTTTGTCGGCGCGGTGTGGGACGCGGAGAAGCAGACGTATGCGGCGAAGAAGATCCAGATC
>CBINJQ010000122.1:0-10949 GCA_966251015.1 uncultured Akkermansia sp. | reverse complement strand
TTGCACCCCATGCAAGCGCGCTACCAGGCTACGCTACAGCCCGAAAAACTGAAGGAGGGTCAGGAAGCCGGTCGGTGCGTCGGAGCGCAAGCGGTTTTTTGCGCGGAGATTATTGGGCGCCCGCAGGCGGGGAATCGGCGGTGTCCGCCGCGGCCGACGATCCAGGCGCGATTCCGTCGGATTCAGAGCAGTCCGGCGGCCCAGAGACAGCCCCGCACGGTCAGCCGACGGGCTTCGGGGTGGCGCACGAACTCGTCCGGGGCGTGACCCAGCGCGTTGTAGAAAACACGTCCCGCGCCCCACTGCTTCGTCCAGGCGACGGGCATGGTCGTCACGCGGCCTTCGTAGGCATAGGCGGTGTCGGCGAGGACGCGCACGCCCGGATCGACGAGCAGGTAGTATTGCTCCGACCGATACGCGAACTCCGTCGGAAGGCCGGCGGTGATCGGGCTGGCGGCGTCGACGACGCGCACGGTGTAGTCGCCGACGTGGGGGTGTCCGACGAAATGTCCGCCGACCATCCATTCGTAGTCGATCCGCCCGCGAAAGGCGTCGCCCATGCCGCCGTGGACGCCGGCGAGGCCCACGCCGGAACGCACGGCGGCGACGAGGCTTTTCTCCTGCTCGTCGGCGAGCGAGCCCATCGTCCAGCAGGGGAAAATGAGCGCGTAGGTCTTCAGGCGTTCGAGGTCGGCCAGCGGATCGAGGCCGGCGATTATTTCCGGCGCGAGCCCGTTTTCCTCCAGCTCGGCGGCGAAGAGGCGGACGATTTCGTCGGGGTGATGGCCGGGCCAGCCGCCGGCGACAAAGAGGGCTTTCTTCATGGGGAAACCGGAGCGGAGCCCGCCGCGGCGGGGAGCTCCACAAAAAAGGCGGAGCCGCGGCCGGGCTGGCTTTCGCACCAGACGCGGCCGCCGAGGCGTTGCGCGAGCTCCTTCACGATGGACAGGCCGAGGCCGGTCGAGGGCTCGCCGGCGGTGGGGCGGGCGCTCAGGCAGGTGTATTTTTCGAAGAGTCGGGGCAGCTCGTCGGCGCGCACGCCGGGGCCTTCGTCGCGCACGCAAAATCGGGTGAAGCGCGGGTCGGGGGCGCGGGAGGCGGAGCAGCGGACGGCCGCGCCGGGGGGCGAATATTTGACGGCGTTGGAAACCAGGTTGTCCGCGATCTGGCGCAGCGCGGAGCGGTCGGCGTGGACGGCGAGCCCGGGTTCGGAGGCGGAGTAGGAAAGGCGGATGTTTTTCCGGAGGGCGGACGCCTCGAAGCCGATCAGCGACTCGGGCAGGGCGTCGTCGAGCAGGACGCGTTCGGGTTGAAGACGGCGGGCGCCGGATTCGAGCGCCTGCACGTCGAGCAGGTTGCCCAGGAGGTGCATCATCCGGTCGGCTTGCGCGGACATGCGTTCGACCGTCTCCTCCCGGACCGCGGGGCCCTCCAGCCGGAGCAGGTCGAGCGAAAGCATGAGCGTGGAGAGCGGATTGCGCAGATCGTGGGCGGCCATGCGCATGAGGCCGGACTTTTCGTCGTTGAGCCGGGCGAGGCGGTCGCGCGAGGCCTCGAGCTCGGCCTGGAGCCGGCGGCGTATCTCGAGTTCCTGACGGAGGCGACGGTTGTGCCAGACGATGGCGCCGATGATGGCGCCGGCGATCAGCCCGACGGTGACGACCCATCGGACCGCGCGGCGCCAGCTCACGATGGCGCCGGTCTCCATGCGGACGTAGGGGGCGATCAACTCCTGCCGCTTTTCGTGGCCGAGGGAGGCGATGGCGGCGTCGAGCGCCTGGTGAAGCGCGGGGTGGTCGCGCCGGACGGCGATGCGAAGCTGGAACCGGTAGGGGGCGACGCCCGCGACCTTCAGCCCGGTCAGCCCTTCCTGGCGGGTGAGATGCGCGGACGTGACGAGATTGCACAGCACGGCGTCGGCCTTGCCGCCGGCCACGAGGCGCAGGGCTTCGCCGATCGTGGCGCAATCGACGATCTCCACCTCCGGGAAGTCGCGCCGAAGCGCGAGCGTCGGCGCGTAGTCCCGCACCCCGGCCACGCGCATGCCGATGAGGAGGGACGGATCGTCGAAGTCGGGGACGGTTTCCCGCGTGATGATCGCGGTCGGAAAGGAAACGTAGGGCCGGGTGAAGAGAAAGTCCGCCTCGCGTTCCGGCGCGCGCGCGGTGCCGGTGAGCATGGGGAACTCGTTGGCGAGCGCCCGCCGGTAGGCGTCGGGCCAGTCGGCGGCGGAGACGGGTTCGAATCTCATCCCGAGGCGGGACGCGAGGACGTCCAACACGTCGGCGTCGAGCCCGCGAAAGTTTCCCGCCTCGTCGCGATAGGAGAACGGCTGCCAGTTCGGGTCGTAGGAGAAAGCGACCCTGGGGTTGGCGGCGACCCAGGCGCGGGTGGCGTCGTCGAGCTTGATTTCGTCGGCGCGAACCAGCCCCCCGAGCAGGAAAGCGAAGACGATGGACGCGAGTCGACGCATGGGGGAATTCCCCGACGGTGCATAAACCCGGCCCGGGCTCAACGACCGAAGGGGCGGGCGGATGCGGGGGCGCGCGGAGCGCGTTCAGCCGCGCTGGCGAACCGCCTCGAAGAGCGTGATGATGGTGGCCATGGCGACGTTGAGCGAATCGGCCTGGCCGGCCATGGGGATGCGCACGCGGGCGTCGGCTTCGCGCAGCCAGTAGTCGCTCAGGCCGTATTGCTCGCTGCCCATGACGATGGCGAGCGGGCCGCGCAGGTCGGTGTCGGTGTGCAGCCCGGCGGCGGAGGGCGTGGTGGCGACGGCGCGGATGCCGCGGGCGCGAAGCCATTCGCGGACTTCCTCGCTGCTGGCGATGACGACGGGGACGGAGAATAGGACGCCGGTCGAGGCCCGCACGACGTTCGGGTTGAACAAGTCGGTGACGGGATCGCAGACGATGAGCGCGTCGGTGCCGGCGGCGTCGGCGCTGCGCAGGATGGTGCCGAGGTTGCCGGGTTTCTCGATAGCCTCGACGACGAGGAGGAAGGGCGCGCGTTTGGCGCCTGCCGGCGCGGCGGAAGCGGAGGCCGCGGCCTTGGCCTCGAGCAGCGCGTCGAGATCGGCGAGGGTTTTGCGCCACTGCGGAGCGACGGCGAGCAGGCCGTCGGGGCGCTCGCGATAGGCGACCTTGGCGAAGGCGTCTTTCGTGAGCTGGAAAACCTTGGCGCCGGCGGCCTGGGCGTCGGCGATGAGGGCGGCCTCGTTGCCCTGGTCGCCGGGATACCATTCGGGGCAGATATAGAGCTCGGTGAAGGGGATGTCCTTGTCCAAGGCGCGGCGGATCTGGCGGTAGCCCTCGACCAGAAACACGCCGGCCTCGTCGCGCGGGCGGCGGTCGCGCAGCTTCACGAGCTGTTTTACGCGCGGATTCTGGAGGCTGGAGATGGTTTCGATGGAAGGGCCCACGGAGGACACGGAAGACACGGAAGAAGGCGGAAAGACAAAATCCTTTTGCTCGGGCCGGGCTTTCCGTGTCCTTCCGTGTCTTTCCGTGGGCAAAAAACAAAAGTTCAACGACCGTCCCTTCGCCTATCACGCCGAGCTCGAGCTGGAGATCTCCACGCTCACCAACCTCGGCGTGGGCCTCGCGCGCGTGCCGCATCCGGAGGATCCGGCGGCGCGCTGGGTGGTGATGGTGCCCTTCACGCTGCCCGGCGAACGGGTGCGCGCGCGGATCTTTCGCAATCACAAGAACTACTCCGAGGCGGACCTCGTGGAAATCGTGCAGGCTTCGCCGGACCGTGTGGCGGAGCCGCCTTGCCCGCTTTTCGGCCGTTGCGGCGGCTGCCAATACCAGCACCTCGCCTATCCGGCGCAGCTGGTCTGGAAGCGGCAGCAGGTGGAGGAGCTGTTGAAATACATGGCCGGGATCGAGTTCCCGGTGTCGCCGGTGATCGGCTCGCCGAAGCGGTTCGGCTACCGCTCGAAGATCACGCCGCATTTTCATCCGCCGCGCCCCGGCTCGGACCCGGCGGAGCTGCCGATCGGGTTTCTGCGGCAAGGCACGCGCTTCGACATCGTGGACGTGCCGCGCTGCCCGATCGCGACGGACGCGATCAACGTCGAGCTGACGGCGGCGCGCGGCCGCGTGCGCGCGAAGGCGGCGGCGGGCGACTACGAGCGCGGCGCGACGCTGCTGTTGCGGGAGGCCTCGGGCGCGGTGACGACGGACTACGACGCGGTGATCACCGAGACGGTGGCCGACCCGGAGCGCCCGGACGCCGCGCCGCTGCGGCTGCGGTTTCTCGCCCGCGATTTTTTTCAGAACAACCCCTTCATCCTGCCCGCCTTCACGGCCTACGTGCGGGCGCAGGCGGCGGCGAGCGGGGCGCGTTTCCTCGTGGACGCCTACTGCGGCAGCGGCCTTTTCGCGCTGGTCTGCGCGCGGGCTTTCGAGCGCGTGGCGGGCGTGGAGATCAGCGAGAGCAGCGTGGTGTTTGCCAAGCAGAACGCGGAGCTCAACGGCATTGCGAACGCGACCTTCCTCGCGGGTGACGCGTCGGCGATCTTCGCCGGGCTGGAGTTCCCGTCGGCGGAGACCGCGATGGTGATCGATCCGCCGCGCAAGGGCTGCGACGAGGCGTTTTTGTCGCAACTCTTCGAATACGGTCCGAAGGTCGTGGTGTATGTCTCGTGCGACCCGGCGACGCAGATGCGCGACCTGCGCGCGTTCACGGCGGCGGGCTACGCGGTGACCGCGGTGCAGCCTTTCGACTTGTTCCCGCAGACGCGTCATCTCGAGTGCGTGACGACGCTGCGGCGGGGGTGATGCCGGCGGCGTGTCGCTTCCGGATTTTGGGCGCGCCCGTCCGCCTTGGAAGCAGAAGGCTGGTTCCAATCAGCCGTCATACATTTCCCATGAGAACCTGCCTCGCTCTGTTCTTGTTTCTTCTGCCGTTCGGCGGCTTGCGCGGCGCCGCCCCCGCGTCGAACGAGGTGCTTTTCGAGTTCTACTCGTCCGACGCCGACGAGGTGTCGCTGGCCTATCTTTACCGGCTTCAGGATTCGTGGCGTTACGTGAAGATGAAGCGGGACGGGAACCGCTACTTCGTCACCCATCCGGTGGAGGACGAAATCTGGTATGAATTCACGACCTCGCCCAACGTCTGGTATCGGCGCGATCCCTTCAACCAGCGGGTCCACTCGGACCACCCCTACCTGAAGCGCAACGGCGCGCAGCCTCTCGTGCAGCGGCAGCGAAGCCCGCACGTCACCTATGTCGCCGGCGAGCACTTCGATTATTTCACCACCGGCGACGGGACGAAGATCAAGGAACTGGAGGCGGTCTACCGCACCCTGACCGAGCGGCTGCTGACGGTGCTCGAACCCGGACTGGCGCCGATTCACGGGAAGAAAATCCGCTTCTACGGCGGCATCTTCGGGGGCGCCTACACGACGGCGGACAACGCGGAGATCATCGAGGGCGGGGATTATCCCAACAGCCACGAGATCATCCATGCGCTGCTCCATCGGTATCCGCGTCACGGCCCTTTCGCGGAAGGCATCGCGCAGTGCTTCCAAAAGTCCGGAAATTTCCGCCCGCTCGGGGAGGCCAACTGCTCCCTGGCGGCGCGGGAGAAATACAAGACGACCAGGCTCTGGGACGTGTTGGGCGACTTCGGCAACCACGCCGACTACCACATGGCGGGGTCGTTCATCTACCATCAGCTCTTTGTCGTTCCGGAGAGGCGCGCGGGTTTCGTCGCGTTTCTCAAGGAGTTCCGCCCCGGCGTGTCGCCGTCCTTCGAGGAGGTCCAGGCCCTCTACAAAAAGCACGCGGGCCAGGAGCTCAGGGCCGCCGTGGACGACTGGGAGCGATGGGTGGGGCAGGTGAAGCCCACGCACCGGGTTTACGTGGATTGGAACAATACCCGGTAAGGCTGGGCGTCGTCCGCGGAACCGCGTAGCTGTCACCTTCGTTCCCCATACCTTCGCCCATGCCCATCACGCCTCCGCTTTTCCGTCCGCCCGCGCCGGGAGAGAAACTGCGGGTGATCGACCTCGTGCAGTTTCATTCGCCGATCAGCGGCGGGGTGAAGCGGTTCATCGAGGACAAGTGCCGCTTCCTCGAGACGGTGCCGGACATCGAGCACTGCGTGGTCGTGCCGGGGGCGGCGCATGGCGAGGACCGCTGGGCGGATAGCCGCGTGCACACGATCAAGTCGCCGCGGCTGATCGGCTCCGCGAGCTACCGCGTGTTGCGCGACCGGGCGGCGATCAAGCGGGTTGTCGCGCAATTTCGTCCGCATGTGATCGAGGTGGGCGACCCGTATCTCACGGCGTGGATCGGGCGGCGGATCGCGCGCGAGCTGCCCGCGAAGATCGTGGGTTTCTACCACTCCGACTACCCCCGCGCGTGGCATCGCACGGCGGGGCGGTTTTGCGGGGAATGGGCGGGCGCGCGGTTCGAGGCGGTCCTGGCCGCGTATCTGCGTCGGCTCTACTCGGGGATGGACGCGCTCGTGGTCGCGACGCCGCCCTTGGAGGCGCTTTGGCGCGGGAAGGGGCTGGCGCGAACGCGGTTGATCCCGCTCGGTGTCGACACGGGGCGGTTTTATCCGCGCGCGGGCGAAGAGGCGGCGCGGATGCGCGGGGAGTGGGGGCTGCCGGCGGATGCGCGCGTGTTGCTTTTCGTCGGCCGGCTCGCGCGGGAAAAACGCATCGACCGACTCGTGCGCGCGCATGCGCGGATGCGCGCGGAAGATCCGAAGCTGCATCTCGTGCTCGTCGGCGACGGGGAGTGGCGCGAGCGCGTGCAGGGCTGGGCGGCGGGGCCGGGGTCGCGCGTCCTGTGGCGGCCCTATCTGCACTCGGGCGACGCGCTGGCGGCGGCGTATTCGGCGGCGGATGTGTTTGTCCATGCGGGCATGGGCGAGACCTTCGGGCTCAGCCTGCTCGAGGCGCAGGCCTGCGGGTTGCCGGCGGTGATCTCGCGAGGGAGCGGGATGGACGACACCCTGCTGCCCTTGATGGGCAACGCGCGGGTCGGCGCGACGGACGAGGCGGGATGGTGCGCGGCGATCTCGGGCGCCTTGGCCGCGGGCGTGACGGCGGAGGCGAGGACGGCGCGGCACGCGGCGGTGAAGGCGAGTTTCGCGTGGTGGCGCACGTATGAAAGCCTGGCGGCGCTTTATCGCGAACTGGCCGGCGTGCCCAAGCGCGGACCGGTCACGGCGGACGTCACGCCGCGCGGAGGCGGGTGGTCGTGAGCGGAGCGGGACTCCTGCCGGCGAAGTGGATCCGGACGGCCTTGCGCGGCGCGGTGCTCGCGATGGCGGCGGGGACGGGCGTGTTTTTGTTCACGGTGCGAGGCGACACCTGGGCGCGGCTGGGCGAGGCGCGCTGGGGCCTGCTGGCGTGGGCGCCGGCGATCGTGGCGCTGGCCTGGGCCTGCAACGGCACGCGCACCTGGCTTCTCGCCCCTGTCGTGGCGAAACGAATACGCTGGCGCGAGGCGCTGGGCGTGACGCTATCGGTGGAGTTCGCGCTGGCGGCGACGCCGGGCGGAGTGGGCGGCATCCCGGTGCGCGTCGCGCTTTCGCGACGGCTGGGCATCCCGGCCGAGGCCTCGCTGGCCATCGTGGCGGCGGACGTGACGGCGGACATCCTTTTCTTCGCGCTGCTGTGGCCCTTCGCGGCGGTGTCGGTGGCGGGAATGCTGGCGCGCTCCGGTTTGGGCGAAAAAATCGCGGCGGGCTGGGAGGCGGCGCACCCGTTGGCGTGGCTGGCGGGATTCGGCGCGGTCGCGACGCTGGCGGCGGCGCTCGCCGCGCGGGCCTGGCGGCGGCGAAAGGCTGGCGGGCGGTTGGAGCGGATCGCGGGTGCGGCGCGGCGGACGGCGGGCAACATCGCGCGGTTCTGGCGGCTGGGGAAAACGCGGTTCGCGGCGAGCGTGGCGGTGGCGGCGGTGCAGTGGTGCTGCCGTTACGGCGTGTTGCCGCTGACGTTTTACGCGCTGGGCGTGGAGGCGCCGGTGTTGCCGCTCATGTTGCTGCAAGGGTGCCTGTTTTTGATCTCGCTGCTCGTGGTGGCGCCGGGCGGAGGCGGGAGCGTGGAGTTGTTGTCGGGCGCGGTGTTGCCGTTGTTCGCGCCGGCGGCGCTGGTGGGGCCGGCGCTGTTGATCTGGCGGGTGGCGACCTACCACCTGTATGTGCTCGCCGGCGGCGTGGCGCTCTGGCGGCAGTTGCGCGAGGGGGCGATGTTGGCGGAGGCGGAGACGGCGAGGGGAACCTCGCGGCTAGTCGGAACCGAGTCGTAATTCGAGGAACGCGGGCGCGTCTCCGCGGTCGCTGCCTGGCGGTCGAACCACGGGCGGGGGGACCCGCGCGTCCACCTGGAGTCCGGACGCGCCTACTTGAAGTCGACGAGCTCGACCTCGAGGGCGACGGAGGACTTGGCGGGGATGTTGCCGCGCTTGCTGCCCTTTTCGCCGTAGGCGAGCCACCAGGGGAGGAGGACGAGGCGGCGCTCGCCCTTGCGCATGCGGTGCAGGGCGTCGGTCCAGCCGGGGAGGATGTTGGGCTGGCCGACGACGAAGTTGTAGGGGCCGCCGTGGTCGGACGACGCGTCGAGCCTCTGGCCGGTGGCGAGCAGGTTCGCGGTGTAGTTGACCGTGACGGTCTGGCCGGCTTGCGGGGTGGCCTCGCCCGTGCCGGGCTGGAGGACGACGTAGCGCGCGCCGTTGGGCGTGTCGGCGGCGCCGGGATGGCGCTGCGCGATGAGCATGAGGTCGGCCTCGGGCCACTGGTAGGCCTTGCCGGCGAGGGCCTGGCGCATGGCGGCGTTGAGCGGCTCGCCGGGGTTTTCGCGCATGAGTTTCCCGCTGCGGACGACGATGGCGATCGTCAGGAGGACGACGCCGAGGCCGAGGAGCACGATAAAGGAACGCATGGCGATGGAAACAAGGAGACGCGGACGGCGCGGAGGCGCGTCGCGGAGGGCGCGCGCCCGCGACGCGAGACCGTTCAGGGCAGGAAGGAGCAGATGTATTCGCAGAGGCCGGATTTGACCTCGATCGTGAAGCCGGAGTTGGCGGGCACGTCGAAAAAGGTGCCGGCGCCGTAGGTCTTCACCTCGGTCTGGCCCTTGAGGGTGACGAGGCACTCGCCGGCGACGATCTCCATGCGCTCGGCGGCGGCGGTGCCGAAGAAGTAGGAGCCGGGGCGGATGAGACCGAGGGTCTTCTTGGATTTGTCGGAGAAGAGGACGGTGTGGGAGACGACGTTGCCGTCGAAGTAGACGTTGGCCTTGGTGTGGACGGTGACGCCTTCGAATTGGGTGGGCAGGGAGGACATGGGAAAAAGCGCACGGTGCGGGCTGGGCCGGCGGGGTCAAGGGCGGGTCGCGGCGGGCGGGCTTTACGTCGGGGCGCGAGGCGTGCCAGCGTGGCGGTTTCTTTTTCGCGCCCATGCCCAACATCGACCCCGCCCAAGAACTGAAGTCGAAGATCCGCACCATCCGCGGCTGGCCCAAGCCGGGGGTGAACTTCCGCGACGTGACCACGCTGTTTCAGGATCCGGAGGCCTTCCGCATTCTGGTGGAAAGCATCGCGTGGGACGCGACCCGGCTCGGCGTGAACCTCATCGCGGCGGTGGACGCGCGCGGCTTCATCCTCGGCGGCGCGCTGGCCTACCAGTTGCACCGGCCCTTCATGCTGGTGCGCAAGAAGGGAAAGCTGCCCTTCCGCACCGTGGGCGCCGACTACGCGCTCGAATACGGAAGCGCCTCGATCGAGATCCATGCCGACGCGTGCAAGGCGGGCGACCGGGTGTTGATCGTCGACGACCTGATCGCCACCGGCGGCACGGTGCTGGCGGCCGCGAGCTTGATCAAGTCGCTCGGCGCGGAAGTCGCGGGCGTGTCGGCCATCGTGGATCTGCCGGAGCTCGGCGGTTCGGAGCGGCTGCGTGCCGCGGGCATGCGGGTGCATACGATCTGCGCGTTCACGGAGGAGGAGTAAGTTTGGACTGCGGGCCCGGGAATCGCGCGCGATTCGGAGGGACGCCGTCCCTCCGGAAAGAAATCCATACATGAACACGACACGACCACTGACGATCTGGACCAACGCCGGGCTCGAGCCGGCGGCCCGGGCGAAGCTGGAGGCGGGCGTCGCGGCGGGCGGCCACCGGCTCGTGGTTTCGAAAAACGTGAACGCCTCGGTGCTCGCGGCGGGCGGGGCGGATCCGCTGCTCGACGAGGCGGACGTGGCGTTCGGGCAGCCGCACGCGGAGGCGTGCCGGGATCTGGCCCGGCTGAAGTGGATCGCGCTGACGACGGCGGGCTACACGCGCTACGACAACGAGGAGACGTTCGAGGCGCTGCGGGCGCGCGGCGCGGTGCTGACGAACGCGTCGTCGGTTTTCGCCGAACCCTGCGCGCAGCATGCGCTGGCGATGATGCTGGCGCTGAGCCGCCAGCTGCCGGCCTCGCTCGCGGAGCAGTTGGGCGAGCGCGGCTGGAAGTATTTCGAGCATCGCGCGGGCTCGCGGCTGCTCAACGGGCAGACGGTGCTGCTGCTCAGCTACGGCGCGATCGCGAAACGCCTGGTCGAGCTGCTCGCGCCGTTCGGGATGAAGTTCTACGCGCTGCGCCGACGCGCGTATTCGGAGAGCGGCGTGCATGTGATCGCCGAGGAGAAACTTTCGGCGGTGCTGCCGCTGGCGGACCACATCGTGAACATCCTGCCGGAGAACGAGGCGACGCAAAACTACGTGAACGGGCGCCGTCTCGCGCTGGTGAAGCCGGGCGCGTATTTCTACAACCTCGGGCGCGGGCCGACGGTGGACGAAGGCGCGTTGATCAACGCGTTGGAGAGCGGACGACTCGGGGGCGCGTATCTCGACGTGTTCGCGACCGAGCCGCTGCCGCCCTCGAGCCGCTTGTGGTCGACGAAGAACTGCTGGCTCACGCCGCACACGGCGGGCGGGCGCGTGGA
>CBINJQ010000121.1:0-11014 GCA_966251015.1 uncultured Akkermansia sp. | reverse complement strand
AGCTCCGCCCCCTCACCATGACGCAGATCGCCGACGCCGTGGGCGTGCACGAGACGACCGTCAGCCGCGCCATCGCCAACAAATACATCCGGACCCCCCACGGCGTCTTCGAGATGAAGTTCTTCTTCACCCCCGGCTACGAGAACGCCACGGGCGAGTCGGTCTCCAACAAGAGCGTGAAGGAGATGATCAACGAACTCGTCGCCCTCGAGGACAAGAGCCGTCCGCTCAGCGACCAGGAACTCGTCGCGAAGCTCAAGGACAAGGGCATCAACATCGCCCGTCGCACCGTCGCCAAGTATCGCGAGGAGCTCGGCCTCCTCCCCAGCAACCTCCGCCGCGACTACACCGGCTGACTACATCTGGACCTCAGGTGACGGGTGCTCCCTGCGCCCGTGGTTCGTGGCCCGCAATGGGCGCAAGGACGCGCCCATCCGCCTTGGCGCCGAAATCCTGAATCCAAACAGAAGTCGGCATGAGCTCTGCAAGCAGGACTCATTGGGCGGACGCCGTCACCGGCGTCCGTCCCCGCCGGTCCTCCTACGCCACCCGGTTCCGGCCCGCCCACTTGGCCTCGTAAAGGGCCTTGTCCGCCGCCGCGATCAGCCCTCCGGCGTCGCCCCGCTCCGGACTCCATTGGGCCACTCCCACGGAAATCGTCGCGCCCGCCGCCCGGACCGCGGCCACCATCCGCTCCGCCACCATGCGCGCCGCGGCCGCGTCGGTGTCCGCCAGCCACACGGCGAACTCGTCCCCGCCCCAGCGCACCACCGCGTCCTCCGGCCGAACCTGCGTCTGCAAAATCTGCGCCACCGCCGAAAGCAGCGCATCGCCCGCCGCATGCCCGCCGCGCATGTCGTTCACCTCCTTGAAATGATCCACGTCGATCAACAACGCCGACAGCGGACGCGGGTAACGCTTGGTCCGCTCCACCTCCCGCTCCAGCAGGTTCAGGCCCTCGCGCCGGTTGAACAAACCCGTCAGCATGTCGCGCGTCGCCATCCGCCGTAGTTCGTCGAGCGTGGAATAAAGCTTCAGCGCGTAACGCAGCGACCGTTCCAGCGCCCGCGGGTTGATCTCCCCCTTCACGAGATAATCGAGCGCCCCGGCCTCCATCGCCTGCACATCGATGTCGCCCGATGTTTCGCTCGTGAGAAAAATCACCGGCGTCCGCACCCCGGCCCGCACCGCCTCGCGCAAAAGCGAAAGCCCGTCGCGATCGCCCAGCTGGTAATCCAGCAAACAGGCCGTGTAGCCGCCCCGCCGGAGCTCCAAAAGCCCGTCGTCGTAGTTCGAGGCCCAGTGCAACTGGAACTTCTCCCCGACAAACTTGCCGAACGAGGCGTCGACGATCTTCGCCTGCCCGCGTTCGTCGTCGATCAACAGCACTTTGCGCAAAGCATCCATCTCCGCCAAGGTTGCGCTTCGCGCGCCGCTCGCAAGCCTCGCTTGCGCTCCGCGCTCCGTCGCCGCGGTTTCCTGATTTATCCCATGCTCGAACATCGCAGCCAGATCGAGGTCCGCTACGCCGAGACCGACATGATGGGCGTCGTCTACCACGGCAGCTACCTGCCATGGCTGGAGGTCGCCCGCACCGCGCTTCTCCACGCCAAAGGCGTTCCTTACCGGGAGCTCGAGGCGCAGGGATTTTTCCTGCCGGTCATCGAGGTCAACCTCCGCTACCATAAACCCGCCCGCTACGCGGACACCGTCGTCGTCCACGCCTTCATCCGCGACAAACCCGGCCTCCGCCTGCGCATCGAATACGAGCTTTTCCGCGAGGACGAAAAACTCGCGAGCGGCCACACCGTCCACGTTTTCATCGACAAGGCCGGACGCCCCGTGCGCCCGCCCGTCGCCTTCAGCGCCCTCGTCGCCGCCCATTTCCCCTCCTGACATGTCGGATCGCATCGCCCAATTCACCGCGCTCGTCGCCCAACAACCGGCCAACGCCCTCTTCCGTTTCAGCCTCGCCCAGGCCCTCGACGCCGCCGACCGCCGCGGCGAAGCCGCCGAACACTACCGGCTCTGCTGCGCCTCTCGCGCCGACTGGATGATGCCCCGCATTCTCCTCGGAAAACTGCTTCTCCGGTCCGGAGAACACGCCGCCGCCAAACCCGTCCTCGAAGACGCGCTCCAACTGGCCATCGACCAAAGCCACGAGGACCCCGAGGCCGAACTCCGCGCCCTGCTCGCCTCCCTGTAGGCCGCCCGCTTGCGGGCGCCAGCCCGACGGAACGCACCTCCGTTCGTCACCCGAAAGTCACCCGCCCGCTCTCGCGCCTTCGCATCGCCCCCTCAGGTTCCAAGGCTTCCGCTTGTCTCCCTGCTCCCGGCTCCTCGCTCCCGATGCGCATCGTCCTCACCTCCCACGGCTCCACCGGCGACATCTACCCCGTGATCGCGCTGGCCGCCGCGCTCAAGCGCCACGGCCACGCCGTGAAATTCGCGACGATCCCGCACTACCAGTCGGAGATCGAGGCCGCCGGGATCGAGTTCTATCCGCTTTGCCCGAACTGGGAGCAGCCCGACCTCGCCTACTGGATGGGACGTCTGAACAAGATCCGAAACCCCGTCCACCAGCTCCGCGAGATCTACGTCGGCGCCAAGGCCTACATCCCCGAGATGATCTCCCGCATGGACGCGATCATGCCCGGAACGGACCTCCTCGTCTCCAGCTACCTCTTTCCCATGAACAAAGGCATCGCCGACCGCCACGGCGTGTCGTTCGCGACGCTCGCCTTCGCCCCCCACGTCATCCCCTCGCCCGACTTTCCGCCGGAAAATTTCCCCGCCCCACGATGGCTGGGCCGCACCGTGCGCCGCGCATGGAACCGCTGGCTCTGGAAAACCGCCAACGCGATCGTCGACCGCACGATCAACACCTCCATCGCCGACTCCCTCCGCGCGGCCAACCTGCCCAAGGTCCGGAACTTTTTTTCCAAGCCCGCCGAGCGCATCCTCGTCACCGTCCCCGAAAAATACTTCCGCATCCCCGGCGCCGAGATCGACGACCGCTTCCGCTACGTCGGCTACCTCCGCTGGCAGGCCGCCGAGAACCCCGCGCTCGACGACGAACTTCGCGCCTTCACCGCCGACGCGCCCGCCGGCAAGGTGCCGGTGCTCACCTTCGGCAGCATGGTCTATGAAAACTCGGGCGCGTGGATGGAGCGCTTCATCCGCTCGTGGCCCCGCGACCGGAAAATCGTCGTGCAACGAGGCTGGGCCCAGTTCCCCCAATTCGGGGACGCCGGCCACATCAAGATCCTCGGCAAGGTTTCCCACGATCAGCTCTTCCGCCACGCCTCCGCCGTCATCCACCACGGAGGCGCCGGGACCACCGCGAGCGCGCTCCACGCCGGCGTGCCCCAGATCGTCGTGCCGCACATCGGCGACCAAAATTTCTTCGGACAGGAGGTCGAGCGCTTCGGCTGCGGCTTCCGTCTGAAGAAAGCCGTCTGGCCCGAGCAACTCCACCTCGCCCTCGACCGCCTGCTCGCCGATCCCGCCCGCATGCGCCGCGCCGCCGAGGTCGGCCGCGAACTCCGCGCCGAAAGCGGCCCGGACAACGCGGTGCGCGAACTCGAGGCCTACGGGGCGAGGCGGCGCGTCGCCGCCGTATAGATGTAGGCCCGACCGCTGGTCGGGCCGCCAGGCCAACGACCTGGCCTACAACGTCCCGTCAAGCCGGCATCCCGATCTGCCGCAACGCCTCGTAACACGCCACGCCCGCCGCCGTGCTCAGGTTGAGCGACCTCAGCTCCGTGTTCGCCTGAGGGATGGTCACGCTTCGTTCGTCGCCAAACTCCTGATACAGCCAGGGCGGCGAGCCGTTTCCCTCGTTGCCGAAGACCAGCCCGTCGCCGTCCTCGAACTTCGCGTCCCAGATCGTGCGTTTCGGCCCGGTCTCGATCAGCCACATGCGCTTCGGCGCGTGCTCGCTCGCCTTGAACGCAGCCCAATCCGCGTGCTGATGCACATCGAGGGAAAACCAGTAGTCCATGCCCGCGCGCCGCAGCGCCGCGTCCGTGATCTTGTAGCCGAGCGGATGAATCAAATGCAGCCGCGACCTCGTGATCGCGCACATGCGCCCGATGTTCCCCGTGTTCTGCGGGATCTGCGGTTGGAAGAGAACGACGTGCAGCATCGCGGCGCGCGAATTTCGTCAGCAAACCCGGACGTTGAGGGGCGCCGCGAAATGACCAATGCCCAATGTCCAATGTCCAATGGGCAAACAACCGAACGCCCGCCTGCGAATCATTGGTCCTTGGTCATTGGACATTGGTCATTCGCGCGGTAGCGCGCCTCAGCCCTCGATCACGTAACCCACGTTGTCCGCCGCGAGATCGCGGACCTCGCTGGGCACGCCGGCGGCGGCGAAGGCCGCGACCATCGCCTCGCCGACCTTCGCCGCCGCGGCGGCCTCGGCGACGCACAGCACGCTCGAACCGCTGCCGCTGAGCCAGCCCGTGTGCGCGCCCGCCGCCACCCCGGCCGCGATCGCCTCCCGCCCGCCCTTTATCTTCGGCAGGCGGTAGGGCTCGTGCATGAAGTCTCCCGCCGCGTCGCGCAGCCGCGCGTAGTCGCCCGTGGCGAAGGCGGCCACGAGATAGGCCGCGCTGTTGATGCTCTTCACCGCGTCGAAATAGGGCAGCGTCGCGGGCAGCACGCCGCGCGACTCCTTCGTGAGCAGCTCCACCGAGGGCGACGCCACGACGAAACGCAGCGTATTCGGCAGCGCGATACGAATCGTCCCCAGATAGTCGTTCTTGTCCGGCGAGCAGCGCGCCACGCAGAACCCGCCCAGCAGACCGGCGGCCGCGTTGTCGGGATGCCCCTCGAGATGCGAGGCGATGGCCACGAGCTGCTCGCGCGTGAGCGGCCCCCCGACGAGCACGTTCAGGCCCGCGAGCACGCCGCCGATCACGGTGATCGAGGAACCGAGGCCGCGCGCCGGAGGCACCTCGCCCTCGATACGAAAGGAAAACGCGAAGCCGCCGACCCGCGCCAGCGTGCCGAAGGCCTTCGCGGCGGAGACGACCATGTCCTTCGCGCGGCCGTCGCTTTCACGCTCCGGACGCGCCACCCAGGCGTCTCCGCCGCCCGGCGAGGCGCCGAGACGTTTCAGCGTCACGCGGTTGTAGACCGAGAGCGCGAGCCCCAGCGAGTCGAAGCCCGCTCCGCAATTCGAGGTGCTGCCCGGCACGCGGACGACAACCTGTTGCGGTTGGGCGGGGACGGCGACGGCGGGGGCGACGGGTCTCGAACGGCTCATGCGAATGGGAAGGCGGTGGAGGGGCGGGGAAAGCGGAAAGGCGGCCTCAGCGGCGGTTCGCCTGTTTCAACGCCTGCTTCATCTCCATCGTGACCACGCGCTTCTTCAGGTCGTCGCGCTTGTCGTGGAGTTGTTTGCCGACGCCGAGGCCCACCTCGACCTTCACCAGCGCCTCCTTGAAATACATTCGCAGCGGCACAAGGGCGAAGCCGCCGACCTGCATCGCCTGGGCGATCTTGCGCAGCTCGTGCTTATGCAGGAGCAGCTTCCGGGTGCGGCGCGTGTCGTGGTTGTTGAAACTGCCGAACGCGTATTCGTCGATGTGCGCGTTCAGAAGCCAAAGGTCGCCTTTCTCGAAGCGACCGAAGGCGTCGTTTATCTGCGCGCGGCCGGCGCGGATGGCCTTCACCTCGGTGCCCTGCAGCTTGATGCCCGCCTCGAAGCGTTCCTCTATCGAGTAGTCGCGCAGCGCCTTGCTGTTGCGGATCTCGGTGAAGCGTTTGCCGTCCTTCTTGTTGCTTTTGGCGGCGGACATGGAGCGGGAGGGGTTCGGGGAAAAGGGAAAAACAAAAGCCGCCACCCGCAAGAGGTGACGGCGCGGCGATTACGGCGGGAGGATGAACGCCGGGACCGGTTACTTGCCGGCGAGTTCGTAGGTGATCTTGCCTTCGATGACCTCGCGGAGGGCGACGTCCTCGAGCGAGAGCTTTTCGAGCGACTCCACCAGCGGGCGGCTGCCGCGCTTGAGCTGCTTCACGCGGCGGGACACCACGTTGATGAGCACGTTGGGGTCCTTGATGACTGCCTTGGCTTCCTTGAGATAATCGTCGCGCATGGGTCGTGGTTGTGACGGGGAGATTGAGAACCGGTGAGGACAAAACCCGCCCGCCCCCCGGTCAAGGGCCATTTTCCACCCGATTTCGCCTCGCGGCCGCCCCGGTCGCCGCTTTTGTGCCGCGAATGCTCATCGCCTGGACCACCGTCTCCACGCCCGCCGAAGCCGAACGTCTCGCCGACGCCAGCATCGCCCAAAACCTCGCCGTTTGCGCGCAGGTCGAGGGTCCCGTCCACTCCCACTACGTGTGGCAAGGCCGCAAAACCGCCGCCCAGGAGTGGCGCATCACCTTCAAGTTTCTCGAGGAACAGTCGGCCGCCCTTTCCGCCTACATTCAGGCCGCCCATCCCTATGACACGCCCGAGTGGATCGTCGTGCAGGCGGATCGGGTGGGAGAAAAATACTTGTCATGGGCCCGGGCGCCCCGTAGCTCCGTCAACCTTTAACCCGTTCCCAACCCTCCGACCCACTTCCGCCATGTCCCAACACGCGAGCCTCCAAGGTGCCAAAGGCATCGTCATCAAACGTAACGTCCTCAAGCGCTTCGAGCGCGTGGCGACCCTGAAGAAGCGCGGTCAGTGGAAAGAAGGCGACCGCATCATGGGTCTCCGCAAGACCAAGCCCGACGTCTAAGAATTTTCCCGGGACCTTTTCCCCGCCCCTTTCGGCAGGCCGGCCTTGTGCCGGCCTGTTTTTTTTGCGTCTCTCCGCCCCGATGCTCGACCTGATCAAGAAGCTAATCGACTTCATCCTCCACATCGATGTCCACCTCGCCGAAATCATAAGAGACTTCGGCATCTGGACCTACGGAATCCTCTTCCTGATCATCTTCGCCGAAACCGGCCTCGTCGTCACCCCCTTCCTCCCCGGCGACTCGCTCCTCTTCGCCGCCGGCGCCTTCTGCGCCAAGCCCGAGACCGGCCTCAACGTCCACCTCATGGCCGTGCTGCTCTTCGTGGCGGCCGTCATCGGCGATTCGCTAAACTACGCCATCGGCGCCCGCCTCGGCCCGGCGGTCTTCAAACGCGAAGACTCCCGCTTCCTCCGCCGCAAGCACCTCGAACGCGCCCACGCCTTCTTCGAAAAATACGGCGGCCGAGCCATCATCCTCGCCCGCTTCGTCCCCATCGTCCGCACCTTCGTGCCCTTCGTCGCCGGCGTCGGTCGCATGGATTATCGCCGCTTCATCCTCTTCAACATCGTCGGCGGCTTCATCTGGATCTACTTTTTCACCTACGCGGGCTACATCTTCGGCGGCGCGGAGTTCGTGCAGAAGAACTTCAAACTCGTGATCCTCGCGATCATCTTCCTGTCCGTGCTTCCCATGGTATTCGAAGCCTGGCGCGCCTGGCGTGAGTCCCGCGCATCCGCGCCGGCCTCCTCCTAAGTCTCCCACGTCGGAGCCAGACCGCCGCGTCCGGTGCAGATAGACCACGAGCGTCGCGCGGCGACCTTCGCGCTCGGCGAACTCGCCGCCTTCACCACCGGCCCGCGCGCTCCGGACGGCGGTCCATCCGGTCGATGGCGGGCCGAAATCGGCTCGCATTGGCACCGTGAAAAACGGGCCGCGCTCGAACGCCCCGATCTCCTCGCCGGCCCCGCGCCCGCAGAAGCGCCGCGCTTCGAGGTGCCGATCCACGGCGCGCTCGTCCGCCGCGGCTGGACCTTTCACCTCGAGGGCCGGCTCGACCAAGCGATCCCCGCCGCCAACGGCGAGCACCTGCGCGAACTGAAAACCACGCTCGAGCGCCTCCCCCGCCCCGCCGATGAGCTCCGCGCCGCCCGCCCCGAGCACTTTCACCAACTCGGCCTCTACCTGGCGCTCGCCGAACTCGCCGAACCCTCCCGCCGCTTCAGCGGAGAACTGCTCTACATCGAGGCCGGCACCGGACTTGAACAAAGCATCCCCTTCAGCGACGCCGACCGCGCCGCGCTCGACGCCCACCTCGGCGGCGTCGCCGACTTCTTGGAGCAACGCCGCGCCGCGCTGGTCCGCCTCCGCTCGCTGCGCTGGACGCCCGCCTTCGCCACACCGAGGCCGGGGCAGGAAACGATCGTCACCGATCTCGTCGCCGCGCTCGATGCCGACCAGCCGCCCCCCGTCGTCCTCGCCGCGCCGACCGGCTTCGGCAAAACCGGCGTCCTCCTCGAAGCCGCCTTCGCCGCGCTCCGCGCCGGCCGCGCCGACCGCGTCGTCTACCTCACCGGCAAATCCACCGGACAACTCCACGTCCTCGCCACGCTGCAAAAAATGCTCGGGCCGACGACTTCGTCACCCTCCGTGGGCCGTCCGCTTGCGGACGCTTCGGTCTCCGCCTCCGCATCCGACGCACCCGCGCTCGTCGCGTGGAACCTCCGGCCCAAGCGGGAGCACTGCATCAACGACGTCTTCCACTGCACGCGCGACCGCTGCCGTTTTTTGCACGACCTTCCGCGCCGCTGGCGCGATTCCGGACTCGCCCGTTTTCACCTCTTCCCCGCCGAGTCCCGCGATCTGCCCGCGCTCCGCGCCGCCGGCCTCGCCGCCTCGATCTGCCCCTACGAAATCTCGCGCGCATCCCTGCCCTTCTGCGACGTCTGGCTCGGCGATTTCAACTATCTCTTCGCGCCATCCAACCGCGGCGTCTTCGTCGAGCAGCCGACCTGGGACCCCGCGCGCACGCTTCTTGTCATCGACGAGGCGCACCATCTTCCCGCGCGCGTCGCGGACGCCCACTCGCACGAACTGACGGCCGACGAACTGCACGTGCTTCTCGCCGAGCTGCCCGACGACACCGCCCGTCCGCTCCGACGCGAACTCGAATCCCTCTGGCGGCTGGTCTCCGCGCTGCCCGCCTCCGACGCCCTCGACCTCGACGCCGAAGACGACCTCGCCGCCACGCTTCGCACCGCCGCCGCCCAGCTCGGAAAAGCCCCGCCCGACACCGACGCGCTTTCCGCCGCTTCCGCCGACCTTCTCTGGCGTTTGCCCGCCCTCCTTCTCTGGCTCGAAGATCGCTCCCTCGAAAAACTGCTCTGGTCGCCGCGCGCCGGGCTGCTCCGCTTCACCTGCCTCGACGCCGCGCCCGTGATAGGCGAGACGCTCCGCGGCTTCGCCGGCTCCGTGCTCGCCACCGCCACGCCGCCGCCCCCCGAAGTATTCGCCGCCGCGCTCGGTCTTGAAGCCGATACCGCGACGCCCGCCCTCCGCCTCCTCGCCCCCGACGCCCCCTGGCGCCGCGACGCCTACGATGTCGCGCTCGACCTCCGGGTCGACACCACCTTCCGCCGACGCGCCGAGCACTACGACACCACGGCCGACACGCTCGCAACCCTGCGCGTCGCGTCTCCCTCCGCGCCCGTCGCCGCTTTTTTTCCCAGCTACGCGTATGCGGAAGCGGTGGCGTCACGGCTCGAATCCGCCCACCCCGGCCTCCGCGCCGCCACGCAGCCCCGCTCCGCCGATCTCGCCGCGCAACACGACTGGATCGAGGAGCAGCTCGCGCTCTCCGACGTGCTCGTCTTCGTGCTCGGCGGCAGTTTTGCCGAAGGCATCGACCACCTCGGAGGACGCGTCACCCACGCCCTCGTCGCCGGTCCCGCGCTGCCCGAGGTCAACGCCCTCCAGCGCGCCCGTCTCGCGGCGCAAACCCGTCTGGTAGGCGACACCGAGGCGTTCCGCCGCACCTACCTCGTGCCCGGCCTGCAAAAAGTGAACCAAGCCCTCGGCCGCCTCGTGCGCGCCCCGGGCCAGCGCGCGCGCGTCGTTCTCCATTGCCGTCGCTTCGGCGAGGCCGCCTACGCCTCGCTCCTCGCCCCGGAATACCAGCTCGGCCGCCACGTTCTGGACGACGACGATCTCGCCGCCTGGCTCGCGCCGGTCTGAGCCTTGGCCATCCTGGGCGGATGGCGAAAACACGATCCACCCCGGCCTCGCCCACTTTCACCTCCGCGCCTTTTCCCTCCGCGCGGCATCCCGAACTGGTTCGCCTCGCCTCCGCCGCCTCGCGCGAATGCAACTGGCAACGCTGGGGCCCCTACCTCGCCGAGCGCCAGTGGGGAACCGTCCGCGAAGACTACTCCGCCAACGGCGACAGCTGGCGCTCCTTCCCCCACGATCACGCCCGCAGCCGCGCCTATCGCTGGGGCGAAGACGGCCTGCTCGGCATCACGGATCGGGAGTGCCGCCTCTGCTTCGCCCTCGCGCTCTGGAACGAGCGCGACCCGATCCTCAAAGAGCGCCTCTTCGGCCTCGCCAACCATGAGGGCAATCACGGCGAAGACGCCAAGGAGAACTGGTTCTACCTCGAGGCCACGCCCACGCACTCCTACCTGAAGGCGCTCTACAAATACCCGCAGACCGCCTTCCCCTATCAACGCCTCATCGACGAAAACGCCCGCCGCTCACGCGATGAACCCGAGTTCGAGCTGGCCAACACCGGCGCCTTTGACGACGGCCGTTACTTCGACGTTTTCGCCGAATACGCGAAAGCTTCGCCCGACGACATTCTCATTCGCGTCACCGTCGCCAATCGCGGCCCCGAAGCCGCCACGCTTCATCTCCTCCCCACCCTTTGGTTTCGCAACACCTGGACGTGGGGCTGCACCCACGAGGGTTGCGAGGCGAGGCCCCGTCTGCACGCGCTGGACGACCGCGCCGTCGCCTGCGGGCACGCCACGCTTGGCCGCTTCACGCTCCACCAGGAAGACGCCGCACCGCTCCTCTTCACCGAAAACGAAACCAACAACGCCCGCCTCCACGGCGCGCCCAACGCGTATCCGTTCGTTAAGGACGCGTTCCACTCCGCCGTGGTCCAAGGCCGTGCCGGCGCCGTCAACCCGCTCCGCTCCGGAACCAAATGCGCCGCCCACCACGTCCTCCGCCTCGCCCCCGGCGAAACGCGCGTCGTCCGCCTCCGTCTTTC
>CBINJQ010000120.1:0-11023 GCA_966251015.1 uncultured Akkermansia sp. | reverse complement strand
CGGCCGCGACGAGTTGCGCGGCCGTGATCTCTCGCCGACCGACGAGCCGGTCCACGACCTCGACCTTCCATGGGCGCCGGCACAGCGTGCGCACCGCCTCGCGGCCGAGGTGACGACTCAGATGAGGACGCGCGTTGAACGCGATCTTGCCTTGGTCGAGCAAGGCCCTGCGCACCGCCGCCGCGTCGGCCTTTTCCGCCGGAATCGGCTCGCCCCACGCCACCGCGACCGGCGTCGGCATGATGCGCGGCCATTTGAGCACATAGCGGTGCCCCGAGAACGAAAAAGCCGACCCCCATAGGCCGTCATGCGCCACCGGCACCACCGGCACGCCCGCGCGCCGCGCCATGAGTTCGAAGCCGCGCTGGATCTTCATCAACTGCCCCGTGCGCGAAATCGCTCCCTCGGGAAACAACAGCACATACTCGCCCCGTTGCAGGCACTCGGACACCCGGCGCGTCGTGGACAACGCGTGGCCCGGTGACACCGGAATCGTCCCCGTGATTCGAAATACCCAGCGAAAAAACCACGACACCTTGGGCAGATTCTCGTGCCCCACAAAACGGATCGGCCTCGGGCAGGCCATCTGCAGGACCAGCACGTCGACGTAAGACAGGTGGTTCGCGAGCAGCAACGCCCCGCCCTCCGGCAGCCGCTCGGAGCCGAGGCTTGTCACACGATAGAGGCAGCGGGCCAGCAGCCGCACCGGCGCGGCAAAGATCCAAGGGGCGTATTGAGCGCTCATTTATTCGGAAGAGGGTCGGATGGGGTTTCGCGGTCGGACACCAGATGCCGGAAGCGGTGATAGGAAAAGCCCACCCACAACAGCACGAGGCCCAGCACGATGAAGGCCACGATCCGATGCAGCGCCGAGTTCAGATCAACGATGAACATGCGCGGCAAACACATCGCCAGGCCGGCCAGTCCGACCACCCGATACGGCGCCGTCCGCAAAAACAGCCCGGCCATGAAGAGCAAGATCGCCGTCAAACCCCACCCGACGGTGGCGTATGGAGCGAGTTCGCCGCGCTGAAACGCAAAGAGGAAAAACGCCAGGCCCAGCGCGGCGCCGCTCCCCGCGTAACGCCCCAGGGTTTCCGCTTCGCCCCGCCCGCGCACGAGCCACAAGGGCAGCGTCGCCGCCGCCGTCGCCGCGGTCAGGGCGGCCGCCAGTCCCGCGCCCGCTCCTTCCGCCGCACCGACGCTGATCTCGTGACAAGCGAGCAAACTCATCCACGCGGCCAGAATGCCCGCGGCCGCCTTGGCCGCGACCACCGCCCCGGGCCGCGCCACCAACGCCGAAACGAGCGTCACCCCCACGAACGCGAAGACCCTGCCCGCTCCCGAAAAAATCTCCGTCGCCACCGTCACGCCCAACAGGGACGCCAGCGCCACCTGCACCGTCCCGGCGCCGCGACGCCATCCCGTGAGCTCCGTCTTCCAATGCTCCGGCACGCGCACCCACGCCAACGCCGGCAGCCAGGCGAGCGAGGCGGTCGCCAGCCAGCACCCGGCGTCGCCCCGGGCAAAACCCGCCACGAGCGCCGCCGCGCACCAGAAAATCCACGAAGCCGCCAGCGCGGGCCGCACCCCCGGACGAAACGCCAGCGCGTAAACCGCCATTCCCGCTCCCGCCAAAGAGAGCCCGAGCGAGCCGTGATGATCCAGCTCCGCGAGCGCGCGCAGGCTCAACAAGGTCGCGCACAAGACCTGCAAGCGCTCCATCGCCTCCGCCATCGGCTCCGACCGCCGTTCCAAATCAACTTCCCGCCGCGCCCGCAGCCACACCGGCAGCGCCCAGGCCAACAGGGCCGAGGCGCCGACCGAGGCAAGGTCTCCGTCGAGACCCTCGCCGAGCCAGCGCACGGTGCCCAACGCCACCGCCAGAGCGGCCACCCAGCTGAAATGCCTCCCCGGCGCGATCCGCACCGACAGGCCGAACGCGACCGCGAGCAGCGTCGCCCCGACGAGCGCGTGCTCCGGGAGCCACAACGCGAAGAGGGTCAGCACCGTCCCCGCCGCCGCCAGGGCCCACGCCGTCGCGGAAACCGCGCGCGAACGCGCCAGCAACGCCGCGGCGGCCGTCGCGCCCACCACGACAAGCGCGTTCCACCCGAGCGTCGGCGCGGCCGGATCTCCGCTCGTCATCCCCCACAGCCAAAGCTGCGCCGCCGTCGCCAGGCCAAGCGCGGCCCAGCGCGACGAAACGCTCTTTCCCAGCCACGCCGCCACGCCGAACGCGCACGCGAGCCCGAGCGCCAGCGCCGGCTCCCGGCCGCCCGGAGTCCACCGGTTCAACGCCACAAGCAAACCCGCGGCGGCGACCGTCGCCGCCATCGCCTCGATCAAACCCCGCGCCTCGCCTTCCTTCACCAGCCACTTCCCCGCCTCGCTCGCCAGCAAAGTCAGGCCCAGCGAAAACAGCACCGCCTTCGCCGCGACCATCGACCAGACGGGCGCGATCTCGAACCCGTGGATGGCGAAGAAATAGACCGCCACCATCGCGACCAGCCCGGTCGCCGCCGCGAGCACTTTCGAGCCGATCCGGCGCGCCGTCCACGCCAGCACCCAGGCCTGCACGAGCAGCGCCAACGCCGCGTCGCGCGCGCCCGCCACCTCGATCACCGCAAGGGTCAGCGCGCCCGAGGCCTTGGCCAGGAGCACCGCCGAAACGACGTCGCCCGAGCCCTCCTGCTTCGCGCGCCGCCAGGCGCCCGCCGCAAGAAGAAGCGCCGCGCCGCCGTAAAACCACTCCAGCTCCGCGCGATACCAGCCGAGCGCCGCCCACACGCCGCAGACCAGCGCCAGGCTCGAGTTGGCCGACTGGAACCAGAGCTCCTCGACCGGGGCCGACTTGGCCGAAACGGCGCCGCCGCGACGCCAATCCCGCGTGAAGAACAACACGGCCACGCCCGCCAAATAAGGCCGGGGCGCGACCGACAAGGTCGCCGAGCCCGCCGCCTGCGCCTCAAGCAGCCCCAGCCCGAACACCGCATACGCCCCGAGCAGGGCCAGCACCGAAGGTCCCTCCCAGGCACGGGCCCGCTTGAATCCCACCGACACCGCCGCGAGCAAAGCACCCGCGCCCAGCGCGCAACCTTCCAACCCGCCGCGACTCGACACGAGCGCGGTCACATAGCCGAGCCCCACCGCCAATGTCGCGATCATCGCCGACCGGCGCCACAGCGCCGCCGTCACGATCCCCGCGACCGCCGCCAGCTGCGCCGCGATCGACATCCACAGCTCGGGAAACACCCGCACCGCCGGGACCGCGTGGCCCGCGTAGGCCGCGAAGAAAAACAGCGAAAGACCGCCCGCGAACACCACCTCGCCAAACGCGGCCAGACGTTTCCCCAGCCAGAGCCCCAGCGCCGAGACGCCGCCCGCGACGGCGAGCAGCTCCACGAATTTCACCCAAGCCGGCACATGGCGGGAAATATGGATGCCGAAAAACACCACGCCCACCACGGCCAAAAACATGCCGACGCGCGTCGCCCACCACGCGCCGAGCCGCGCCTCCGCCCCTTCCGCACCGTCGGCCGCCGGCGGCCAAAGTTGCAAACGCTCCAGCCACACCCGCAGGGGACTCGGCCCGGGCCGCGCCACGGACGCGAACTTCGGCGCCGGTGGCGAGGCCGGCTTCGCCGCGGGCTCGGGCGCCGAAGCCGCGACACGGACCCGCTCCGAAATCACCTCGGCGACCGAAGGCCCCGCCGCCGGGATCGCTTTCGACAACTCCCGGCGCTCCGCGACGGGCGGCGAAGGCGGCAACGGCGGCGGCACGGCCGGACGAAGCGCCTCCGCGACGACGATTTTCGTGTTCGCCCCGGCTTTGTCGTTCTCCGCCGCAAACCGCTTCTCCAGCCCCTCCAGCCCTCGCCGCGTCTCGTCCAGCTCGAGGGCGAGGCGCTCCACCCGCCGCCGCACCTGCTCCAGTTCGTAGGCCGTGACCATGGCGATGCCCTCGGTCTTGGGTTTAAAGTTTCGGGGCCACCCACCGCACCGCGTCTTCGCGAAGGGTGGCGAGCAGGGCCACCGCGTCGCGCATCTGGCGCTCGCCCAGACGGTCCGTCACCTGGCGCACGACGTCCGCGTAGGCCGGGGCGACCTTCTGCCAGAGTTTTTTCCCCGGGGCCGTGAGTTGCACGCGATACACGCGGCGATCCGCCGGGTCGTCCGCCCGCCTCACCCACCCCGCTTTTTCCATGCGGTCGACAAGCCCCGTCACGTTGCTGCGGTCGACGACGAGCATGTCCGCGAGTTCCCGCTGGCTGAGCCCGCGTTCCACTTCCGGCGCGGCCAGAAGATTGAGGACGTTGAATTGCGCGGCGGTCAGCCCGTGGGGCCGAAACAGCCGGGTGCTTTCGCGAAGGAAAAGGTCGGCGGTGGCGACGATGTCGTGAACCAGCTTGCTCGAGGTGTCGGAGGCCATGCGCGCAAAAGGCGCCCATTATGTTTAGATGTCAACGATTGATTATCAATCCGTCCACCGGAGATCCATCACGCCTCGGCGAGCCCGGCGCGGTCGGACAGCAGGGCCAACGACCGGTCCCAGCCCCGCAGATCCCCGGCCATCGCGGCGAAACCGGGAAAATCGTATTCCAGGCGACGCAGATCCCGGGCGTGCCGTCGCGCCGCCGCCGTGGCGTGCGCGACCGCCTGGGGCAGGGTCGGACGCTCGGTCCCGTAAACGCGGAGCTTCAGCTCGCGGCGCGTATAGGGCGTCCGGCCCGCGTCGCGCTCCGCGATCCATTGCGCTTCGCCCACCTGCTCGTCTCGACCGCAGAGATACCAGGCCTCCGCGGCGGGCACCGCCAGGCCGATCGCGCGCAGCACGCGCTCGCGGCCTCGCGCCGGGGGTAGGTTGCGCGTCGCCCGCCGGAAGCTCGCCCGCAACTGGCACAGCCGGCAGCGCGGGTGAAAATAGCCCGGCGCTTCGTGGGAGGGCGTGTGCGGCTCGCTGTCGTCCGCGTCGACCAGGACGACGAGCCCGTCCGCGTTCGTGTTGAAATGCAGGTGCCGCGCGATGGCGGGAAGAATCTGCAACACCGACGGCCAGCCGCGGGCGCGGAGGCCGGGCTGCACGCGCTCGAAAGGACGCCCCAGCGCCGCCTCGACCAGAATCGCCATGGCCGACTCGTCGACGAGCGACTCCCCCAGCAGCGCGACGCGCAGACGGCGGCGCGTCGGCGTTTGCGGATCGGAAAGCGACGGCGCGTCCATCGCTACTCCGAAGGCACGCCGCCCAGGATGCCCGAATACCAAAGGTCGCCGAGACCGCCGCCCTCCGCCAGAAGCCGGTCGAGATCCACGCGCTCGGAGAGCCGCGTGAACGTGGCCGCGCGCCCGCTTTTCTCGGCGATCACCACCTCTTCCGGATGGTCGCGAAACAGATCGAGCAGCAGGGGCGAATGCGTCGTCGCGATCACCTGGGTCGGCGGCCGGTCGAGCCCGTGGTCGGCGGGATAGCTCAGCCGGTAGAGGATGTCGCGCACCTCGCGCAGCAGACGGGGATGAATGCCGCGGTCGAGCTCCTCGACGCACACCACCGCGGGCGGCGCCGGATCGAAGGCGAGCGCGAGCAGGGCCAGCGCGTAGAGGGTGCCCTGCGACAAATCCGACGGCGCCACGAGGGAGCTCTCCTCGGCGTCGGCGAGCCGGAGGGCGAAACTCCCCCGCCCCGGCTGCGGCACGAGATCGTCATACTCCGGAAACAGCCTCAACAGCTCGGCCCGCAACGCCGCGAAGGCCTCCGGCGCCCGCTCGCGCAGCGCCGCGAGCCGCGCGGCGAGGTTGCCTCCGTCCGGCGCCAGTTCGTCGGAGGAAACCGGATACACCGGCGTTCCGATGGCCTCGTGGTCGAGGGCGTAGGCGCGCATGCCGAGGATTTTTTCCCGCAGGCCCGGCCAGTCGTCGGCGCCCTCCCCGCGCGGCAAAGGCGCCACCTGGAGCAGGTCGCAGACCTTGTCGCTCACGCATCCGAGCGTCGCCTCCAGGCCGTCGTGCGGCGGGGAGAAGTTGAAGGAGATCTCCGCCGCGTCGGGCATCCGCTCCCGCTCCGCCCCGGCCTCCGCCAGAGGGAGACGCGCCAACGTGCGCAAACGCAGCAACGCCTGGATCAGGCTGCTTTTTCCCGAACCGTTCGGCCCGATCACCAGGTTGAAGGGGAGCAGCCCGATCCGGGCGGAACGCAGGGCCTTGAAATTCTGGAAGGCTACGGAAGCGATCACCGCTCCACGCTAGAAGCGCGCCCTTCCCGCTGGCAATCGCCGGGTGGGCCGGCCGCCCCGGATCAACCGAGGACCGTTCGTGCGTAAACCCGCCCGATTGCGCGGTTCAAAAGGAGCTTGTGTAAAAATTTATTTAATGCCCATGTTAACCCCGCCTGATAATCCGCTTTTCCAGCGGCACTCCCGAACTTCGCATCTTGGGCGGCCCCGTTCCGACGAGGCCGCCCATTTTTATGCCCTTACCGCGGCAAATCCGGCGGTTGCGGAGCGGATGCGGCGGAGGACAGCGCGGCGATCTGCGCACGCCACGCGCGGGCGGCGCGAAAGGTCTGCCAGCAGTTGTAGAGCAAAAGTCCCGCGATCATCGCCGTCCATAAACGTCCGCCGAGGACACCGTAGGCCACCAACACGGCGCCGCCGACCAAACCGATCCCGGTCGCGATCAACAGGCTTTTCACCGGACCGACCAGATACCACAGCACCGAGCGCAAGATCTGGCCGCCATCGAGCGGGTAGATGGGCAACAGGTTGAACACCAGAAGCGCGATGTTGATCAAGTTCACCATGAACAGGCAGTCCATGAGATCGGGATACGTGTCCCCGAGGCCCTTCTCCCCAAGAACCCACATCGCGCCCAGGAGGACGGGAACCAGCGCCACGTTCACCAAAGGCCCCGCCGCGATGCTCCATAATTGCGCGCCCGGGCGCTGAGGGGGCGCGACATGGGCCACCCCGCCAAACGGCCACAGCACGATCCGCTCCGCCACGCCTCCCGTCCGCCGGCACGCCAGCGCGTGTCCGAACTCATGCAGCAACACGATCACGAACAACGCGAGATACTCCACGACGTTCCATATCGGCGACGAGTATTGGTCGGCGCGCGTGCTCAACGTGTAGGCCGCCACGACAAACCACGACCAATGTAGAAACACATCGACCCCGGTCAGACGAAAGAGACGGAGCGAGCCCTGCTGGGTGGGAAGCATCCGCCAGCGTTACAGTCCGCGCCGAACCGATGAAAACAAAAAAGCCCGGACCGCGTTTTGCGATCCGGGCTTCCGGAAATTGGTGCTCAGGACAGGACTCGAACCTGCACGCCTCACG
The DNA here is from genome assembly GCA_966251015.1 of uncultured Akkermansia sp. Classification (GTDB taxonomy): domain Bacteria; phylum Verrucomicrobiota; class Verrucomicrobiia; order Opitutales; family Opitutaceae; genus IMCC26134_A. Next base: position 3,689 of record CBINJQ010000120.1, on the reverse strand, counting down.
GCACACGCCCCTCAAACGTGTGTGTCTACCAATTCCACCACCTGAGCAAAGACCGACAGACTGAACGACTGACTGAACGACTGACAGAGAGGAAGGCGGAGGGAGACAAACGCTCTCACGCCTGACAAGCCCGAAAATGAAGGATTTTCAAAATCGGTTTTGACCCACCGGCGTAAGCCCCGGACGGTGCCCGGACAGCGCCCCGAGCGCCGCCCGCCATGACGTTCGAAGACACTCTCCAAGCCCTCCTCCACTCCTATGAGACCGAGGGCGGCATCAACCACCTCGACGGCGCCAATCTACCCTCCGAGGCCTCCGTGAACCGCCTCGCGGCGGACGTCATGCACCTGCTCTTTCCGGGCTACTTCGAAACCGAGCCCCTCACCCGCGAGGCGGTCCGCGAGCACACCCGCCGCCGCCTCGTCTCCGTGCACGAGCGCCTGCGCAACGACGTCGAAAAGTCGCTCCGCTTCGCCCGCGCCTCCGACGCGCGGCCGGCCGCCGACTCCTCCTCTCCCGAGGCGCGCGCGGCCGAGATCGCCGACGCGGTCCTCGCCCGGCTGCCGGAGTTGCGACGCGTCGTGCAGACCGACGTGCAGGCCGCCTACGCCGGGGACCCCGCCACGCGCCACGTCGAGGAGATCATCCTCGCCTATCCCTGCGTGCTCGTCATTTCGCTCCAGCGTTTCGCCCATGAGCTCTACCGTCTCGGCGTGCCCCTCCTTCCCCGAATGATCACCGAGTTCGCGCACGAGCGCACCGGCACCGACATCCACCCCGGCGCGCGCATCGGCGAGTTTTTCTTCATCGACCACTGCACGGGCGTCGTCATCGGCGAAACCGCGACCATCGGCCACCACGTCAAAATCTACCAGGGCGTCACCCTCGGGGCGAAGTCCTTCGAGGTCGACTCCGACGGCAACCCCGTGAAGGGCGTGAAACGCCACCCCGACGTCGGCGACCACGTCACCATCTACGCCCACGCCACCATCCTGGGCGGAGACACCCGCATCGGCACCAACTGCGTGGTCGGCGCCAACGTCTGGCTGCTCGAAACCATCCCGGACAACAGCATCGCCTACTACAAAAACGAGAATCTCGTCGTGCGCTCCCGCAAGAAGCAGGAACCCGCCGTCGAGAGTCGCAAGCAGGACGAGCTCCAGGCCTGGAACTGGTCGATCTGAGCCGGATCCCCGGAACGGGAGGGAGACGCTTTTCCCAAGCGACGCACTGGCTTGCCGCTTGCTCCCGGGATGCCCTGCGGATTGTCGTTTCGACGCAACTCGCTCATCCCTATGTCCTCCCGCCCGCAAGAAGCCTGGTCCGGTCGTCTGGGCGCCATTCTCGCCGTCGCCGGCAGCGCCATCGGCCTGGGCAATTTCATCCGCTTCCCGGGTCTCGCCGCCGAATACGGAGGAGGTGCCTTCATGATCGCCTACTTCATCTCTTTTCTGGTGATCGGCATCCCTCTGTGCTGGGTCGAATGGACCGTCGGTCGCATGGGCGGCGGCCAGGGCTTCCACTCCGCCGCGGGCATCCTCCACGCGACCTTTCGCAGGCCGTGGGCGCGCTACCTGGGCGGCCTCGGCATCGTCATCGTGGTCCTCCTCTACTTCTTCTACATCCACGTCGAGGCGTGGTGCCTGGGCTACGCCTACCACGCCGCGATCGGCACGTTTCAGACGCCCGGACTCAACTTCTCCGATTTCTTCGCCAAGTATGCCGGAATGGCCGGGGACGGATCGTCCGTCCATTTCGGGCCGTCCCAAGTCGGCCTGTTTCTTCTCTTCTCGTTCCTGATCAATCTCTGGTTCGTCCACCGGGGCATCTCCCGGGGCATCGAAAAGGTCTGCGCGTGGGGCCTCCCCGCCTTGGTCTTGCTCGCCTTGGTGATTCTGGTCCGCGTCCTCACCCTCGGCACGCCCGATCCGGCCCGGCCCGACCAAAACGTCCTCAACGGGCTCGGCTACCTCTGGAACCCTCGCGACATCGGCGCCGGCCTGCGCAATCCCCAGCTCTGGCTCGCCGCCGCCGGCCAGATCTTCTTCTCCCTCTCCATCGGCATGGGCGTGATCGTGACCTACGCCAGCTACCTGAAAAAGAACGACGACATCGCCCTCTCCGGCCTCGCCTCCGCCGCCGCCAACGAGGTTTGCGAAGTCGGGCTCGGCGGGCTCATCACCGTGCCCGCCGCCTACGTCTTTCTGGGCGCCACCGCCATCACGTCCAGCACGGTGAGCCTGGGCTTCATGGTGTTGCCCGAGGTCTTCGCGCGCATGCCGGGCGGCCAGTTCTTCGCGGTCGCCTACTTCGCGCTCCTCTTCCTCGCAGCTCTCACCAGCTCGCTCTCGATGCTCCAGCCCGCCATCGCCTTCCTCGAGGAGGCGCTCGACGTCGACCGCGACCGCTCCGTCGCCATCCTCGCCCTCGTGACCGGCCTCGGCGCGGCCTTCATCTGGTGGTTCTCCGCCGACCTGAAGGCGCTCGACACGCTCAACTTCTGGATCGCGACCTGCGCGGTCTACGTGCAGGCGACCTGCTTTGTCATCGCCTTCGGATGGATCATCGGGGCCAAGCGCGGCCTGGCCGAGACACGCCGCGGGGCCCGCATGCGCGTGCCCGATTTTGTCGCGCCCCTCATCCGTTACGTCTGCCCCGCCTACCTCTTGAGCATCTTCGTCCTTTTCGTGCTGAAGGACATCGTCGGCTGGAACTTCTCCTTCACCAAACCGGAATTTGGGACCAGCGGGAGAATCGCCGACCTCTTCGGCGAGAACGCCAGCCCGGTCGCCCAGCTCACGCTCTCCCTCGCCTGCGTTCTCGCCGGCGCGTGCATGCTGCTCCTCGAGCACGCCGCCCGCCGTTGGGACGCCCGCCTCGCCTCTCGCGTCCTCCCGGACAAACCCTCGACCCGCACCGCAAAATGACCACCGGCGGCTGGATCAACCTCGCCCTCTCCCTCGGCTTCGTCCTCGGCCTCTTCGGCTGGTGCGCATGGAAGCTCCTGCACGGCCCGAAGGAACCCGACAAGGACCACCTCGCCCACATCGAGCCCGTCCACGACGACCAGCTGGACCAGCGCTGACCGGCCGGGTCGCCCGTCATCGCATGAAACCACGTCTCCTCGCCATAAGCCTGATCGGGACGTTCGCCCTCGCGGGCTGCGCGTCGAACAACCTCTCGTATAACGAGCAAGCCAACGCCCGGCTCGGCGGAGACGCCCAAAACCGCCCGCCCAGGCTGATCTATTCGGAAAATCCGGTCTTCCCCCCCGGCCCCCGGATGTCGGGAAAGGCGAACTGGACCCTCGAAATCCAAGTCGGATTCGTCGTCGACGCCACCGGCGCCGTGCGCGACCCGGTCGTGCTCAAATCGACCGATTCCTTTTACAACACGCTGGCCCTCGACGCCATTCGCCGATGGCGCTTCGAGCCCGGCATGAAGGACGGCAAGCCGGTGGCGGCGCGCATGACGGCCCCGTTCCAGTTTAAACTCCAACAGCCCTGACCGTCCGCGCCGGCCAAAGCGCCCCGCCCGGCGAGCGCGCACTTGCGCGGCCGCCCTTCGTGGCTATGCGGTTAACGCTCTTTTCCCTCCAACCATGTCCAACGACACTGCCACCGCTCCCCAGTCCTTCGAGTTCCAAGCCGAGATCAAGCAGCTCCTGGATATCGTCATCCACTCGCTCT
>CBINJQ010000119.1:0-11058 GCA_966251015.1 uncultured Akkermansia sp. | reverse complement strand
ACGACGAGCGCTGCATCCTCTGCTCCCGCTGCATCCGTTTCTCCAAGGAGATCGCGAAGGACGACGTCCTCGGCTTCGTGGACCGCGGCAGCTACTCGACCCTCACCTGCCACCCCGGCAAGAAGCTCGAGAACAACTACTCGCTCAACACGGTCGACATCTGCCCGGTCGGCGCGCTCACCAGCACCGACTTCCGCTTCAAGATGCGCGTCTGGTTCCTCAAGCAGACCGACACCATCGACATCGAGTCCTCCGTCGGCGTGAACGCCACCGTCTGGTCGCGCGAAGGCGTCATCTACCGCCTCACCCCGCGCCGTAACGACGCGGTCAACGACACCTGGATGTCCGACTCCGGCCGCATGCTCTACAAGCAGGTTGCCGCCGCCGATCGCCTCACCACCGGCGTCAAAGTCGATGGCGCCGCCTTCACGCTCGACGCCGCGATCAACGCCGCCGCCGCTCTCCTCAAGGCCGGCTCCGTCGCCATCGTCGGTTCCGGCCGCGCCTCGGTCGAAGAGCAGTTCCTTCTCAAGCAACTTGCCTCCGCCACCGGCGCTTCCGCTGCGCTCGTCGCCCGCACCGCCCAAGGCGACAAGCTCCTCATCTCCGCCGACCGCAATCCCAACGTGCGCGGAGCCCTTGTCACCGGCCTCATTTCCGCGCTCCCCGCCGCGCAGCTCACCTCGCTCGCCGCCGACATCGACGCCGGCAAAATCAAGACCGTGGTTTCCCACGGCGAAGACCTCGCCGCCGCCGGTCTCACGCCCGCGCAGCTCGCGAAGGTTTCGATCATTTATCTTGGCACCCACGCCAACGCCACGAGCGCCGCCGCGAAGGTCGTTATCCCGACCCTGCACACCTTCGAGAAGGCCGGCACCTTCGTGAACCAGCAGTTCCGCATCCAGAAGTTCGCCGCCGCCGTCCCCGGTCCCGCCGGCTCGACCAACGACCTCGTCGTCCTCTCCAAGCTCGTCGCCGCCACCGGCGCCGCCGCCCCCGCGAGCGACGTCCACGGCGTCTGGTCCGCGCTCGCCGCCTCGGTTCCCGCGCTCGCCGGCCTTTCTTACAAGGGCATCGCCGACACCGGCGTGGTCCTCGACTCCGCCGCCTGGTCCGGCCTGCCCTTCGTCGAGGGCGAGACCCTCAAATACAAACCCGCCGCCCCCGCGGTCGCCGCCTGAGTTTTCGACACAGAGAACACAGAGCTCCGACACAGAGAACACAGAGTCCCAATCCTTAGATCCTAACGACGCGACTTTCGCCACCCACCCAAAGCCAACTCACCGGCCTCCGTGACCTCTGTGTCCGAGCTCTGTGACCTCTGTGGCCAAAAAACTCGACCTCCGACTCTCCGCTTCCGACATGTTCGATTTCTACTTCGAGATTCCGCACTGGATCCGCCTGATCATCCAGGCCGCGGCCGTGATATTCACGCTCTTCCCCATCGCCGCCGCCTGCTCGATGGCCGAGCGCAAGGTCGCCGCCTGGGTCCAGGACCGCCCGGGTCCCAACCGCACCATCGCGCCCATCCTCGCTTGGATTCCCGGCATCGGCTTCCTCCGCAAACTCGGCGTGTTCCAACTCGCGGCCGACGGCGGGAAATTCATGTTCAAGGAGGACATCGTCCCGGCCCACGTTAACAAAGCCTACTTCATCGCCGCGCCCATCCTCGCGGTCATCCCGGCTCTCACTACGATCGCCTTCATCCCCTTCGGCGCTTACCTCGACGCCGCCGGCAAGGTCGTCCCGCTCATCCTCGCCAACGTCGACGTCGGCCTCCTTGCGATCTTCGCCATTTCCTCGCTGAGCGTTTACTCGGTCATTCTCGCCGGCTGGGCCTCCAACTCGAAGTATCCCTTCCTCGGCAGCGTTCGCGCCTCCGCCCAGCTCATTTCCTACGAGCTTTCGATGACGCTCTCCGTGCTGCCCGTGTTCCTCTGGATCAACGGTCCCCTGACCGGCGAGGTCGCCGGCAGCTTCCAAGGCACGCTCGGTCTCGCCCGCGCCGTCGAGTTCCAGTCCCAGCCCGGTTTTGTCGGCGGCCTCTGGTTCGGCTTCCTCATGCCGGTTTCCGCCTTCGTCTACCTCGTCGCCCTCTTTGCCGAGACCAACCGCGCTCCCTTCGACACCGTCGAATCCGAGGCCGACCTCGTGAACAGCTTCGCCTCCGAATACGGCGCCTTCAAGTGGTCGCTCTTCTACGTCGCCGAATACTGCCACATGATCGTCGGCTCCGCGATCTTCATGCTCCTCTTCGGCGGCGGCTGGAATCCGCTCCCCTGGGTCACACTCGCCGACTTCGTGAATCTCCTCGGCGTCGGCCACCTCCCGCTCGTGACCGGCCTCCTCGGTATCGGCGTCTTCGTGGGCAAGGTTCTCGCGATGATCTTCTTCTTCATGTGGGTGCGCTGGACCCTCCCGCGCTTCCGCTACGACCAGGTCATGAAGATCGGCTGGCAGAAACTCCTGCCGCTCTCGATCGCCAACCTGATCTTCTACGCCGTGGCCATCGCCCTGCTGACCAAGTAAATCTTCGACCCTCTCCGCCCAATGGCCGTCATCCCTGTCGAACGCAAACCGCTCAGCCTCGCCGAGCGCACCTACCTGCCGCAGATCGCGGCCGGTTTGAAGACCACCCTGCGCCACCTTTTCCGCAAGCCCATCACCCTCGAGTATCCGGAGGTCCGCCCCGAGATCCCGAAGGGATACCGCGGAGCGCCCACGCTCGTCTACGATCCCAACGGCCGCGAGAAGTGCGTCTCCTGCCAGCTCTGCGAATTCGTCTGCCCGCCCAAGGCCATCCGCATCACGCCCGGGGAGATCCCGACCGAGGACCCCAACGCCCACGTCGAGAAGCGCCCGAAGGAGTTCGAGATCGACATGCTCCGGTGCATCTATTGCGGCATGTGCCAGGAGGTCTGCCCCGAGGAGGCGATCTGGCTGCAAAACACGTATTCGATCTCCGGCTACACCCGCGACGACTTCAAGCACGACAAGGCCAAGCTCTACGAAATGGGCGGAACGCTCCCCGACGCCCACTTCAAGTGGGACAAGAAAAAAGCCGCCGAACACGCCGCCGCCCACGGAGGCCATCACTAAGGCTATTCGAGCCTCGCCACAGAGAACACAGAGCGCAGCCCACAGAGAACACAGAGTCCCAATCCTTCGATTTTCGAATCAAGCCACCTTCGCCCTTCACCATCCGCCCTCCCGCAGGCCTCCGTGACCTCCGTGTCCGAGCTCTGTGACCTCTGTGGCAAAAATCTCCGCTTCCGACTCACCAGCCAATGTCCGACGTCCTCTTTCACATTTTCGCCATTTTCACCGTGGCCTGCGCCGCCGGCGTCGTCCTCAATAAGAACGCCGTCAATTCGGCGCTCAGCTTCCTCATGAGCTTGGTCGGCGTGGCCGGCCTCTTCGTCCTCCTCGACGCCTTCCTCCTCGCGGTGCTGATGGTGCTCGTCTACGCCGGCGCGGTCGTCGCGCTCTTCCTCTTCATCGTGATGTTGCTCGATATCCAGGGCGGCGACCGGAAGAAGTTCACCAAGTCGACCATCGCCTCCTCGGTCGCCGCGGGCGGTATCCTCGTCACCGGCCTCGTCTCCTTCGCGCGCAACGGCCAGGTCTCCGTCGCCGCCGATGTCCCCGTCGTGGGCAACAGCCTTCGCGCCTACGCGGAGCAGCTGTTCACCGTCTATCTCCTGCCGGTGCAGATCGTCGGGTTCCTTCTCCTGATCGCGATGCTGGGCGTGATAGTCCTCAGCAAGAAGTTCGATAACACCGCCGCGGAGGACGCCAAATGAGCCTCACCGCCGCCTCTCTTCCCTCCATGTCCGCCCTTCCGCTCGCCACCTTCGCCGGGTTCCCCGAGGTGTCGCTTCATTCCTATCTCGTCCTGAGCGCAGTGATCTTCGCCGTCGGCTTCTTCGGCGTGCTCCTGCGGAAGAACACCTTGGTGATCTACATGTGCCTCGAGCTCATGCTCGTCGCCAGCACCGTGGCCCTCGTCGCCTTCTCGCGCTACAACGGCGTCCTCGATGGCAACGTGTTCGTGTTCTTCATCCTCACCGTCGCCGCCGCCGAGGTCGCGGTCGGCCTCGCCATCATCGTCGCCCTCTTCCGCCGCCGCCAGACCGTGCAGGTCGAGCAGCTCAACTCGCTGAAGAACTGAAAACTGAACCGCTAAAGCTCGCTAAATCCGCTAAAGCCAAGCCCCGATCCATTCCGATTTAGCGCTCTTTACCGTCATTTAGCGGTTTTCTTCTCCTCTCCGATTTTTCCGTCCCTCTCGACCAGCCCGCCTCCGATGTTCCAGAATCCGACCCAGATCGCCCAACTCGTGCTTCTGCTGCCGCTCGCCTCGGCCGCGATCATCGCGCTTGCGCTGCGCCGCCAGGGCAACGTCGCCGCTCTGGTCTCGACTTTCACGGCCGCGCTCGTCGCCGCCGGAGGTCTCTTCCTCGCCTTCGGTGGCCATCGCTTCGGCGTCGATACGCCGGTCGCTTACGAGTGGCTACGTTTCGGGGACTTCTCCCTCTCGCTCGGCTTCAAGTTCGACGACCTCTCCGCGCTGATGCTCTCCATCGTCGGCGTGGTCGGGCTCTGCGTTCACGTCTTCTCGCTCGGCTACATGCACGACGACTCCGCGAAGGCCCGCTACTTCGGCGGCCTTTCGATCTTCATGTTCTCCATGCTCGGCATCGTCTTCGCCGACAATCTGTTCATGATGTTTATCTTTTGGGAGCTCGTCGGCTTCAGCTCCTACGTCCTGATCAACCACTATCACCACAAGGCCAGCGCGGCCGCCGCCTCGAAGAAGGCGTTTATCGCCAACCGCGTGGGCGACTTCGGATATCTCCTCGGCATCATCGCCTGCTGGGCCGCCTACGGCACGGTCAACCTCTCCGAGATCGCCGCGCTCCAGACCCCCGTCGCCGGAGCCCTCGCCACCGGCATCCCGCTCCTCCTTTTCTGCGGCGCCGTCGGCAAGTCCGCCCAAATGCCCCTCCACGTCTGGCTCCCCGACGCGATGGAAGGCCCCACGCCCGTCTCCGCGCTCATCCACGCCGCCACGATGGTCGCCGCCGGTATCTTCATGCTTTGCCGTATCGAGCCGCTCTTCGCCCTAGCCCCCTCCGCCTTCGACGTCGTCATGTGGGTCGGCGCCATCACCGCGCTCTATGCCGCCCTTTGCGCCATCACCCAGCGCGACATCAAGAAGGTCCTGGCCTACTCCACGCTCTCGCAACTCGGCTACATGGTCGCCGCCTTCGGCCTCGGTTCTCTAAAGGTCTCCCAAGGCCATGGTGAAGGCGCCGCGGCTCACGAGGTGGTCCTCGCCGCCGGCGTCGGCGCCGCGATGTTCCACCTCACCACGCACGCCTTCTTCAAGGCCCTCATGTTCCTAGGCTCCGGCTCCGTTATCCACGGCTGCCACCACGAACAGGACATCTTCAAGATGGGCGGTCTGCGGAAGAAGATGCCGCTCACCTTCTTCACGTTCACGCTCGGCGTGCTCGCCATCATCGGCTTCCCCGGTCTCGCCGGCTTCTTCTCCAAGGACGCGATCCTCTATCTCGCGATGGAGAACAACACCCCGGTTTTCGCCATCCTCTGCATTACCGCGATCCTCACCGCGTTCTACATGGTCCGCATGTGGAAGCTCGTCTTCCTCGGCGAGCCTCGCACCGAGGACGCTTCCCATGCCCACGAGGGCGGCATCAGCATGACGATCCCGCTCATCGTCCTCGCCATCCTCTCCGTGGTCGGCGGCTACGAAGCCATCTACGGCGGCCGCTTTGACGGCGTGCTCAAGCAAATCGCCCACCCGCACGGCGGTGACCACACGGTCATCCTCCTCGTCTCCCTCGCCGTCATGGTCATCGGCGCCGGCGCCGCCTTCTTCTTCTACAAGCCCGCCGCGCAGGACACGCTCCAGACCAAAGCCCCCGGCGCCTTCGCCGGTCTGGTCGGTCTGCAAAAGGCCTTCGACGCCGTCTACGACACCTACGTCGCCAAGATCCAGCAGCGCTTCGCCCTCCTTCTGAACGGCATCGATTTCATGCTGATCTCCGGCGCCATCATCCGCGGCATCGTCGCCGGCGGCACCGGCCTCGTCGGCCTCGCCACCCGCGCCCTTCATACCGGCAGCCTGCATGCCTACGTGTATTGGTTCCTCGGCGGCGCGGTTCTTCTTTGGTTCCTCGCCACCCGCTGAGCCCGGATCGCCGACCCACGCCTCCCGACCTTCGACTTCCGCTCCCTTTCCGCCGTGTCCGACTACCTTCTCCTTTCCATCGCCGCGCCTCTTGTCGCCGCGCTCCTTCTTCTGGCTCCCGCTCCGCTCGGCGTCCGAAAGCTCATCGCCGGCCTCGGCTTCGCCATCCCGGCGGTGCTCGCGCTTCTCGTCTGGAGCCAGTTCAATGCGTCCGAAGGATTCTCCTATCAGTTTATGAGCGACTATGACACCGGCCTGAAGGCCGTTGGCATCAGCCTCAAGCTCGGCCTCAACGGCATCGCGCTCCCGCTCTACGTTCTCGCCGGCCTCGTCGGTCTCGCCGCCGGTCTCTACGCCCTCCAATCCAAGGCAGAGCGCCCCGCCCTCTACTGGGGTCTGCTCCTCGTCATGCAAGGCGGCCTCATGGGCGTCTTCGCCAGCCGCGATCTGTTCTTCTTCTACTTCTTCCACGAGTTCGCGCTCATCGCCTCCTTCATCATGATCGGCGTCTGGGGCGGACGTGATCGCGGCTACGCGGCGATGAAGATGACCATCTACCTCACGCTCGGCGCGATGCTGTCCCTCATCGGCCTGATCGCGGTCTACCACCAGAGCGGCGCCGAGACCTTTGATTTCACGACGCTCGTCCAGGAGATCGCGCACGACACCATCACCGGCGCGCAACAAAAGACCATCTTCGGCCTCCTCCTCTTCGGTTTCGGCATCCTCGTTTCGCTTTTCCCCTTCCACACTTGGGCTCCCCTCGGCTACGGCGCCGCGCCCAGCTCGGCCGCCATGCTTCACGCCGGCGTCCTGAAGAAATTCGGCCTCTACGGCCTGCTCCAGTTCGCCGTTCCGCTCCTTCCCCAAGGCGCCGCCCAGTGGACCAACTGGATCGCCCTCCTCGCCGTCGGCGGCAACATCCTCTACATCGGCTTCGTCACCATCGCCCAGAGGGACCTGAAGCAGATGGTCGGCTACAGCTCGGTGATGCACATGGGCTACGCCTTCCTCGGCATCGCGACCCTCAACGCCATCGGCGTCGGCGGCGTGGTTCTCATGATGGTCGCCCACGGCCTCTCCGTCGCGCTCCTCTTCCTCCTCTCGACCAGCGTCTATCACCGCACCCAGACCTTCGACATGGACGACATGGGCGGGCTCGCGCAAAAGACCCCCGTCCTCGCGGCCTTCTTCGTCGCCGCCACCATGGCCAGCATCGGACTCCCCGGCCTTGCCAACTTCTGGGGCGAACTCGCGATCTTCGTCGGCGCCTGGAAATTCTCCGCCGCCTACACCGCGCTCGCCGTCGCCGGCGTGATCATCTCCGCGATCTACGGCCTCCGCGCCGCCGCCAAGGTTTTCTTCGGCGACGTTTCGCCCGCCTTCGCCAAGGTCGCCGCCGAGAAGCCGCCCGTCGACCTCACCTGGGGCGAGAAACTCCCCGCGCTCATCCTCCTCGTCGCGCTCTTTTTCGTCGGTTTCTGGCCCAAGAGCCTCTCCGAGCCGGTCAACTCCGCCCTCAAGGCCATGACCGTCTACGCCCAGAAGTAGGCCACGGAGTTCACAGAACGCAGCCCACAGAGAACACAGAGTTCCAATCTTTCAGAAACAAAGAGCTAAAACCGCAAACCACACGCCGATCACATCCTGCTCTCCGTGACCTCTGTGTCCGAGCTCTGTGCTCTCTGTGGCTAAAAATTTCCGGCAATGACCACCGAACAACTTCAAGCCGCCGCCGCCGACAACCTCTGGGCGAACATCCAGCCTGAGATCTCCCTCGGCGTCCTCGCGCTGCTGCTCCTTGTGCTGGAGATCATCCTCCCGAAGAAAAAGCATGGGATCATCCCGACTCTCTCCATCGTGGGCCAGTTCGGTCTGCTCGTCGGCCTCTTCCTGAACTTCTCGCCCGCCTATCTCGGCAAGACCTCCTTTAACGGCCTGCTCCAGCACTCGCCCAGCACGCAGTATCTCCGCGCCTTCTTCCTCGGCAGCTCGATCCTCGTCTCGCTGCTCGGCGTCGTGGCCCTCGCGAAGCAAAAGCTCCCGAAGATCGAGTTCTTCCACATCACGCTCGTCGTCACCGCGGCGATGATGCTCCTCGCGCAGTCGGCCAACTTCCTCCTCCTCTTTGTCGCGCTCGAGACCGTCACGGTCGGCTTCTACATCCTCGTCAGCTACACGCGCACCAATCCGCTCTCCCTCGAGGCCGGCCTCAAATACCTCGTCACCGGCGCGCTCAGCTCCGGCATGCTCCTCTTCGGCATCGTCCTCCTCTACGGCGTGGTGGGCAACCCCGCAGCGCTCGCGTCCTCGATGAACCCGATGAGCTACGACGCCGTGCGCGACTTCCTCGCCCATCCCGACAACGCCAACAACTTCCTCGCCTCCGTCGGCATCGTCCTCGTGCTCGCCGGCGTCGCCTTCAAGATCGGCGCGGTTCCCTTCCAGATCTGGATTCCCGACGTCTACCAAGGTGCGCCGACCCCGGTCACCGCCTTCCTCGCCGTCGCGTCCAAGACCGCCGGCTTCGCGGTCCTCCTGTCCCTCGTGTATGTTTTCAAGCCCTACGCGACGCTCGTCACCAGCACGCTCGGCATCATGGCCGGCGCCACGATTCTCTTCGGCAACCTTGCCGCGCTCACCCAGCACAACGTGAAGCGCCTCATCGGTCTCTCCGGCGTCTCGCACGCCGGCTACCTGCTCATCGGCGCCGTGGCCGCGCTCACCGTGCCCTCCGCCGTCGGCGCGATCTGGTTCTACCTCTTTGCCTACCTCCTCGCCTCCTTCGCCGTGTTCGGCGTCATGACCCACGTCGCCGGCGACAACGACGCCGACCAGGACCTCGACCACTACGCCGACTTCGCGAAGAAGCGTCCCTACCTCGCCGGCGTTCTTGCCATCGGTCTCGGATCGCTCGCGGGCATCCCGCCGCTGGCCGGATTCATGGGCAAGCTCATGGTCTTCCTCGCCGCCTACAAGGCCGGCCTCTTCTGCCTCCTCGGCATCGCCATCGTCGGCGTCGTGATCTCGATCTACTACTACTTCGGCTGGATCAAAGCCGCCTACTTCAGCACCTGGCGCCCGCCGCTCCCCGCCGGAGAAAACGAGCCTGTCGCGCCCGCCGGGACGCCGGTTTCTTTCCCGGTCGGCCTCGCCCTCGGCGTGCTCGCCGCCGGCAGCGTGATCTTCGGCCTTTACCAAGGCCCGATCGGCGCCTGGATTCTCGGCCGCTGATCTCGACCGGTGCGGGGCCCGCATCGGTCGGGCGCCCGTTGTGCTCGGGAAAAAGTAAGGCTGCGCGGGCTTTCAGGCGCCCCAAGCGACCCTCTAGTGATGCCTGTGCCGGGCGTGTTGGACCGGCAGGGTATCCGTATGCAAGTCGTTACCCCGCAACAGTCCTTGAGTAGCAGGTAACATTCGTGTGGGATTCGCTTCGGATTCTTTTATCCCGCCCCATGAAAACCGTCGCGCTCGCCCGACACATCATTCTCGCCGTCGCCCTCCTTGGCTTCACCGGCTGCTCAAAGCCCGCCCCTGATTCTTCCTCCGCTTCCGCCGACACCGAGGCCGGCGGTGCGACGCAGGACTTCGTCCAGATCGACGAAGACACCACCCCCGAGCAGCGTCGCTACCTCGAGTTTGGCCGTTCCGTCGTAACCACGTTGGCCGTCCGCGACTACGCCGCGTTTTACGGGCAGCTCTCCTCGCACGCCCGTGCACAGATGTCGCTCAACCAGTTCGCCCCCGCCGAGGACGAGGCCGTGTTCGACCAAAACGAAAAACGCCCGCGTGCGAATCCCGCCCTGCCCGAGTTTCTCGAACTCATGGGCGCGATGGAGAAACAGTTCGGCCGGCCGAAGCGCCCGCTTGATCTTCACGTCCACTCCACCGAGCCCGACATCCTCGCCGGGAAAAAGAAGGAGCCGATGGACGCCGTTGAAGTCCTCTTCGCCATCGGCAACATGCCCGCGCTCGCCCCCGCCGATATCCGCCGCGCCAGCCTTCGTGCCCAGCTCCAGGTGGAACTTTCGGAGGAGCAACTCGGCGAGATCGCCAAGGCTCGCCAGACCACAGTCGCCGAACTCTCCGGCGACCCCGACTTCAAACCCTATCTCACCGTCAAACTCGTGCTGGTCGAGGAGGCGGGCGGACTCCGCGTCGGTTACTTCGAGTTCCTGCCGCCCTCGATGCTCGATTGAGCGTCGCGCAAGGCACGCCGGATCGCACCCGTCATGGCCGATGACCGGGCGCGAACCGACGCGACGCATTCCTGGCTGCGCCTCTCGATCCACACGTCGCGTCAGGGCGTGAACCACGCGCGGGCGTCGGCCTCCAGGGTGGACCTGTCGGCGTCGTTGAGCGCGCTGTTGCGCAGATAGAATTTGCCTATCTGACCGACGAACTGCGGGTTGAGCGCGCGGATGCCGCCGAGGCCGAGGTGGCCGTTCTGGCCGCTGGCGAGGATCGCGGGCCGCGCGGTGGTGGTTTCGGCGACAAGGGTGCCGTTGACCCGGAGGCGCACCGTGGCGCCGGTTTTCTGGAGGCTCACCACGTAGGTGGCGCCGCGCGGGGCGACCGCGCCTCCGGTGAGGACCGACGGCGCCCCGTTGAAGCCTTGGGTGTAGTGGGCGAAGAAGCGGTTGCTCGAGTAATCGTAGCCGATGCCGATCGCGGGCTCCGTGTCGGTGAGGTTCACGGTGAGGATGGTGGCCCGGCCGCTGCCGCCGGTGGCGGGAATGCGGACGGCGGCGACCATGCCGAGGTCTTGCGACACGCCGGGCGTGAAGAGATCCGAGGAGCGCGGGCCGGGCAACATGCGCGCGCCGTCAAAGCTCATCGAG
>CBINJQ010000118.1:0-11130 GCA_966251015.1 uncultured Akkermansia sp. | reverse complement strand
CTCACCATACCAGCAGACCGCCCGCGTAGGTCAGACCGGCGCCGACCGAGCAGAAAATGATTCGGTCGCCCGTCTTGAAAATGCCCTCCTCCGCGGCCCAGCCGAGCGCCATCGAGACCGAGGCGCCGGAGGTGTTGCCATACTTGGAGATGGTCACGACGAATTTTTCGTAGGGGATGCCCACGCGTTTTCCAACGGCGCGGAGGATGCGCTCGTTCGCCTGGTGCGGCACGATCCACGCGATTTCGTCCGGCTTCAGATTGTGGCGCGCGAGGGTTTTCTCGATCTGGTCGGCGAAGGCGATGACGGCGTTCTTGAACACCGCCGCGCCGTCCATCTGCAGGTAGAAGTCGTCGCGATCGCTGCCATCGGCGCAAGGAACGGGCCGCGCGGCGCCGCCGCCCGGACGCTGGATCGCGGCGAAGTGGGCCGCGTCGCCCGAGAGCGCCATGCGATGCAGGCGGTGTCCCGACGGAGCGGCGGTCAACACGGCCGCGCCCGCGCCGTCGCCGAAGAGGAAGGCGGTCTCGTGGTCGTTCGGGTTGGTGATGCGCGAAAGCAGCTCGGCGGTGACGACGATGACGTTCTTCGCCGTGCCGCCGCGGATGAAGGCGCGGCCGACCTCCAAGGCGTAGAGCCAGCCGGAACAGGCCGCGTTGAGATCGAAGGCGAGCGCCTTCGGGCAGCCCAGCTCCCGGGCGAGCGCGCTGGCCATCGAGGGAACGGGTTGATCGGGGATGATCGTCGCGAGCACGACTCCGTCGATGTCGGCGGCGGCGAGACCGGCCTGGGTGAGGGCGTGCTTGACCGCGGTGGCGGCAAGGGAGGTCGCGGTCTCCTCGGGGCCGGCGTAGCGGCGCTCGTGGATGCCCGTGAGCTTGTGCATCTCGGCCTCGGTGCGCCCGGGGAAGGCTTTCAAGATCTCGCTTGTGGGGCGAACATTGCGCGGCACCGCGTAGCCGACGCCGGCGATGCATACGGTGTCGTCGACCGGCGTCGCCGACACGAGCGCGGCGACGGGAGCGAGCGTCGCGGAGGCTCCGCCCGCGCCCGCGGCGGTGGGACGCGTGGCGAGCCAGGCTTGAAAGTCCTCGCCGGTGACACGGCCGCCCGGGCCGGTGCCGCTTATGCCGCTCAGGGAAGCGGGGTCGAAACCGGCCTCTTGGGCGAGTTTCGTCGCGCGCGGCGTCCAAAGCAGGCCGCCCGCGCCGGGCGCGGACGGAGCGGCGGGCGGACGGGACGCCGGTGCGACGGAGGCGACCGGCGCCGAAACGGGGGGCACGGCGACGGGGCGCGAGGGCGCGGCGGCCGGCGCTCCCGGGGCGGCGCCGCCCTTGGCTTCCAAGTGCCGGAGCGACTCGTCGGCGGTCTCGATGCTGAGAAACAAATCGCCCGAGCGGATGATGTCGCCGGCCCGGCAGTGGACGGTTTTCACGACGCCGTCGCACGGCGCCTCCCACTCGAAGACCGATTTGTCGCTCTCCAGCTCGGCGGCGATGCCGCCCTTCTTGACCGCGTCACCGGCCTTCACCTTGAGGTCGATCACGGTCAACTCGTTTACGGTCGCCCCCATGCTGGGCACTGGGATGTCGATGAGGAAAGTGGCCATGCGGTTTGCGGAAAGGGACAGCGTGACGGACGAAACGTCGTGGTCAACCGCGCGACAGGGGCCGCGCGGCGAACTCCGAACGCGCAGATTTTGCTCTCTCAGGAGCGTGCCAGGCGCCAGAACGCGAGGCACTTGGCGAGCAAGGCCTCGAGCTGGTCGAGCGGCACCATGTTGGGGCCGTCGGAGAGGGCGTTGTCGGGGTCGGGATGCGTCTCGATGAACAACCCGTCCGCGCCGGCCGCGAGCGCGGCGAAACTCAGCGTGGGCACGAACTCGCGCTGACCGCTGCTCTTGCCGCCACCGCCGCCGGGGAGCTGCACGCTGTGGGTGGCGTCGAGGATGACCGGATGGCCGTTGCGGGCCATGATCGGGAAGCCGCGCATGTCGACGACAAGGTTGTTGTAGCCGAAAGTCGCCCCGCGCTCGCATTGCCAGATCTCGGCGGCGTTGCCCGCCTTCAACTTGCCGACGACGTGGACCATGTCGCTCGGCGAAAGGAACTGGCCCTTCTTCACGTTGACCGTCTTGCCGGTCGCGGCGGCGGCGAGGAGGAGATCGGTCTGACGGCAGAGGTAGGCGGGTATCTGCAACACGTCGCACACGGCGGCGACGGGCGCGCACTGGTCGCTCTCATGGACGTCGGTCACGCAGGGCAGGCCGTAGTCCTTCTTCACGAGGGCGTGCAGCGCGAGACCGGCTTCGAGGCCGGTGCCGCGCCCGCCGGAGATGGAGGTGCGGTTCGCTTTGTCGAAGGAGCCTTTGAAGACGAGGTTCAGCTCGGGATGCTTCGCGCCGATCGCGACGAGTTTCTCCGCGACGGAGCGGACGACCTTCTCGTTTTCGAGCGAGCAAGGACCGGCGAGGACGAGGAGTTTTTTCGGATCGAAGAGAGGCATGGGAAAAAGATTAACCACGGATTTCACCGATTAACACGGATCACGCGGAGCGCGTTTCTTGTCCGTGATGATCCGTGCGATCCGTGGTCAAAATCAGGCTTTGGCTTTTTTGGCGGGTTTGGCGGCGGCGGACTTCTTTTTCGCGGCGGGCTTGGCCTTGGTCGCGGTTTTCGCGGCCTTCGCGGGCGCTTTGCCCTTCAGCGCCGCCGCCACGAACGCGGTGAAAAGCGGGTGCGGTTGCAGCGGCTTGGACTGGAACTCCGGGTGGAACTGCACCGCGAGAAAGAAGGGATGGTCCTTCAGCTCGACGATCTCGACGAGGTTGCGGCGCGGGTTGATGCCCGAAACCTGAAGACCGGCGCGCTGGATCTGGCCGACGTAGGCGTTGTTGACCTCGAAGCGGTGGCGGTGGCGCTCGCGGATGCTCTCCGCCTTGTAGGCCTTGGCCGCCTTTGAGCCGGGCGTCAGCGCGCACTCGTAGCTGCCGAGGCGCATGGTCGCGCCCTTGTCGATGACCTTCTTCTGCTCCTCCATCATGTTGATGACGGGATGCGGCGTGTTCGCGTCGAACTCCGTGGAGTTGGCGTCCTTCAACTTGAGGACGTTGCGGCAAAACTCGATGACCGCGATCTGCAGGCCGAGGCAAAGCCCGTAGTAGGGCACCCCGTTTTCGCGGGCGAAACGGGCGGCGATGATCTTGCCCTCCGTGCCGCGGTCGCCGAAGCCGCCGGGGACGAGGATGCCGTCGAGCCCCTTGAGCAACGCGGTGCCGCCGCGTTTCTCCAGATCCTCGGCGTCGACGCGCACGATCTCGACCTTCGCGTTGTTCGCGATGCCGGCGTGGGTGACGGACTCGTAGACGGATTTGTAGGCGTCCTGGAGCTCGATGTATTTGCCGACGACGCCGACGCGGACGGTGTGCGCGGGGTTGTTGATGCGGCGCGCGAGCTCGGCCCAGACGTTGCGCTCGGGCTGGGGCTTGTTGAGCCCGAAGAGATCGACGACGAGCTGGTCGAGGCCCTCCTTCTGAAGCGCCACCGGCAGCTCGTAGATCGACTTCACGTCGGAGCACTCGATGACCGCCTTCACGGGCACGTTGCAGAACATCGACAACTTGTCGCGCAGCCCCGCCTCGAGAGGATGCTCGGTGCGGCAGACGAGCACGTGAGGCTGGATGCCGATCTCGCGAAGCTTCGCGACCGATTGCTGCGTGGGCTTCGTCTTCAATTCGCCGGCGGCGGCGAGGTAAGGCACGAGCGTGACATGCAGGAACACGACGTCGCGCGGTCCCTGTTCGAGGGCGAACTGGCGCAAGGCCTCGAGGAAGGGCAGGCCCTCGATGTCGCCCGTGGTGCCGCCGATCTCGGTGATGAGCACGTCCACGTCCTTCGCCGCGACGGTGATGCGCTCCTTGATCTCGTTGGTCACGTGCGGGATCACCTGCACCGTCTTGCCGAGATAGGCGCCGCGGCGCTCCTTCTGGATCACGCTCTCGTAAACCTGGCCGGAGCTGAGGCTGTTGACGCGGGAAAGTTTTCCGCTCGTGAAGCGCTCGTAGTGACCGAGGTCGAGGTCCGTCTCGGCGCCGTCCTCGAGGACGTAGACCTCGCCGTGCTGGTAGGGGCTCATCGTGCCCGGGTCGACGTTGAGATAGGGATCGAACTTCTGGATTCGGACCGTGAGGCCGCGCATCTCCAAGAGCGCGCCGAGGGCGGCGGCCGTGAGGCCCTTGCCCAGCGAGGAGACGACTCCACCGGTGACGAAAATATACTTCATCGGAAAGGCATATCGCCCGGCGCGAAAGCGAGACAAGCCAAAGGTCCGACGAGCCGACCCGCGTCGCGCAAGCCCCGACGCGCAAGTCGCTTGCTCCTCCGTCGCCCCGGATGCGAAATCGGCGCGCCCCGGTTGAAGGCCCGCGCCGGCCGCTTAGCGTCCCCGCCGCATGTCCAGCATCGCCATCATCGGCACCGGCATAGCCGGCATGGGTTCCGCCCATTTCCTCCACCGCGACCACGAGGTCTCGCTCTTCGAGATCAACGACTACGTCGGCGGCCACACCAACACCGTCAGCGCGCGCGAGCCCGGCACCGGCCGCGAGGTGCCGGTCGACACCGGCTTCATGGTTTACAACGAGGCAACCTACCCGCTGCTCACGCGCCTCTTCACCGAACTGCGCGTGCCGGTGAAAAAGACCTCGATGTCCTTCGCGGTGCGCGACGACGCCACCGGGCTCGAGTGGTGCGGCTCGTCGCTCAACCACCTCTTCGCCCAGCGCAGGAACCTCTTCAACCTCCGCTTCCTCCGCATGCTGTCGGCGGTGAACCGCTTCAATCGCGAGGCCGTCGCCGCGCTCGACGATCCGCGCGTCGCGGAAATTTCCCTCGAGCAATTCGTGCGCGAACGCGGCTACGGCCGGGATTTTTTCGACCTCTACCTCGCGCCGATGAGCAGCGCCGTCTGGAGCACGCCGCCCGAGCTCATGCTGTCGTTCCCCGCCGCCACCCTCCTGCGCTTTTTCCACAACCACGGCTTCCTCGGCCTCGACACCCAGCACCAGTGGCTGACCGTCGACGGCGGCTCGCGCGAATACCGCGAACGCCTCGTCGCCCCCTTTCGCTCGGCCATCCACGTCGGCCTCGGCGCCGCGCGCATCCGCCGCCTCGGCCCGGGCCAGGGAGTCGAGCTGACCACTACCGACGGCGCAGTGCGTCGCTTTGATCGGGTTATCCTCGCCACCCACGCCGACCAGGCGCTGCGCCTCCTCGCCGACCCCACGCCGGACGAGACCCGCCTCCTCGGCGCCTTCGCCTATCAGGCCAACGTCGCCACGCTCCACACCGACGCCTCGGTGCTGCCCCGCGCCCCCCTCGCCCGCGCCTCCTGGAACTACCAGCTCTCGCGCGACGCCGCCGGACGCCTCGTGCCCGCCACCCACTACTGGATGAACTCCCTCCAAGGCGTTTCCGACCGGGAAAACTATTTCGTCACCATCAACCGTCCCGAATCCATCGATCCCGCGCGCGTCGTTCGCCGCATCGACTACACCCACCCGCTCTTCGACCTCGCCGCCCTGCGCGCCCAACGCGAACTCCCCGCGCTGAACGACCGCGCCCGCGGCGCCACCGACACCTTTTTCGCCGGCAGCTACTTCCGCTACGGTTTCCACGAGGACGCCTTCCTGAGCGCCTTCCAGCTCGCCCAGCTTCTGCTCGGCCGCGACCCGTGGCCGGGTGGAGCCTTAGGGTAGGGCGGGACCGCTGGGCCCGCCGCGGCTCGCGAACACGGACGGCCCGGCGGTCCGCTCCCCCTGCGGGCGAATTCCCCCACGCCGCCAACGGGCTCATCCCCGCTTGTTCGCGCGCCCGCCGGTTGCGCAAAGCGCCGAACCGCGCTTCTTGCGCCGGCCCCCGCGCCGCCTCCACGCACGCTTCCACGCGCCATCGCATGACCTCCCGGCTCTACGAATGCCAAGTGACCCACGCCCGGTTCGCCCCGGAGCGGCATCGCTTCTCGTATCGCATTTTCATGCTCGCCGTGGACCTCGACGAGTTGCCGGAGCTCGACCGCGGACTTCGCCTTTTTTCGCATGATCGTCGCGGCGTCTACTCCCTGCGCGAGGCGGATTATTTGCCCGTGTCCGGACCCGCGCACAACCCCACCGAGCCCGCCCGCGCCAACGCGCCCCGCCCGTCCTCCGCCCCCGACGCCACGCCCGCACGCCCCCCGCTCAAGGTCCGCGCCCTCGCCCTGCTGGCAGCGCGCGGAGTCGTCCTGCCCGCCGACACGCGGGTCGAGCTCGTCACCCTGCCCCGCGTTCTCGGGTATTTGTTCAACCCCGTCTCGTTCTACTTTTTTCGCGACGCGTCCGGCGCATGCCTCGCCGCGATCGCCGAGGTGACAAACACCTTCCGCGAGGTGAAACCCTACGTGCTCGGACCGGACAACCGCATCGCCGTCGAAAGCTCGTCTCACGTCTCCGCGAACGAGACCCCGTTGTTCCACCTCCGCGTGCCGAAACACTTCTACGTTTCGCCCTTCTCCGACGTGGACGTGGCCTTCGATTTCCGCCTTCGCCCCCCGGGCGAAAAACTCTCCGTGCGGATCGACGACTACGCCGGCGCCGAGCGCACCTTGGCCAGCGTCCTCGTCGGCTCCGCCGCGCCGCTCACCGACCGCCGGCTGGCCTGGTTTTCGCTTAAGTATCCGCTGCTCACCCTTCGCGTCATCGCGCTCATCCACTGGCACGCCCTGCGGCTCTACCTGAAAAAAATCCCCTGGTTCCCAAAGGCCGCGCGCCCCGCCGACCAGCGCGACCTCTACCGGCCGCACGCCTCCCTTTCCCACCGACCAAGTTCATCCTCCGCGCCATGACCGATCCAGCCCACGTCCTCGCCGCCGACTCCACGATCCTCTCCTCGACCGGCAACTGCGGCCCCCTCTGCCGGCGCATGGTCTTCGCCTCCCTTCGCGACATGCGGCTGGGACACCTGCTCATGCACCTCCCCGAGGGCGGCACGGCGGAGTTCGGCTCCGCGCCCGACGCCCGCGCGCGCGGCCTGCCCGGCGGTCTCTCCGCGTCCGCCGTCATCCGCGTCCGGCGTCCGGTGTTCTTCAGCAAATGCGTTCTCTCCGGCGACATCGGCTTCGCCGAGTCCTACGTCGACGGCGACTGGGACACTCCCGACCTCGCGAGTCTCGTCGCGTGGTTCATCCTCAACGTCGAGCACGCCCCCACCCTCTCCGGCTCCCGCCGGAAAAACGGCCGCGCCTTCTTCATCAACTGGCTCCGCCTCGCCAACCGGCTCGGCCACCTCGTCCGGCCCAACTCCCGCGGACTCGCCCGCCGCAACATCGCCGCGCACTACGACCTCTCCAACGACTTCTTCGCCCTCTGGCTCGATCCTTCGATGATGTATTCCAGCGCGCGCTGGCCCGACGGGGCGCCCGACCTCCCGCTCGAGGCCGCCCAGCGGGAGAAAAACGAGGCCCTCTGCCGCTCCCTCCGCCTCCGTCCCTCCGACCACGTGCTCGAGATCGGCTCCGGCTGGGGCGGCTGGAGTATCCACGCCGCCGCTACGCGCGGCTGCCGCGTCACCACCCTCACCATCTCCCGCCAACAACACGAACTCGCCCGCCGTCGCGTGGCCGAGGCCGGCCTCTCCGACCGCGTGGACGTGCGCCTCGAGGACTTCCGCGACCACGCGGGCCGCTACGACAAGATCGTCTCGATCGAGATGATGGAGGCGCTCGGCCACGACTACCTCCCGGTCTATTGCGACACCCTCGCCGCCCGCCTCAAACCCGAGGGCCTGCTCGCCCTCCAGTTCATCACCTGCCCCGACCACCGCTACGAGGAGCTGCGGCGGGGCGTGGATTTTATCCAGAAACACATCTTCCCCGGCTCGCTCCTGCTTTCGCTCAACCGCGTCAACCAACAGCTCGCCCGCGCCGGCGGTTTCCAGCTTCACCGCGTCGAGGACTTCGGCCCCGACTACGGCCGCACCCTCCGCCTCTGGCGCGAGAGGTTCGAGTCCCGCCGCGAGGAGGTCCTCGGCCTCGGCTTCGACGAGCCCTTTCTGCGCAAATGGCGCTACTACCTCGCCTACTGCGAGGCCGCCTTCTCCATGCGCCACATCTCGGTCGTGCAGACCCTGCACACGCGTCCCAACAACCTCGCGCTCTGAGCCGCCATGCTCGCCCTCCGGCTCCTCTTCGTCTTCGTCCTCGTCGGCATGCTCGGCGTCATCGGCTGGGCGAGCTCGCGCTGCGCGCTTTTCGACATCCCGCGCGAGGTGCTCGCCCACCCGTGGTTCGTCGCCACGCTGCTCGACGCCTACCTCGCCTTCGTCGCCTTCTGGGTCTGGGTCGCGTGGAAGGAAGGCCGGCTCGCCGCGCGCGTGCTTTGGCTCTTCACCATCCTCCTCTGGGGCAACCCCGCCATCGCCGTCTACATGCTGCGCGAAATCTCCCGCACCCGACGCGAAGGCGGCGGGCTCGACGCGGTCTTCACCCGTCGCCGCCCCGGCGATCTTCTCCTGCCGGCCGTCCTGCTCGGCCTCGCCACCCTGGTCTATCTTGCGGGAGCCAAAAACGTCCTCTTCGGCTAAGCCGCTCGTCCCAAGCGCCGATGCATCCCCTCGCGCTCGCCTTCCTCGCCCTCGTCCTGTCCTGCGCGGGCTTCGCCGCGTGTTTCCGATTCGCACGCCGGATCGACAACTACGGCATCGTGGACGTCGCCTGGAGCTACGCCTTCGCCCCCGTCGCGCTCCTCTACGCCGCCCTCTCCGCCGGCTGGGCGCCGCGCCGCTGGCTCGTCGCCGCCATCGTGATCCTGTGGAGCCTGCGCCTCGGCACCTATCTCCTTCGCCGCGTCGCGGGCCATCACCCCGAGGAGGACGGGCGCTACCGCGAGATGCGCCGCCGTTGGGCCGCGAACTTCCCCGCCGCGATGTTCAAGTTCTACCAGTTCCAGGCCGTCTCGGTCGTGGTGCTCGCCGCGCCCTTTCTGCTCGCCGCCGGGCGGCCGGAACCGCGTTTCACCGCGCTCGATTGGATCGCCCTCGCGCTCTTCCTCGTCGCCCAGGCGGGCGAGGCCCTCGCCGACGCCCAGCTCGCCGCCTTCAAAAAAGCCCCCGCCAACAAGGGCCGCGTCTGCGAGGCGGGGCTTTGGTCGCTCAGCCGCCATCCCAACTACTTCTTCGTCTCGCTCACCTGGCTCGCCTTCGCGCTCTTCGCCCTGCCCGCGCCATGGGGCTGGCTCGGGTTGATCGCCCCCGTATCCATCCTTTACCTACTGCTTTTCGTGACCGGAATTCCCGCCACCGAGGAGCAGGCCCTCCGCACCAAGGGCGACGCCTACCGCGACTACCAACGCCGCGTCTCCGCCTTCGTGCCGTGGTTCCCCAAGCAGAACAATACCGCTAAATTCCGCTAAGCGTCGCTAAACCAAACATTCGGCCGGTTCGTTTTAGCGTCCTTTAGCGCTCTTTAGCGGTTCCACCTTCTTCCGACATGATCGACGCCCTCCTCGAGAAAAACCTCCTCCCCGACCGCCTGATCCGCTTCGGCATCCGGCGCCTGCTCGCGCAACGCCTCCGCGAGGAACGCGCCCGCTACGACCGGGCCGCCTACGTCGCCGACCTCAAGACCCGCGCCCTTGCCGAGCAGACCGCCGCCGCCAACGAGCAGCACTACGAGGTGCCCACGCTGTTCTACCAATACTGCCTCGGTAAGCGCCTAAAATACTCCGGCTGCCTCTACCCCGCCGGCCGCGAATCGCTCGACGAGGCCGAAGAACACATGCTCGCCCTCTACGCAGAGCGCGCCCGCCTCGCCGACGGCCAAGACATCCTGGAACTAGGCTGCGGCTGGGGCTCGCTTTGCCTCTACAACGCCGAGCGTTTCCCCAATTCCCGCATCACCGCGATCTCGAACTCCCGCACCCAGAAGGAGCACATCGACGCCGAGGCGCGAAAACGCGGCGTCCCGAACCTCCGCATCATCACCTGCGACATCAACGCCTTCGACATCACGCCCGCCGCCTTCGACCGCGTCGTCTCCGTCGAGATGTTCGAACACCTCAAAAACTACCAACTGCTCTTCCGCAACATCGCCCGCTGGCTCCGTCCCGGCGGCCTGTTGTTCACCCACATCTTCACCCACCGCGAGCTGAGCTACCACTTCGTGCCGCGCGACGAGACCGACTGGATGAGCCGCCACTTTTTCACCGGCGGCCAGATGCCCGCGCACGACCTGCTCCCGCAGTTCCAGGACGACCTGAAGCTCCTCCAAGATTGGAAGGTCGACGGCCGCCACTACCAGCGGACCGCCGAGCATTGGCTAAAAAACATGGACGCCCATCGCGACGAAATCATGCCTCTCTTCCGCGACACCTACGGCCCCGACCAGGCCGAAAAATGGTGGGCCTACTGGCGCGTCTTCTACATGGCCTGCGCCGAGCTCTGGGGCTACCGCGACGGCGAAGAGTGGCTCGTCAGCCACTACCTTTTCGAAAAGCCCGCCGCCTGAACGCGCCCGCGGCCCGCGCCCACGAAGACCCCGATCCCGCCGCGCCACCGGCGGCCTACTGCTCCAGCCACCAGGCGAAGCCCGCCATGAAAACCGCCAGCACACCCAACAGGCCCGCGTAGAGCGCCCACTTCAAGGGCTTGGAAAGCAAGGCCAGCAGACCGCCCGCCACCACCGCCACGCAGAGCAGCACCAGCCAACGCGGATAAACCCGCAGCGGCTCCAGCCAAGTGATTGCGAAAAGAGGCGCCTCGCCCATCGGTGAACGCGACCATGGTGACGTTTCATCGCGCCGATCAATTCCTTTACTTTCCGTCTTCCCCCCCGCGCCCGAGATGCCCACGCTCCGCCCCTTTCGTTCCCCGTTACCATACCCAATTCCCTCCCAAACATGTCTACTACCAATAAGCCCCAAGTCCTCTGCTGGCTCCTTTGCGACGGCGTTCACATCGATCCCGCCACCGGCAAGCACACCATTCTCGGCGTCTTCTCCGCGATCCGCGGCCGCCAGTTCCCCCTCACCCACCCCTTCATGATCTGGGTCCTGACGTTGACCGACGTCGCGGCCGGCAAGCACAAGATCAAGATCTCCCT
>CBINJQ010000117.1:0-11136 GCA_966251015.1 uncultured Akkermansia sp. | reverse complement strand
GATCGTGCGGCGGGGAGCGGAGGTGCTGGCGCGGGTGCCTGTCGACGCGGAGGGCCGATACGAGTTGAACTACCGTCACGAGCATGCCGACGCACAAGGGCGGGCCGGGGTGCCCGCGCTGGGCTACTGGAGGGTTTACGAACCGCTGATGAAGCGATATCTCGAAGGCGCCGCGAACATGCCTCCGGAACCGACCGGCGGCAAGCTGGTGCTGGTGGGACAAGTCGCGTCGGGGCTGACGGACATAGGTCCGAGCCCGTTGGAGGGCAAAAGCGCCAAGGTCATGGTGCATCTCCACGCGCTCGATAACATTCTAAAGGCCGACTATCGCCGTAATCTGCCCGTGGCGTCGGTGCTGGCGGGTTTTTTGGCGCTGGGTCTGACGCTTGGCTGGGTCCTGGAGAAACGGGGCACGCCGATGTTCGCCCGCGTGGTGGCGTTGACCGTGGTGTCGGTGCTGGTCGTCGCCACGTGGCTGCTCGCCAAGTGGAGCATCATGGTGCCGTTGGCGGTGCCGCTCGGGGCCTTGCTGTTGCAACAGGGCGCTTTCGCGACGCTGAAGGTGCGCGAGGAACAGGCGAAGCGAGACCGCATCCGCGGCATGTTCGCCACCTACGTGGCGCCCGCGCTGGTTTCCAAGATGGTGGAGTCGGGCGAGGAGCCGCGGCTTGGCGGCGTCGAGGAGGAGATCACCGCGTATTTCTCGGACATCGAGTCGTTCTCCAGTTTTTCGGAGAAGCTTTCGCCGACGCAGCTCGTCGACCTGATGAACGAGTATCTCTCGGCCTGCACCGACATCGTGCAGGCGGAGGGCGGCACGCTCGACAAATACATCGGCGACGCGCTGGTGGCGATGTATGGCGCGCCGCTCGTCCTGCCGAACCACGGGCATCGCGCGGTCGTGGCGGCGCTCCGCGTGCATCGGCGCTGCGACGAGCTCCGCGCGAAATGGAAGGCCGAGCAGGCGGAGAAAAACTGGCCGGACATCGTGACCGATCTCCAGACGCGCATCGGCCTGAACCTCGGGCGCGCCGTCGTGGGCAACATGGGCAGCCACACGCGCTTCAACTACACGATGATGGGCGACACGGTGAATCTCGCCGCGCGCATGGAATCCGGCGCGAAGGCCTACGGCGTCTATACGCTCGTGACGGAAAGCGTGGTCGAGGCGAGCCGGCGCGCCGAGCCGGGCGCGGTGTTGTTTCGCCCGCTGGATCGCATCATCGTCAAGGGCCGGACGAAGCCGGTGGCGGTGTTCGAGGCGATGGCGTTGCGCGCGGACGCCGAGGCTTCCGGCGGACGGATGCCGGAGTGCGCGGAGATTTTTTCCGCCGGTCTGGAGCGTTACTACGCGCGGGACTGGGACGGCGCGCGCGAGCGTTTTGAACGCAGTCTGGCGCTGGAGCGGCACACGAAAAACAACCCCTCGAAAGTAATGCTCAAGCGCGTGGAACTCATGCGCGCCCATCCGCCGGAACCGGAGTGGGACGGCGTGTGGACGATGGAGTCGAAGTGAAGCGCGGCGGTTGCGTGTGCGGCGGAAACGTCCAAGAAGCGGGGAAAATGAACGTCGTGCGCAGGTGGATATTCTGGGGCGGGGCAATGTTGGCGGCGGCGACTTGCCGGGGCGAGGCCGCGGCCGCGGGCCCGGTCGTCGGAGAGGCGTTCGGGCGCGTGTTGGTGCGCGAGGACGGCGGTGGCGCCTATCGCGGGCGTGCGACGCCGGGGATGGAGTTGCGCGCGGGCGAGGCGGTGCTGACGGGACCGGCCGCGCGCGTGGAATGGCGGATCGGCGAACGCGGGCGCTGGCGGATCGGCGAGCGGGCGGTGTGGATCGCCGGCGCGCGGAGCGAGGAGGCCGAGCTTCGTGCCGGGACGGCGCTCGCCGCGGTGCCGGAGGGCGCGTGGTGGACGGTGGGCGCGGCGCGCGCGCGGGTGAGGCTCGGCGAGGGCGTGTGGCTTTTGACCGCGGTCGAGAACGAAGGACTGAAGGTCGTGGCGTTGGACGAGGGGGTGATCGAAGCGGGAGGCGCGGGGGCGGACCGGGAGGCGAACGCGGACGCCGGGGACGGCGTCCCTCCAAAGGCGCGGATGCGCGCGGGCGAAGTGGTTTTCGTGCAGCCCGACGGGCGGGGTTTGGGGCCGATCGTGACGATCTTTTTGGACGAGTTGCTGGGCTCGAGCCGCTTGATCACGCGATTTCGAGAGCCGCTTCCGCAGATGGAGCGGCTGCGGCAGCAGGGCCAGGCGCAGCGCGAGCGTTTGCGGCTGGTGAGCAACGTGCATGTCGGCGGGGCCAAGGACTCCGCGGGTTTCCAGCTCCTCGTGCCGGGGAAGGCCAAGGACGGCGCGGCGGAGGCCAGGTAGCGCGAGGCCTTGTCAAGGCGGGCGGGGCGGGCTTGGGTGGCGAAATGGCCGACGCTAAACTGCTCGAGACGTTCCCGAATCCCGCTCCGCAACGCGACTACGTGATCGCGCACACGCACCACGAATTCACTTCGCTTTGCCCGATGACGGGGCATCCGGACTTCGCGCACATCACGCTGCGCTACACGCCGGAGAAGACCTGCGTGGAGCTGAAGTCGCTGAAGCTGTATTTCCACGCCTTTCGCAACGAGGGCATCTTCTTCGAGGCGGTGACGAACAAGATCTGCGACGATTTGGGAGAGGCGCTGAAGCCGCGCTCGCTTGAGATCGTGGCCGACTGGAAGGCGCGCGGTGGATTCACCTCGGTGGTCACGGCGCGCTGGGAGCCGAAGGTCGCGAAGCGCGCAAAAAAGCGCTGAGGTGGATGGGCGGCGACCGCGCGCCTCGGCGCGCCGGTTTCGGCCGAGAGGCGGGCGGCTCCGCCCGGGGTTTTGCAGGACAGTAAGATAGAGGGAGTTGGGTCTTGGCCGGGAGGTTTGTGAATCGCTAATCGAATGCATACAGGCGTGTTGCCGCGCTTGTTTGGCTTTCGGTTTCAGCTTTCCCCCCAACCTCCATGCGCTACCTCTCTGCCTCGCACGTAGGCGGCCTCGCGGCTTTGTCGCTTGCCGCCGCCCAGCCGGCCTTCGGCGTCAACCAATCCATCGACGGCAACCTGCTGTTATACACGACCACGCAGCCTCCGGCGTGGAGTCCGGGCACCGAATCGTTCTCGAGCCCGAAGATTTCGGCGCGGGATTTCTACGACGATCTTCGGTTCTCCCTGGGTTACTACCCGAACATGTATACGGTCGGCGCCACGGTGCTGAATCTGAACATGGCCCGGATCGTGGCCGATGGAGACGGCATCCTTTCGATCCAATCGGGCGCGACGCCTTACGGTGAGATTCAAATGAATCCTGCGCCGGGGCAGGGCGTCATACTTTACGGGGCTCCGGATCCGTGGGGTTATTATTCCTGGCGCTCCGAGGGGGCGTGGAAGTTTGTGGGCGGATACATCGTCGCCAACTCGACGAATTACTCGGAGCTCGGCCTCTCGCTGTATTACGATCCCGTGGCCGCGGTCCACAAGGGGGCGGTCAACTTCAACGAAGGCGAAGGCTCGCTTTCGATGCAGACCGGCGGCGCGGTGGTGGTGGAGAGCGGCCATTCGAGCGTCGCGCTCGAGCTGGAAGGGACCAAGGGGCTCAAGTCCCAGTCGACGGCCAACGCCGGCAAGTTTCCCAGGGGCGACGGCACGTGGCAAACGCTGGTCGGCGCCGGGGGCGGCACCTTCTCGGGCGGCGTCGCGGTCGCGAACGACAGCCCGACGAGCGGCGGGCTGAGCCTTGGCTCGGGCGCGGCGGCGGACGGGGCGAACCTTCGTCTGCTTTCCGCGGCGGGCCAGCCCCAGTGGAATCTGGATAATTTTTCGGGCGGCCTGCGCTTCTTCACCGAGACGGCGCCGGGAGCGGGCGGTTCGGTGAAGATGACCCTGAACCCGGCCGGCTACCTGGGGATCGGGGCTCCGGCGCCCTCGGCCCGGCTGGATGTCGCCAATTCGGACAACACGCCGGCCTTGTCGGTCAAGAGCACCCACGCGACTCCGTCGACCTCCGTCGCGGTGTTTCAGCGTTCAAGTCCGGTTCCCGTCGCCAACCAGACCCCGGGCAACGCGTTGGTGGCCATCAAGGAGGCCGGCGGCTATCCGTTGGCGGTGACGAACGCGAGCGGCTCGGTGTCCCACCTGCTCGTGGACAACAACGGACGGGTGGGCGTGGGCACCTCCGTGCTGCAAAAGAAATTCCAAGTCGCGGGCACCACGTCCTTGCAGGGCGACACGGAGATCACGGGCGGCCTTTCCGTCGACGGCTACGCCTCGCTGGGGGTTGTTCGCTCCTCGTTTTTCGAGCTGGGACTTTCCGGTTTCATCGAAGGCATCAACGACCCGATGAATCCTGAGCTTTGGGTGGGGGCCGGGCATACCCTGAGTCTGGCCGGATTCGGGATCAATCTGCTGTCGCAGCGGATCGCGTTGGGCATCGATTACGGATACCAGCCGACCATCGAGGTCAGCGCCGGGGCGGATTGGGACACCGCCCAGAATATCGTGCTCGTCCCCTTCGGGACGGGCGTGGTGGTCCACGAAGGCGACACCCAGCTAAACGGCGACGTGGCCGTTTCCGGCGCGCTCACGGTCAACGGCCTGCCGATCGCCACCGCCAATCAATTGGCCCCGTATCAACTCAGCACCGGCAGCGGCGCCGGGTTGACGCAGCTGAACGCCGGCGCGCTCGCGACCGGCGTCGTGGACGTAGCCCGGTTGCCCGCCACCGTGACCCGTCTCGGAGCGAGCATAGAGTTGCCCAGCGAGACCACGGGCAACTTGGACTGGACGCGTGTCGCCTCGCGTCCGACCACCCTGGGCGGTTACGGCATCACCAACGCCGTGGAAAAGGCGGCGGATGGCGGGGTCGCGCTTTTCGGCACGCTCACCATCGACGGTGGCGACCTGGTCGGCGCCGATCATTTCGACGCGGTGAGCGCCAATATCTTCTCCGCCTTTGTGGACGAATTCACGGCCTACTCCGCCAACCTTGAAACGGCCGAGGCGGGCACGCTCACGGTGAACACCCTCTCTTTCGGCGCCAACGGCATGTTCATCGCCGACGGCTCGGCGAGCGATCCGGTGATCACCATCCAGTCCGGCGACAGCGTGAATCCCGGAGAGATCTACGTGATCGGAAAAGTCGTGGTGCCGGACACCTCCCGGATGCAGGTCGACGGCCTCCTGCGGGTGGCCCCGCAAGGGGATATCGACATGGGCGTCTTCCAGGCGGAGCCCTGACGCGAACGAAAGGGCAACCCTCATGAGTCGACGTTTTCTTCTTACGATCGGCGGCATGGTCGCGCTTGCGTGCATGCCGTTCGAGTCCGGTCTCCGGGCGGGACCGCCCGCGTGGTGGGGCCAGCGCTCCGTGACGAACGCGAATCCCGCCAACGATTTTGCGGCCGCCAACCTCGGGCAGTTGAAAAATTTGGCGAGCAAGGCGGCCGCCGAACTCAACACCAAGCTGGCCGCCCACGGAGGGGCGGGAGCGGAGATCAACGCGTTGATCGCCGGATGGACGGCCTCTTTGCCGCCCGCGGGAAAGGTGTGCAACGACTTCGCCGCGTTGAACCAGGGGCAGCTCAAAAACGTCGCGAAGCTCTTCTACGACCGGCTCGCGGACTTTGGTTACCTGGGCGCGCCTCTCGAAAACAAGGCCGTCTACCCTTGGAGCGTGGCGGCGGGCGACGACGCCAACGCCACGGTCGCGAATCTCGGCCAGTTGAAGGCGGTGTTCAGTTTCGAGGTCGGAGTCGTCCCCGGCGATGTCGACAACGACGGCCTTCCCGACGCCTGGGAGCTGGCTCATTTTGGCGGACTGGCGCGCAGCGTCTCGCAGCCCACCTATGGTTTGCCCTGGGCCGACAGCGACGGCGACGGGCTGGCCAACATCCACGAATACGCCTTGGGGCGAAATCCCTTGGTCGGCGGAAACTAGTCAAACGCGCGAGGTCGGGCCCGTGAAGAGGCTCGGGATGCCTCCCCGGGATCGGGGCGCGAAACATAATCATGAAATCAAACAAACGCTTTTGGCTTTGGCTGCTCGTGGCGCCGGCCTTGTTGGGGGTGTGGTGGAACCATGCGCGGCTCGATGATCGCGATGATCGATCCGGGACGGGCCGTGACGTGTCGCGGCCCACGACCTCGCCGTCGTTCACGGCGCGGTCCGAGACGCGCGCCAGCCAAGGAGGCTCGGCCGGCGCCGCGCAAACCTCGCCATCCGGAGACGACGCGGCGGGCGGCGATAGATTGCCCCCGGAGGCGTTGGTCTTGATCGGCTCCGCCTGGACCGCGGAACGCGGCCCGGAGTTCGACGCCTTTCGGGATTGGACCGAACGCTACCTCGCGTCGGCCTCCGATCTTCAGCCCGGGATGGCGGACGAAGGACGCGCGTTGGCGGCGACGCGCAGAGCGGCGTTGGCGCGTTTGATCGCGAGCGATCCGAAGGCGGCCTTGGCCGCGGCGGTCCCCCAGACCGTGCGCTCGCGGTTGCCGGCATCGGTCGTCGAGCTGCTGGAGGAACGCGTCTCGGGTAGAGGCAGCCTGGGACTGGTGGCGGTCCTGGCCTCCCCGGATCAACCGCCGACGGAGCCCTCCTACCATGTGGCCTCTCTCGCGGGAAAAACGTATCACACCTATACCTACGGGCGGCGCACCGGTCAGACGGCATTGGCGGGGGCGTCGCTGCTCGGTGTCGCCGTCGACGGCGTGTTGGCGCTGAGCGAGTCGCCGCTCCGTCTGCTCGAGCCGGGCGAGACGGCCGGCGCTCGGTTGATCGACGAGGTGTGTTCCATTTCCAATCAAGCCACGCCGCCGCCGCCGGACGGACGGCTGAACACGGAGGCGGCGACCGCGGTGGAGCACGATGGCAAAATCGAGGTGCTCTGCTCCGAGGCGCATGTGCCGGCGCTGGCGGCGAGTTTGATCGCGGCCGAAGACGCCAACCCGCTTTGGCTTGCGGCCGGCGGAGGCTCGGGCGGTCCGGTCATAGCCAACACGCCGACCGAGCCCTGGACCCACGGCACGAAGCGTGTCTTGGCGATCCTCATCGATTTCAGCGATCTGCCGGGACCTTATCCCAAGGTGGTCGGCGATCCTTCGCGCGGCATGACCACGCAGGCGGAGATACTCGCGGAGTTTGGTCCCATCCACGATTTCTATGTCGATAACAGCTACGGGAAAACCGGCATCGACGCGGACGCGACGGCGGTCTTGCGGCTGCCCAAGCCGACCACGCATCCCGACTACTACAGCTATTGGGAGGTGACGAAGGACGCCTACGCGGCCGCGAGCGCCGCCGGCTGGAATCTGGCGGACTACGACATCATCGGCGTGATCGCGCCTCGCGTGGCGCGGTTGGGCTCTTTTCTGGGGGTCGCTTTCGTCGGGCCGAATCCGCAGACGGTAACCCTGATCGGCAAGGCCGTCGGAACGTTCTACATCAACCAATGTTCCACTTTCAGCATCCTGACGCACGAGATCGGGCACACCTACGGGCTCCCGCACTCCAACCTGTGGATCGAAGGGTATGGGTCCGTTGAATACGGGGACAGTTACGACATAATGGGCGGCGGCCACCAGCCGTTCCACCATTTCAGCCATTGGAACAAGGCGATTTTGCACTGGATACCGCCGGAGGCGATTCGGTCGACGCCGGCCGCAGGCGTCCATCGGCTCCACCGTTTCGACCATGGGGACGCGGATCTCGCGCTTACACGCGTGCTGTGGTTCCCGCGCGACGCCACCCGTTCCTACTGGCTCGGTTATCGACGGGCTTTGCCCGACGCGGATCTGGATGGCGGCGCCTACGTCGTCCAGGGTTACCCGCAGAATCGCCAGGGCGATCTCATCCGGTTCTCCACTCCGACCACCCATGTGGCTTTGCAGATAGGCCAAACTTACACGGATTACCCCGCGGGCGTCTCCTTGAATCCCGTCGCCCAAGGGGGAACCGGCGCGGAGGAGTGGCTCGATGTGCAGGTGAGCTATGTCACGCGGTTCAAATGGGCGCAGGCCAGCTACACGGTCGCCGAAGGAAACACGGTCACCCTCACGGTGAACCGCGAAGGAGGGGCGGGCGCGGCCTCGGTCAACTACACGCTCGTTCCGAACTCCGCGCTCAACCCCGAGGATTTCACCGGCGTCGGCGGCGTCTTGAGCTGGGCGGACGGGGAAACGGCGCCGAAGACGATCACGGTGGCGACCACGCGCGATTACCGAAAGGAGTTCTCCGAGCAGTTCGGCGTCGTTCTGAGCGGGGCGACGGTGGGCGGATCCGCGACCGCGACCGTCACCATCAACGACGGAGTCGCGCCGGTGCAGACGCCGGCGATCAACGGGGTCGTGCGCCGCATCGTGCCCACGGGAGATCCGACGACGGGCCGGTTTTTGGTGTTCGGGGACTTTTCGAGCGTGGCGGACGCGGCCGGCGTGCCGCAGCCGCGGCCGGGGATCGCTCGTCTGAATGGCGACGGCTCGCTCGACACGAGCTTCTCGGCGGGGACGGGCATCGGTTACGGCCGGGTGGACGCCGCCGCGGTGCAGGCCGACGGCAAGATCGTCATCGCGGGGAGCTTTTTGACGGTGTCGGGAAATTATCGGTTCCACCTCGCGCGCCTCAACGCCGACGGGACGCTCGACACGGGGTTCAATCCCTTGCCGGCGCTCGGGCCGAACGCGCCAGTGCGGGCGATCCTGTTGCAGGACGTATATGCCAATCCGGACTATCCCGAGCAGCGGATCATCATCGGCGGAGCGTTCACCGCCTTCAACGGGGTCGCCCGCGAATACCTTGCCCGGCTCCTGCCGGACGGCTCGCTGGACACCTCATTCACCGGCCCGAATTTCTCCGGGACAGGCGGTGGCGAGGTGAACGCGCTGGTCGCCCACGGATACGACGATCAGGTGCTGGTCGGCGGCCGTTTTCGTTTCGACGGCGCGAGCAAACGATCCGGTCTTTGCCGTGTCGGCCAAACCGGCTCCCTCGACGCGAGCTTCGACGGAGTGGTCCTCGGCGCGGAGGCCGCGCGCCCGGACGAGCCGGCGAGCATCGACGAGATCGTGTTGGACGCTTCCTGGAACATTCTCGTGGCGGGCCGTTTTTCGAGCTTCAACGGCGCGTCGCGGCGGGGCTTGGCGCGTCTGTCGTTCGAGGGGGAACTGGATGCATCGTTCGCGCCGGAACCGAACGGGCGGTGTTCCTCGATCCTCGTGCTGCCCAACGGAGACATCGCGGTGGGCGGGGCGTTCAACGCCGTCGACGGGCATCCGACGCGGCATATCGCCCGGCTAAAGGCGAACGGCCAGGTGGACCTCGCTTTCTCCGCCGCCGGCGGGCATGGCGGCAGCGTCTATGATCTCGCCCTCCGGTCCGACGGCCTTGTGCTGATGGGCGGGGTATCCGCCGTGTTCAGAACCGGGACGCTTGGGCGTCCGGTCTGGGGTTGGGCTCCCTGACAAACCGGGGCGTCGAGCTCGCCTGGCGCGTTTCAGACGGAGTCGAAGCCGAAGAGTCAGGGCGCGGCCGGCTCCGCCCACGCCGGGGTGGCGTATCGTTGTTTCTGATACACTACAGCAGCGCGGCTATGCGTTCGCGCAAGGAATCGATATCGCAGGGCAGCTCGTTCCGGAGGCAGACAAGAATGCGTTCGCTGCCGGGTCTTTGCAGCTGCGGCGCCAGGGTGAGGCGCACGGAGACCTCGTCGTCGCCATGCGGCTCCACCGCCACCGCGGTCACGTCGCGCCAGGGAATCACTCTCGATCCGGAAGGCGACTGGCTGACCACCAAGCCCTTCGGCCAAAGCGCCCAGGTCGTCCGCCAGACTCCGCGAAACCGGGGGACGGACAGGACGATCCGGATGGCGATGAAGCAGACAGGCAGCACGAACGGGGACGCGAGTATCCAGAACGTGAGCTCCGGCCGAGGGGGATCGATGAACGGCGCGATTTCGGCGTGATAGAAATACAGGGCGATCAGGGCGCAGGGCACACCGTAGACCAAAGACGGACGGATCAGCATCCGGATGCCGGCGTCGTGGTCGCGGATGCGCTCCGGAACGAGGCGCGGGGATTCCCGCAGAACCAGGAGCGGCTTGGCCAACATTCGAGAAGCGCGGTTGACGAGGGCGCCTCAGCCGAGGCGGTTGCGGATCTCGGCGAGGAGGGCGTCGTGGGCGAGGGGGCCTTTTTGCACGACGTTTTCCACGCAGGCGCGGAGGTAGTCGCGTTCGTCGGACGTGAGCTCCTTGGCGGTGACGACGACCACGGGGACGTCGCGGCCGTCCTCGCGGGCGCGGAGGGCGCGGAGAAACTCGAAGCCGTCCATGACGGGCATCATGAGGTCGAGCAGGATCAGCGCGGGCTTGTGCGCGGCGAAGGACTCGAGGGCGACCTTGCCGTCGTCGGCCTCGACGACTTCCCAGCCTTCGCGCTCGAGGGTGGCGCGGAGGACGGCGCGGTTGTCGCGGAGGTCGTCGACGACGAGCGCGAGGCGCCGGGTGTCGTGCGGGACCTGGCGCGCGAGGATGTCGGCGAGGCGGGCGCGGTCGACGGGCTTGGTGAGGTAGTCGGCGGCGCCGAGGGCGAAGCCGAGCTGGCGGTCGTCGATGATGGAGACCATCACCACGGGGATCTCGCGCGTGGCGGGGTCGGCCTTGAGCGCGGTGAGCACGGACCAGCCGTCCATGCTGGGCATCATGACGTCGAGGGTGATGAGGCGGGGCTTGAGCTCCTTGGCGAGCAGGATGGCGTCGCGGCCGTTCGTGGCGGTCCGGACGGAGTAGCCCTCGCGGTTGAGGTTGCGCGAGAGGAGGTCTAGCACGGCGGGATCGTCGTCGACGGCGAGGATGAGCGGGCCGGGGGCGGCGAGGCGGGACGCCTCGCCGTCCGCGGGCGGGACGCCCGCGCCGCCCGGCGCGGACGCGGGGGACGGCGTCCCTCCGAACGGCGGGCGGGACCTGGAGGGGTCCTCGACGCGGAGGGGTATCGAAGCGGTGAATACCGTGCCTTTGCCGGGCTCGCTTTCGACGGTGATGTCGCCGCCCATGAGCTGGCAAAATTTCTTGGAGATCGCGAGGCCGAGGCCGGTGCCGCCGTATTTGCGGGTGGTGGAGGCGTCGGCC
>CBINJQ010000116.1:0-11176 GCA_966251015.1 uncultured Akkermansia sp. | reverse complement strand
TGTCGATCGCGATGGTGGTCTTGCCGGTGCCGCGGTCGCCGATGATGAGCTCGCGCTGGCCGCGGCCGATCGGGATCATGGAGTCGATCGCCTGGATGCCGGTGAAGAGGGGCTGCGAGACCGACTTACGCGCCATGATGCCGGGGGCGATCTTCTCGACGGGGTAGAACTCCGTGGAGGCGATGGGGCCCTTGCCGTCCACGGGGTTGCCGAGGGCGTCGACCGCGCGGCCGAGGAGGCCCTTGCCGACGGGGACGGAGAGGAGCTTGCCGGTGGTCTGGACCTCGTCGCCCTGCTTGAGCTTGGAGACGTCGCCGAGAACGACGCAGCCGACCTCGTCTTCGGCGAGGTTGAGGGCGATGCCGATGACGCCGCCGGGGAAGGCGACCATCTCGTTATACATCACCTCGGAGAGGCCGGAAACCTTGGCGACACCGTCGGCGACGGTGGTGATGACGCCGGTGTTCTTGCGGACGGCCTTGGCGGAGAGCTTGGCGATCTGCGATTCGATTTGGGCGAGGACGGTGCTCATTTTATGAAAGGAGGCGGACGAGGGTTTTGGAAAGGGAAGGTGTAGGGAGTCTACGGATACAGCGCGGCCCGGCTCAGGCGGAGGCGAGGGCGGCGAGCTGGCCGGAGACGGAGGACTCGAAGACGTCGTCGCCGATGCGGACGCGGAGGCCGGCGAGCAGCTTCGGGTTCGGGGTGGCGGTGGCGGTCACGGGGCGGCCGTAGCGCTTGCCGAGGGAGGCGGCGATGCCGTCGAGGGCGGCGGGGGTCACCGGACCGGCGTGCTCGACGCGGGCCTCGCCCTTGGCGAGCTCGGCGGCGACCAGCTTGTGGTAGGCAGCGAGGACGGCCTGCGGGCGCGCGGGCGGGTTCTTCTCGAGATACTCGAGGACGCCGGCGACGCGCTCGGCGGAGACCACGCCGTTCTCCAGGGAGATCTGGAGAAGCTGTTTGGCGTAGGCGCGGGATTGGGCGGAGACGGCGGCCATGTTGGAGCGGGGAGCTAGGAGATGGGAACGAGGAGCTGAGCCGGAGGCGGAACGCCGCGGGCCTAGACGTTGGTGAGCTCGCGGGCGGCGGCCTCGTTGTAGGCGGCGCGGTCGGAGTCGGTGAGCTTCTTGGCGAGGACGCGCTCGGTCGTGGCGACGACGAGGCGGGCGATCTCCTGCTGGGCCTCAGCCATGATCTTCTTGCGCTCGAGCTCGGCGGCCTCGTTGGCCTTCTTGAGGAGGGCGTTGGCGCGCTCGGTGGCGGCGGCGGTCTCGCGCTCGGAGAGCTCCTTGGCGGCCTTGCGGGCCTCGTCGACGATCTTGTTGGCCTCGACCTGGGCGGCCTTGAGCTGGGCGGCGGCCTGGACGTTGGCCTCCTGGAGCTTCGCGGCGGTGTCGGCGGCGTTCTTCAGGCCGGACTCGATCTGGCGGTTGCGCTCGTCCATCTGGGAGAGCGTCGGCTTGATCGCGAAGCGATAGAGCACGAAGGCCAGGATCGCGAAGCTCACGAACTGCATCGCCACGTAGCCGGGCTGGATGCCGAAGCGGTGGATGAGTTCGGCGGCGCCGGATTCTTGGGCGGCTCCGGCGTGGGCGGCGGCGGTGGATTCGACGGCGGCGAGGATGGCGAACATGGCTCGAGCGAGGGTTTGCTGACGGAAGGGAAAGGGGGGAAACCGAGGCGCCTGCGGAGGCCGCCCCGGTTCAAAAGGCGATCAGATCGCGCGGCTTACTTGCCAAGAACGAAGATGGCGAGAATGCCGAGACCTTCGGCGAAGGCGCCGAGAACGAGGGCGAGGGGGAGGATCTTGCCTTGGGCGGCGGGGTTGCGGCCAACGGCCTCAACAGTGCGGAAGCCGATGAGACCGACGGCGAGGGCGGCGCCGAAAACGGCGAGACCGGTGGCGATGTTACCAGTGATCATGGTGGATGTGTTTGTTTAGGTTTTGGTGTGCCCCGGAAACCCGCGTTTGGTGAGGCGCGTGGGCCCGCGATAGCTTCCGGGAAAAGGGTTTCTCTCTTAGTGCTTCGCCGCGTCGTGCGCGTGGTCGTCGCCGTGGCCGTCGTGGTCGTGGGCATGGTCGTCGCCGTGGTTGCAGATCAAGCCGATGTAGACCGCGGAGAGCAGCGTGAACACGAAGGCCTGGACGAGGCCGACGATGATCTCGAGGAAGTAGAAAACGAAGATGAAGCCGGTCGCGTGGAGGAGGTTTTCACCACCGAACACGTTGCCGAAGAGACGGGCCGAAAGGGTGATCGGACGCATGCCGATCGAGACGAGCTCGATCAGACCGACGAGGAAGAACACCACGGAGAGGAAGTAATACATCCCGGGGTGAAGCTCGCCCTTGCCCGCCTTGTTGCCGAAGAGGTCGTGCCAGATGAGGCCGGGGCCGGCGTATTTGAAGATCAGGATGAGCCAGGCGCCGAAGGAGAAGAGCGAGAGGGCGAGGGTGCCGTTGGCCTCGGAGGTGTGCGGACGGAGGAGGGGGGCCTCGAGGATGAATTTGCCCGTCTCGGGGTCCGTGTGGCCCCAGCCTGCGGTGCCGATGAAGGGGAGGAGACCCGACCAGTTGTGAACGAGGATGAAGATGAAGAGACAGAGGAGAACCGGGAAGGCGCCGGGCATGGCCTTCTTGCCGACGATGGGCTCGAGCATCTCCTTCAGAGTGGTGATCAGGCCCTCGAACACGGCTTGACCGCGGCCGGGGACGATCTTCGGCGTGCCGACGAACATTCGAATGCCGATGATCAGCAGGGTGGTGATCAACAAACTCGTAAGAATCGAATTCGAGATGGGCAGGCCGATGAACGGCGAGAGGTCCGCCGGGGCGGCATGGCCCTCGGCCGCGTGCGCCGTCGCGGCGAACACCGCGACGAGCGGCAGCGCGACGATGGTTTTAATAGCGGAAGCGATTACGCGGAAGGCCATGGAAAGAGGGGAAAAGAGCACGAACTAGGTAGCCGGGGAAGGGTGCGTCAATCTTGGAAGTGGTAGATATCTACCACTCCCGGGGTCATTAGGCGGTGCGGCCCGGTCGACGATTCTCTCTTATGCGGCCGGCGGAGAACTACTTTAGCAACGCGGTAAGCGACTGGGGCGCACCGGCTAACGCGCGCTCCTCAAAAACGGAAACATATTCGAAAGGCCAGGGTTCCGACGCGGGCGAGGCCAAATTCCAGCGCGCATGATTCACCACAACGTCACGCGCATAATCGTAATACTCCGGGTGGTCGGTGCGAAAATGCAGGCGCGCGCCGGGCGCGGCCAGGACGGCCAACGTATCGAGAAGTTCGGCCTGCAAGACGCGGTGCTTCCAATGCCGGCGCTTCGGCCAAGGATCGGAAAACAGCACGAAGACACGGCCGAGACGCGGAGCGCCGACCGAGCGACACGACACGTGCGGACCACCCGCGACCGAGGTGGTCGCGTCCGGGTTTCCCCAAGCGTGGAGCGCGGAAAGAAAGAGCGACGCCTCGGCCTGGACGAAGGCGAGGTTGGCGAGCTTCGCGCGCTTCGCCTTGCGCTCGGCGCGTTCGATACGGTCGGCGAGAAGATCGATGCCGACACAAAACTCGTCCGGATGCGCGGCGGCGAACGCGTTCAAATAGTGCCCGTGGCCGCAGCCGATCTCGAGCGTGAGCGGGCGGCCCGCGGCCATAGGCAAACGCGGGAAAAACTCCTCGCGCAGGGCGGCGAGACGTTGATCGCGGATGTTGGCGTAGAGGTCGAGTGGCACGGGGCGCGGCGCGTTGAACCGCAACGCACGCAAAGCCGGGCGCGCAGGTCAACGCGGGGGATTGCGAGGGACGGACCAAACGCGGCCGGTGACGCGCGGCCGCCAGCCCGTCATACGCCACCGCGATTTAAACAAGGACCCCGCCCGAGGCCGCGCCACCGCCGCCGGCCGCCGGAGCGCGCAAGGGCAGCGTGAAGAAAAAGGTCGTGCCGACGCCGACCTTGCTTTCGGCCCATACCTTGCCGCCGTGGAGCTGCACGATGTGCTTCACGATGCTCAGGCCGAGCCCGGTGCCGCCCTTGTCTCGCGAGCGGCCTTTGTCGACGCGGTAGAAGCGCTCGAAAATGTGCGGCAGATCCTCGTCCGGGATGCCGGGGCCGTCGTCGCGTATCCAAATCTCCACCGTATCCACCGAAGTCATACGCGCCCCGAGGTCGATCCGGGAGCCTCGCGGCGTGTATTTGAGCGCGTTGGACACGAGGTTGTCCAGGACCTGCCCGAGCTTGAGCGGATCGGCGAGCACGGGCGGGGTGTTCGGGTCGATCGCGAGGCTGAAGCGGTGGCTCTCGGCGGCGGGCCGGGCGCGAAAATCCTCCAGCGCGGAGGCGAGCATCCGCCCCAGGTCGACGCGCTCGCGCATCAGGCCCGGCTGCGAGGACTCCAACCGCGAGAGCGCGAGCAGATCCTCGAGCAACGAGTTCAGGCGCTCGGCGTGACGCTGGATGGTTTTGAGGAAACGATCGCGATCCGCGGGGAGCATGTCGTCCTGCGCGTCGACCAGCGTCTCGACGTAGCCTTTGATGACGGAAAGCGGGGTGCGCAGCTCGTGGGAGACGTTCGCGACGAAATCCTTTCGCACGTTCTCCAGGCGCTTTTGCCGCGTGATGTCGTGCAGCACGAAAAGCAGGCAGGGCAACGACTGGCCGCCAAGAGGCGCGATCACGGACGCCGTGACCTCCACCCACGTCGATCCCTTCGTGTCGACAAACTCGATCTCCTGGCGCGGGCGGGCGCCTTGGGCCCGGACTTCGCCGACAAGCCGGAGAAAAGCGTCGTTGCGCAGCGCGAATTCGAGGCGTTCGCCGAGGATATTCTCCGACCGCGGAAAGATCGCGTGGAAAGCCTGGTTCGCGAGCAGGACGTAGTTGTTCGAGTCGATGATGAGCACCGCTTCCTGCAAGGAGCCGAGCGTGGCCTCGAGTTGCGCGAGTTGCCCGCTGTGCTGGCGGTCGAGCCGTCCCAGTTCGGCCGTGAGCTCGCCCGCCGCCACGCACAATTCGTCCCAGCCCGGCGCCAGAGCGCCCGGCAGATCCTCCCGCAACAAGGGCCGCCGCGCGCGGAGCGAATCACGCAAGGCCTCGACCGCTCGCCGGTGATTCGCGAGCCGGCGCAGGACCAGGCCCAGCGCGATCAGGGCGGCGACGAGAGCGGCGACGAGCATGGCGGAACGAAAAAGAGTCGTCGGATGCCGGACGAGGACGAAGGCGCGCGCGAGGGCGAAAAAGCGTGGTGCCCCGTTCCGCCATGCGTGAAGCCGCGTCGCGGAAACGCGCCCGTGCAAGCGGGCGGGAGGATGCGCGCCCCGCCGGTCCGGATCAGGTGTTGGCGGCCTCGGCGGCCCGGCGTTCGGCGAAACGATAGCCGACGCCGCGGATCGTCTCGATCCACTCGGCCTCGGAGCCGAGCTTTTCGCGAAGACGACGGACGTGGGTGTCGACGGTGCGGGTCTCGATCTCGGTCTCGTAGTTCCACACGTTGATGAGCAGGTGCTCGCGGGTCTGCACGCGGCCGCGGCGCTCCATGAGCAGACGAAGGAGCTTGAACTCCGTGGCGGTCAGCTCGATCGGCTGGTCCGCGACCGACACCACATGGCGTTCGCCGTCGAGCAGGATGCGGCCGGCGCTAAGCAACTTCGGCGCCTCGGGCACGCCGTCGTTGACGCGGCGCAGGATGGTCTGGATGCGGAGAACAAGCTCCTTCGTGCTGAAGGGCTTGCAGAGATAGTCGTCGGCCCCCGTCTCCAGTCCTTGGATACGATCTCCCTCCTCGGCCTTGGCGGTGAGGAAGATGACCGGCACCTTCTTGAGCTTCGCGTCGGCCCGGATCATGCGGCAGATCTGGATGCCGTTCAGGTCGGGCATCATTACGTCGAGCACCACCAGGTCCGGCAGAAAGGTGCGGGCCACGCCGATGCTGCGGTTGGGATCGTTGATCGCCTCGACCGTGAAGCCTTTCGCGCGAAGCGTATAGGCGAGCAGTTCGGTGACGTCGGTCTCGTCGTCGACGACGAGGATTTTCTTGGCGGAGGTGGCGGAGGAATCCGACATGGCTGGGTGGACGGGTGACGTTTGCGGAAACTGAAACGAATGTGCCGGGAGGCTACCGCGCCGGCCCCCTCCCGCCGAGGGCAAAGGCGCCGCGTTTCACAAATGTTACAGGGGTAAAAAACCGTCGCCACCGTGTCGCAACGGCCCTCGCCCCGCCGCCGTCGTCCGTCCGGGCAAGTGCTTGCGACACCGGGCTCGCGGGCTTTGTCTGCGCGTCCATGCCCTCCCGCCCCGCCCCGGCCGTCATCGTTGTCGGCAGCTATGTGCAAGATCTCACCTGGCGCTGCGCCGCTTTCCCGAAGGCGGGCGAAACCATCCTTGGCCGCTTCGTCACCGGCCCCGGCGGCAAGGGATCGAACCAGGCCATCGCCGCCGGCCGCGCCGGCGCCCCCGTCCTTTTCGTCGGCGCGGTGGGCACGGACGCGTTCGCCGACGTCGCCCGCCGCTTTTACGCGGAGAACAAGATCGCCGCGCGCTTCGTCCCGAAGCCCGGGCACGCCACCGGCACCGCCGCCATCCTCGTCGACGACCTCGGTCAAAACGAGATCGTGGTGGCCCTCGGCGCCAACGCCGCGCTCGCGCCGCGCGACCTCCCCGCGTCGCTCTTCAAGGGCGCGCGCCTCGTCGTCGCCCAGTTCGAGAACGACCTCGGCGCCGTGGCGCACGCGTTGCGGTCCGGAAAACGCGCGGGCGCGACCACGTTGCTCAACCCGGCGCCGATGCGGCCCGATTTCGATCCCGCGCTGCTGGAGCATGTCGACATCCTGGCGCCCAACGAAACCGAGTTCGTCGCGCTGGTGAACCGGCTGGGCCTCGCGCCCGCGCAGAAAGCCTCCGCCGCCTATTCCGAGGCCGATCTCGCCGCGGAGACGCTCGACGCGCTTCAGGCGCTATGCCGCCGTCTCGGACCGCCCGTGGTAATCATCACGCTCGGCAAACGCGGTTGCTTCGTCTCGCAAGCCGCGGGCGGAGCGCACCTCCCCGCGCACGAGGTGGAGGTGGTCGACACCACCGGCGCGGGCGACGCCTTTGTCGGCGGTT
Source organism: uncultured Akkermansia sp. (assembly GCA_966251015.1). Classification (GTDB taxonomy): domain Bacteria; phylum Verrucomicrobiota; class Verrucomicrobiia; order Opitutales; family Opitutaceae; genus IMCC26134_A. Next base: position 4,069 of record CBINJQ010000116.1, on the reverse strand, counting down.
TCGCCGCCGGTTTCGTGAAACACGAGGGTGATGTTCTCGCCGCCGCGAGGCATGGCCAGGCCGTCGCCGCGCTCTCCGTCACCAAGTTCGGCACCGCGCCGAGCATGCCGGTCGCGAAGGAGCTGGCCGCCTTTTTGAAACGCCGGCCCGCCGCCCGCGTCTGAGTTTTCTCCGTTGCTTATTCCATGAATCCCACCCCCGCCCGCCGTCGCCTCGTCTCGTCATTCGCGCTCACGCTCGCCGCGTCCGCCTCGGCCCTCTTCGCCGACGTCACGCCCGCCACGCTTTTCCAGGACCACGCCGTCCTCCAGCGCGACAAACCCGTGCCCGTCTGGGGCAAGGCCGACGTCGGCGAAAAGGTCACCGTCACGTTTGCCGGCCAGACCAAAACCGCCACCGCCGGCCAGGACGGCCGCTGGAGCGTGACGCTCGATCCCCTCCCCGCCAACGCCACGCCCGCCACGCTCACCATCGCGGGCAACAACACGATCACGCTCTCGGACATTCTCGTCGGCGAGGTCTGGCTCGCCTCCGGCCAGTCCAACATGGAGTGGTCCGTCAAAGACACCTACGACCGCGCGATCGACGTCCCCGGCTCGGCCAATCCCCTCATCCGCCACATCAAGATCCCGCGCAAGGTCTCCGACACGCCTCTCGACCGCGCCGGCGGTTCCTGGCAACTCGCCTCGCCCGCCACCACCGCGGAGTTCACCGCCGTCGGCTACTACTTCGCCCGCGACATCCACGCGCTCGTCGGCGTCCCCGTCGGCATCGTCAACAGCACCTGGGGCGGCACCCGCGCCGAATCCTGGACCTCCCCGGAAACCTTCGCCGCCACGCCCTCGCTCGCCTACGTCGGCGAAGCCTGGGCCAGGACCCTCGCCGAATACCCCGCGCTAAAGGAGAAACACGACGCCGAGCGGGCCGCGTGGGACCAACGCCGCGCCGCCGCCCAGGCCGCGGGACAACCCTTCACCGAGCGCGCGCCCGGCGGCCCGGTCGGCCCCGGCCACCCCGCCACCCCGTCGGGCCTCTACAACGCGATGATCCACCCGCTCGTGCCCTACGCCTTGCGCGGCGCGATCTGGTATCAGGGCGAATCCAACGCCGACCAGGCCGCGCGCTACCACGAGCTCTTCTCCGCCATGATCACCGGCTGGCGCGCGCAATTCGCGCAAGGCGACTTCCCCTTCTACTGGGTCCAGCTCGCCAACTTCGGCAATCGCGACTCCGCCGGCACCACCTGGGCCTTCCTCCGCGAAGCCCAGACCAGGACGCTCGCCCTGCCCGCCACCGGCCAGGCCGTCACCCTCGACATCGGCGACGTGCGCGACATCCACCCGCGCAACAAAAAGGACGTCGGCCGCCGCCTCGCCCGTCTCGCCCTCGCCCGCGACTACGGTTTCCCGATCGTCGACAGCGGCCCCGTGTTTCAAAACGCCACGCGCGACGGCGCCGGATTCCGCGTGACCTTCACCCAAGCCCACGGCGGCCTCATCGCCCCGCTCAACACCGTCGCCGGGTTCGAGCTCGCGGGCTCCGACCAGGTCTTCCACCCCGCCGACGCGAAGATCGAGCGCGACTCCGTTCTCGTCACGAGCGTGGCGGTGCCCGAGCCCGTCGCCGTGCGCTACGCCTGGCGCAACGCCCCCGTCGCCGGGTTGTTCAACCGCGAGGGCCTGCCCGCGACGCCCTTCCGCACCGACACCTGGGACGCGCCCGCCAAATAAGCCGAGCGCCCCCGCGCGCGGCGGTTGCCACTGGGCGACCGCCGCGTTTTTTTGTCCCGCTTCGTCCGCCCTCCTCCCTTCGGCTCCCGGCTCCTCGCCCCCCTTTCCTTGCTCGCATGAACCTCACGCCCGCGCAGTTCGCCGCCCACCTCGATTCGACCAACCTCCGTCTCGACGCGAGCGCGGCCGACATCACCGCGCTCTGCCAGGAGGCCGCCGAGCACCGTTTCGCCTGCGTGATGATCTACCCGGCCAGCGTGCCCCTCGCGGCCAGGGTCCTCGCCGGCACCGGCATCAAGATCGGCACCGTGATCGGCTTCCCCAGCGGACGCTTCTCAACCGACGCCAAGGCCGCCGAGATCGACGCGATGCACGCGGCCGGCGCCCACGAGGTCGACATCGTCATGAACTACGCCGCCCTCCGCGACGGCGAGGTCGCGGCCGTCGACACGGAGTTGCGCGCCCTCGCCCGCCGCGCCCGCGAGAACCGCCAGCTCGTGAAAGTCATCGTCGAGACCTGCTACCTCGACGCGGACCAGCGCATCACCGCCCTCCGACTCTGCGAGGACGCCGGCGCCCACTTCATCAAAACATCCACCGGCTTCGGTTCCGCCGGAGCGAAGGTCGACCACATCGCCGCCTGGGCCGCCGCCCGCCGCGGCCCCATCCAGCTCAAGGCCTCCGGGGGGATCAAAACCCTCGCCGACGCCCGCGCCCTCGTCGAGGCGGGCGCGACCCGCCTCGGCACCAGCGCCGCCGCCGCCATCCTCGCCGAATTCAACGGCGCCGCCACCGCCGCGCCGAGCTCCGGCTACTGAGCGTTTCGCCGCCCGCGCTCCGTCCGTGGCGGAAGGGCCGAGCCGTTTCGTCCCGCTCCGCCAGTCCCGGCGACGTCTTCGGCGAAGTCCACGCGCGCCACCAGTCCGCCGATAAATTTCCCGCCTTTTCCTGTTCGGTTACGCACCTCCGCGGCGGTAACAAGACATGAACATGTCCTCTCCCGACGCCGAGTTGCTCCGTCGCTACGCCGAGCAAAAGGACCAGGCCGCTTTCGCGGAATTCGTCCGCCAAAATCTGCCGCTCGTCTACCGCTGCGCCTGCCGCTCGCTCGACGGCGACGCCGGTCGCGCCGAGGACGTCGCCCAAGAGGTGTTTGTCCAAGTCGCGCGCAAAGCCCGCCCTCTCTCCAGCCATCCGGCCCTCGCCGCCTGGCTGCACACCGCCACCCGCTACGTCGCCGCCGACGCGCGTCGCGGAGAGCAACGCCGCCAACAACGCCACGAGGAGGCCCGGACCATGCATGAAATAGAAAAAGACGGCCCGGCGGAACCGCGCTGGGACCGGCTCCAACCCGTGATCGACGAGGCCCTCGCCTCGCTGAAAGCGCCGGATCGCGAGGCCGTGCTCCTGCGCTTCTTCGCCGGCAAAACCCACGCCGAGATCGGCGCCCGCCTCGGTCTCGCCGAGGACGCCGCGCGCATGCGCGTCGACCGCGCCTTGGAGAAACTCCGCGCCGGTCTCGCGCGCCACGGCATCGTTTCGACCGGCGGCGCGCTCGGCGCCGCCCTGGCCGGGCAAGGCGCCCTGGCCGTGCCGGCCGGCCTCGCCGGCGCCATCACCCAGGCCGCGTTCGCCGCCTCCGGCGCCACCACCGGCGCGGGCCTCCTCGCCGCATGGTTCTCCACCGGCGGCGCGAAATGGATCGCCGGCACCTCGCTCGCCATCGCGTTGACCGGCGGCGCGGTCGCGCTATCCCGCCTCGTCGCTCCCGAATCGGCGAATCCCACATCCGTATCCACGGATTCACCACAAAGCGAAACCCCGGACGGCGCCTGGTCGACCCTGATCGCCCGATGGGACTCCGGCACGGACGGGGAACGCGCCCACCTCCTGCGCGCCGTCGACGCCGGGGAGCTGGGCGCCCGTCTGCTCCGCCTTTGGCGCGACAACACCTCCGCGAGCCGAGCCCGCTTCTGGTCCGTCTTCGACCAATGGTGCGCGACCTCGCCCGAAGACGCCGCGCGGTGGTCGGCCGGCACTTGGGACGAGATCACCGGACAAGACGGCGTGAAACTCCGTGAACAAGCCGGCTTCGCGTGGGTGGAGAAAGCGCCGCGCCCCGCGTTCGATTGGGCGCTCGATCTGCGGGACGCCGCGGAGGAAACCGGTCTCGCCGCGCGCATGCTCGGCCGGCTCGCGCAAACCGAGCCCGAGGAGGCGCTCGCCATGGCGAAGGAAATCTCGGACGCGTTCTACCAAACCGCCCGCTTCGGGATTCTCGAAGGCTGGTTCACAAAGGACCGCTCCGCCGCCATCGACCGCCTCGGCGACGAGTGCGT
>CBINJQ010000115.1:0-11214 GCA_966251015.1 uncultured Akkermansia sp. | reverse complement strand
GTCCGCCGCCACGGGCAAAATTTGTTAAATATCCCCGAACCCGGTCTCCCTTGCGCGAGTCGCAGGCAAATAATGTTTACGCCCCTTGCCCCGCGCCGCGTTTTTCTCCTTTTCCGCCGCGTCGCGCGGCTCCCGGGCTGTCCGTGCTTCCCACTCGTATCCCGCCCTCCAGTCTCCTCGTCTCCGCATAACATGGCCCGCCTCCGCTTTTCTCCCCGCCCGTCGCCCCGTTCGTTTTCCTTCTGTCTCGCCGCCATGGTCCTCGTCGGCGCCGGCTGCCAAAACCGTCCTCCCGCCGCCAAGCCCGAAACCGCCGCCCCCGCCGAGCCTCCGCCGCCGCCCGTCAGCGCGGTCTACGACAAACCGATTCGCGAAATCCTCAACCTCGCCCGCTCCGGCGCCTGGACCGAGGCCGAGACCAAGGCCGCCGAGCTGAAGCGTGTCGCCCCCGACGATCCCGCCGTCGAACGCGTCCACGCCTGGACCCTCACCGAGGGCCAGCGTCGCCGCGACCGCGCCCTCGAGACCGAGCTCCGGCAGATCGAGGCCAAGGATTCCCGCTTCGCCAACGAGCTCGGCGACGTCCTCCTCAACCCCGACGACCGCAGTCTCGATCTTCCGCGCAGCCTCCGCACCGCCCTCGACGACGTCGAAAAGGCCTCCGACATCCCTTCGCCCTACGGTCGCACCATCGAGCGCAGCGCCCCGCTCGTCGGACTCGACGAGCCCAAGCCCTCCGCCACGGAGTCCGCGTTGCTCCAGCCCATGACCCTCCAGGCCGACGACCTCACCCTGGAGAACATCATCTTCACCGTCGGCAAAAGCACCGGACTCAACTTCGTCGCCGACCGCGGCCTCCCCCAGTTCCAGCGCAAGCTCTCCGTAAACCTCCGCGACGTCCCCGTCCGCCAGTTCCTCGACCACGTCGCCCGCCAGATGGACCTCCATTTCGAGATCGGCGAGAGCCTCGTCTGGATCGTCGACGCCAAGGACGGAGCCAAACGCGGCTTCGAGGAAACCCGTTTCTACCGCCTCCGCCGGGGCTTCCTCCTCCCCGCCCAATTCGGCCCCGCCGAGGTCAACGAGACCCGCGTGAAGGACAAGGACCGCGAGACCGTCACCGCCAACGTCAAGCTGGAGGACTTCGTCCGCGACGGCACGCCGGCCGCTCCCTCGATCGACCAGGCGATCAAGCAGTTCTTCGGCGGCTCCAAGTATTACATCGACTACGAGCGCAACATCATCGTCGCCACCGGCACGCGCGCCCAGCTCGGCACCCTCGAGAACATCATCCGCGAGTTCGACCGCCCCGTCCAGCAGGTCCTCATCGAGGCGCGTTTCATCACCATCTCCGAATCCGCCTACCAGCGCCTCGGCCTCAACTGGGAAACCGGCCGCCCCGCCACCGTGCCCCGCTCCGCCACCGACTTCACCGGCCTCAACGTCGACGTCGGCTACGGCCTCCAAAAGACGTTCACCAACGTCCTCAGCGACAGCTCCCTCACCGCCACGCTCAACGCCATCGAGCAATCCGGCGAAAGCCAGACCCTCAGCGCCCCGCGCCTCACCGTCGTCAACAACCGCCCCGCCACCATCCGCGACGGCCAGACCCAATACTTCTACGAGGAATACACCGTCTCCCAGACCATCCTCGAAAACCGCTCCACCTCCTCCCTCGTTCCCAAGGGCAAGCCCACCAAGCTCACCGCCGGCGTCGCCCTCGACGTCCTCGCCAGCATCGGCGGCGACGGCCGCGGCATCCTCCTCGCCCTCAACCCCTCCGTCTCGCAAAACGTCGAGCTGGTCACCTTCGCCACGATCAGCGACCGCGACTCCACCGGCCGCGTCTCCAGCACCTTCGACCTCAAGCTCCCCCGCTCCCGCGACCAGGAGATTTCCACCCGCGTCGTCGTGCAGTCCGGCGAGACCGTCGTCATGGGCGGCGTCATCCAGAACGAGCAGACCACCTTCACCGAATCCGTTCCCATCCTCGGGAAACTCCCGCTGGTCGGCGCCGCCTTCCGCACCAAGACCGAGATCAACCGCCCGCGCTACCTGCTCATCTTCGTCACCGCCACCCTCCTCTCCGAATCCGGCGAATTCATCCGCTACTCCGGGCCGCGCGCGACCGCTCCCGTCGCGCCAAACATCCCCGCCCCGGGCGAGCCAACGTCTTCCGCTCCCGAGTCCTCGTCCTCGCCCGCTCCCGAACCCTCCGTCCCTCCCGCCCCCGCGCCTTGACCGTGGCACGGGCGTCCCGCCCCCCCCCTTCGCGCCCCGCCCCCAACTCCCTGCTCCCCGCTCCCCGCTCACATGCCCGCCCGTCTCGACGCCCTTCGCCTCCGGCTCGCCCGTCTCCACGTGGGCGCGCGGCCGCGCCTCGCGCTCGAGATCGGCGCCCGCGGCGCCCGCGTGCTCCTCGCGCGGCGCTCGGGCGGCGACGAGCCGCTCCGCCTCGAACGCGCCCTCTCCGCCGACCTCCGCGCCGACGGACTCCTCGGCCCCGCCGAAATGGCCGCGCGCCTTCGCGGTCTCCTCGCGACGCTCCCCGTCTCCGCGCCCGCCACGCTTGTCCTCCCTCCCGGCCGCACCCATTCGCAACTCCTGCGCCTCCGCCCCGGCGACTCCCGCCAGCCCGCCGACCTCGCCCGCACGCTCGGCGGCCGCCACCCGGAAAACTCCGCCAATCTCTTCGACGCCCGCCCGCTTCGTCCCGCCCCCGGCCGCCCGCTCCCCGTCTGGGTGAGCGTCGCCCGCGAGGCCGATGTCTCCGATCTCCTCGCCCGCGCCGGCCTCCCCGCCGAACGAATCGAACGCGTCGTCGGCGCCGACCTCGCCCTCGCCGCCGCCTTCACCACGCTTCCCGTCCGCCCGCCGCTCGCCGTGCTCGTCGAGCTCGGCGTCGCCGAAGGCCTTCTCCTCGTCGTCGAGGACGACCAGCCCCTCTTCGCCGCCGACCTCGACTGGGGCGTCGACCAGTTCATCGACGCGCTCGCCTCCGATCTCGGCGTCCCCGCCGCCGAGGCGCGCGCCATCCTCGCCCGCGACGGCGCCGACGCCCTCAACGAAGCCACCCCGCGTCTCGCCGCCCGTCTCAAGGGACTCCGCCTCGCGGTCGAGTCCCTTCTCCGCGATCACGCCCGCGAAACCGGCAACTCCCCCGACACGCTCCTCGAGGCCCCGCGCTGGCTCAGCGGCGCCGGCCTCGCCCAAGGCCGCCTCCGCGAACCGCTCGCCCGGGCCCTCGCCGGCTCCGGCCGCCCCGCCGCCTCCTGGCCCGTCCTTCCCGTCGGCGCCGAAAACGCGTCCCCCGCCGAAACCTTTTCCCTCGACGACGGCGTTCTCGCCTACGGCGCCGCCGCCCTCGCGCTTCGCCTCGGCCCCGAGGCGCCCAACCTCGCGCCCCTCGCCATCCGCGCCGCCCGCCGGGGCGAGTTGACCACCGGCGCCCTCCACGCCGCGACGCTCCTCCTCGCGTTTCTCGGCTTCATCGCCGCCGCCTTCTCCTTCCACGGCCATCTCGGCCGCCTCCGCTCCCGCCAGACCGAGGTCGCCGCCCTCCGCGCCGCCCGCGACGTCGTCCCCGGAATCCTCGCCGCCCGCGCCGCGCGCGACGCCGCCTACCAGGAATCGCTCCCCGCCCTCTACCTCCAAAAACGCACCCGCGACTTCATCGACGGCACCCGCCGGCTCCGCGAACGCCGCACCGAGGGCGATTTTTGGTTCGCCCTCATCACCGACACCGAGACCTACCAAAACGGCTCGCTCCCCCAGGGCACGCCTTCCGCCGCGCCGGAGACCCAGCTCCTCGCCGGCTGCCTCGCCCGCCCCAGCGGCCTCGTCGTCGAGCTCAGCTTCCGCCCCGGCGGCAAAGACCCGCTCGAACGCGTCGGCGCCATCATCGGCGAACTTCGCGACTCCGGCGCCTTCGCCGGCGTCGACATTCTCCCGCCCCGCGCCCGCCGCCCCGAACTCGCCGACCAGACCGTCTTCGCCTCCGCCGGCGCCGCCTACGCCCTCCAGCTCGACACCGCGCCCTTCGAGGGCGCGCCCGACTCCGCCGCCTCCGCGACCGCCCCGGCCCCCGGCGGCCTGTTCTCCATCTCTCCCGCGCCGTGATGAACCTCGCCTCACCCCGCGTCTTTTGGTGGCTGATCCTGCCCGCCGTCCTGCTGCTCCTCGCCGCGTGGTTCCAAATCCACGCGCTCGGCGCCCGCGAAAAAACCCTCGCCGCCGAGGCCGCTTCCCTCCGCGCCGAACTCGCCGGCGGAGGCTTCGAGGCCGACGCGCCGTCGCTCCTCGCCCGACGCGACCGCGTCCTCGCCGAGACCGCCGCCCTCCGCGACTACACCGCCTTCTCCCGCCGCCTCGAAACCGACGCCCTCGTGCGCGAAAACGCCGCGCGTCCCTTCACGTTTATCGAGTTCGAACGCGAACGCGCCGCCGCCGCCGAGTCGCTCCGCGTCCAGGCCGCCGCCGCCAAGGTCAAACTCGCCCCCAGCTCGCTGGAGGTCCTCGCCGACAACTCCCAGAGCCCCGCCCGGCCCCGCCGTCGCTGGGCCCAGCTCGCCCTCGCCCGCGAGATCGCCGAACGCGCCATCTCCGCCCGGGTCGCGACCTACGAGGCGCTCCCCGTCCCCGCCGTCCGCGAAATTCGTTCCGGGAAAAACGCGCCCGTTCTCGCCGAGGAAATCCTCTTCGGCGCCCGCGTCACCGGCGACAGCGCGCACGTCCAGGCCTTCGTCGAGCTCCTCGCGCTCGGCGCCGACGCCGACGATCCGCGGCTCCTCATCGAACACCTCGTCCTCCGCAAGGACGGCGTCAGCCAGCCCGACCAGGCCTCGGCCACCGTCGTCGTCTCCGCGCTCCTTCCCCCCGAACCCGCGGCCGCCAACACGCCATGAGCTCCCTCCGACTCCGCGTGCTCCGCGCCGCCCTCGTCCTTCCCGTTCCGCTCGTCGCGTTGCTCGCCCGCGCGCGCCCGCACGCCGCTCCGCCCGCCCCGCCCGCACCCGCCGCCCTCGCGCCCGAGCCCGCCCGCCTCGCGCGCGCCCACGCCGCCACCTTCGCCTTCTTCAACGAGGGCCGCGCCGATCTCGCCTCCGGCCGCGGCCTCTTCGAGACCGATTTTTTCAAGCCGCCTCCGCCGCCTCCGACGCCGCCCGCCCCGCCCAAGCCCGCGCCGCCCCCGCCCAAACTCGTCGCCGCCTCCTACCGGGGCTTCGCCGCCTTTCCCTCCGGCGCCGCCTCCGTCGCCTACCTCTCCCTTGATGGCCGCGTCGTCACGCTGACGCCAAACGAGCCCGTCGCCTCCGGCTGGAAACTCCTGTCCTTCGACGCCGACGCCGCCGAACTCGCCCGCGACGACGCCCGCCTCCGCCTTCCCTTCAACAAGCCCGTCAACCTCCCTGCGCCTCCCTCCAAGTAGTGGATGTTCAACCGCGGATCTCGCCGATGGGCACCGATAAAGGCAAAGAGGCCAGGTTCTGCCATCCGTATTGGTCCGTGCCTTCCTTGGTCAAAAATCCGCCGCTCCCCTCGGTCACCTTCGCCGCCCTCTCCGTGTCCTCCGTGTTCTCCGTGGTTAAACCCGTTTTCCCCTCTTCTTCATCCGCACCTCTCCGCGCCATCCGCGGTCAAACTTCGTCCGCATCATCGCCGCCATGAGCACGCCCTCGCCCGCTCCCGACCCGTTCCTCGACGCCCTCCGCCGCCTCGCCCCTCTCGACCCCGCCAAGCTCGAGACCGCCCGCCGCCGCGCCGAGCTCCAGCATCTCCCGCTGCACCGCGCCCTCGTCGACCTTGATTTCGTTCCCGAGGACATCGCCTACCGCGCCGCCGCCGAGGCCCAGGGCGTCGACTTCGTCGACCTCTCCGCGTCCGACTTCTCCGGTCTCGACACCCCGGCCCTCCGCGAAGCCCTCGACCGCATCCCTTCCGCCATCGCCCTCGAAAACCGTTTCGCGCCCCTCGCCCTGGAGGACGGCTCCCTCGTCGCCGCCTTTCCCGAGCCGCCCTCGCTTTCCGAACTCGGCCGCCTCCGCCTCCTCCTCGGCCTTCGCGTGCGCCCCCGCCTCTGCGCTCCCGGCGCCCTCCGCGAATTCGTCAGCCGCCACTTCGGCCTCGGGGCCGACACCATCCAGCGCCTTCGCAGCGAACGCGCCCCCGCCCCCGGCGACGCCGGGGAGATCGTCTTCGACGTCCAGGGCGCCGACGCCGCGCCCGAGGACCCGACCATCATCCACTTCGTCGACCAGATCCTCTCCGAGGCCCTCCGCCTCGGCGCGACCGACATCCACCTCGAGCCCTTCGCCGAGACCGTCAAACTCCGCTATCGCATCGACGGCCTCCTCCAGGACGTGCCCGTGCCCGACGGCCTTCGCGCCCACCACGCCGCGCTCCTCTCCCGCCTCAAGGTCATGGCCGACCTCGACATCACCGAGCGCCGCGTCGCCCACGACGGCCGTATCGCCATGAGCCGGGGCGACGCCCACTACGACCTCCGCGTCTCCATCATCCCCACCCCCCACGGCGAGACCGTCTGCCTCCGCGTCCTCGGCCGCGACAAGCTCCTCCTCGACCTCGGCCACCTCGGCATGGAGCCTTCGCAACGCGCCCTCATGGAGGAGCTCGCCGGCCTCCCGCAGGGCCTCGCCCTCATCACCGGACCCACCGGCAGCGGAAAAACCACCACGCTTTACGCCCTTCTCGCCAGCGCCCGCGACGGCCGCCGCAAGATCGTCACCCTCGAGGACCCCGTCGAATACAAGCTCGACGGCGTCACCCAGATCCAGACCCGCGCCGAGCTCGGCCTCGACTTCGCCTCCGGCCTGCGCTCCGTCCTCCGCCACGACCCCGACGTCATCCTCGTCGGCGAGATCCGCGACCGCGAGACGGCCGACGTCGCCATGCGCTCCGCGCAAACCGGCCACCTCGTCCTCTCCACCCTCCACACCAACGACAGCATCGGCGCCCTCACCCGCCTCATCGACATGGGCGTCGAGCCCTGGGTCATCGGCTCGTCCCTCGTGTGCAGCGTCGCCCAGCGCCTCGCCCGCCGCGTCTGCACCCGCTGCGCCGAGCCCGACGCCGACATCCCCGCCGACATCCGCGCCGAGATGGCCGCCGCCCTCGGTCTTCCGCCCGAGTCCATCCGCGCCCAACGCGGTCGCGGGTGCCCCGAATGTCGCAACACCGGCGAACGCGGCCGCATCGCCGTCTACGAGTTCTTCCTCGTCACCGACGAGGTCGTGGACCTGTTGTCCGCCGACGTGCGCACCGTCGCCCTCCGCGACCTCGCCCGCCGCCAAGGTTGGAAATCCCTCCGCGAGTCCGGCTGGAGAAAGGTTCAGGACGGCCTGATCTCCATCGCGGAGAACCAACGCCTCACCCGCCGGCTCGCGCTGAGGATATGAGGGCGCGCGCCGCCCGGTTCGGGCGTCACCGCGTGTTCACCCGGATGCGCGCGTGCAACTTCCGGTATTCGCGCGGACTCACGCCCTGCGCCGCGGTGAAGAGCTTCCGGAAATAGCGCGGCTCGCGAAAGCCGCAGGCGAGCGCGACCTCCTCGATGCTCTGTCCGCCCTCTCCTTCGCGCAGGCGCCAGCGCGCCTCCTGCAACTGCCGTCGGTGGATCGCCTCGCTCACCGTGCATCCCTGCGCGCGCCGAAACACGCGCCCGAGGTAATCGGGGTGGCAGCCCATCGCCTTCGCGACGTCGCCCGCGTGGAGGCCGTGCGAAAACCGCGTCGCGATATACTGCTCCGCCCGCGCCGCCAGCGCCTCCCCGGCGTTCGGATTCTCCGGCGCCTGCACGCGGCCCAGCTCCCGCCAAAGCAACAGGAGCAGCAGACTCGCCTCCTCCGCCTCCGGCGCGCCCGACTCCAGCAGCTCCACCAGGCGGTGAAACCACTCCGCCACCCGTTCCGGTCGCGCCGGCCGCGAGTGCTGCTCGATCCCCGCGCCGTCCCGTTTCTGAACCCGCTTCGGCGGATAAAAGTGCCCCCAGTAAAACGAGAGATCCGCCTCGTGCGGCCGCGTGCCGCGGTGCCGCACGCCCGGCCGCATCCACAACGCCTCCCCCGCTTTCACCTCATACTCGCGATCCCCCTCCGCGATCCCGAGCCGGCCGCTGCGCACGAAGATGATCTCGTGCGAATCGATCACGCGGTCCGGATGAACGCCGTAGCCGGGGCAAACGAAGAGCCCCGCGCTCACCACCCGCGGGCCCGGGGAAAGAGGAAGATGCAGGCGTTCCATGTCAGGTCGGATTTGATCCTATTTTGTCGGATAATGTCCTTTTGAAAGAGGAAACGCCGACGCCGAGCTTTCGCGTATATGTTCCCGTCCACTCCTTCCCCCTCGCGCAACGGGTCCGGCCGGCTGCGCTGTTTCGCCGTCGCGGCCATGGCCGGCGCCCTCTCCGCCTCGTCCGCCGCCGCCGGCTCCGACTATCCCATCCAGCCCGTTCCCTTCACCGCGGTGAACTTCACCGAGGGCCTCTGGCATGACCGCCAGGAGATCAACAACCGCGTCACCTTGCCCTTCGCGCTCGGCCAGCTCGAAACCTCCAGGCGCCTCGCCAATTTCGACCTCGCGGCCGACATCCTCAAGCGTCGCGCCGCCGGCGAGACGACCGCGCAACATAAACCCGTCACCGAATACCCCTTCGACGATTCCGACGTGTTCAAGGTCCTCGAGGGCGCGGCCTTCTGCCTGAGCGTCCGCCCCGACCCCGCGCTGCAAGCCCGCCTCGAAACGATCATCGCCCGCGTGGCCGCCGCGCAGGAGCCCGACGGTTATCTCTACACCTGGCGCACCATGCACCCCGACCGGCCCGCGCACGACTGGATCGGCCAAAACCGCTGGGAAAAAGACCCGGGGCTCAGCCACGAGCTCTACAACCTCGGACACCTCTACGAGGCCGGCGTCGCCCACAAGCAGGCCACCGGCTCCCGCAGCCTCCTCGACATCTGCCTCGGGACCGCCGAGCTCCTCCAACGCGACTTCGGCGACGGCGAGCCGCGCATCGCGCCCGGCCACCAGGTGATCGAGATGGGCCTCGCCAAGCTGTATCGGGAAATCGGCGACGCGCGTTGGCTCGCGCTCGCGCGCTTTTTCATCGAGACGCGCGGCCGCGGCGGCGAATACAGCCAGGACCACGCCCCCGTGCTCGACCAGCGCTCGGCCGTCGGCCACGCCGTGCGCGCCAACTACCTCTACAGCGGCATGGCCGACGTCGCCGCGCTCCAGGGCGAGCCTCGCTACCTCGAGGCGATCAACGCCATCTGGGAAAACGTCGTGGGGAAAAAACTACACCTCACCGGCGGCGTGGGCGCCCGCGCCGCGGGCGAGGCCTACGGCGACGACTACGAGCTGCCCAATCGTTGCTACAACGAGACCTGCGCCGCCATCGGCTTCCTCTTCTGGAACCACCGCATGTTCCTCATGAGCGGCGACGCCAAATACATGGATGCGTTCGAGCGCACGCTCTACAACGGCTTCCTCAGCGGCGTCTCGCTCTCCGGCGACCGTTTCTTCTACCCGAACCCGCTCGAATACGACGGCAAGACGAAGAACAACCACGGTCACGCCGGCCGCGCGCCTTGGTTCGGCTGCGCCTGCTGCCCGCCCAACGTCCTTCGTCTCCTCGCCTCGCTCGGCGGCTACGCCTACGCGGTCCGTGGCGACGACGTTTTCGTCAATCTCTACGCCGCCGGCGAGGCCCGCGCCGAGGTCGGGGGCCAAGGCCTCCGCCTCGTGCAGGAGACAGGCTACCCGTGGAACGGCGCGGTTCGCATCGCCGTGAACCCCGCGAAGGCCGCGCGTTTCACGTTGCGTCTGCGCATCCCGGGCTGGGTGCGCGGCGAGCCCGTGCCGAGCGACCTCTACACCTACGAGGACGCCTCGCCCGCCGCATGGACCATCAAGATCAACGGCAAGCCGGCGCCGATCGCGGTCGAGTCGGGCTTCGCCGTCGTCACCCGCGAATGGAATCCCGGTGATCGCGTGGGGCTCGACCTGCCCATGCCGGTGCGCCGCGTCTCCGGTCACGCCAAGATCAAGGACCTCGCCGGTCTCGTCGCGCTCGAACGCGGCCCGGTCGTCTACACCTTCGAGGGCGTCGACAACAACGACTCGCTCGAAGGCCTCGTGCTGCCCGCCGACGCCGCGACGCGGCCCGTCCACCAAACCGCGCTGCTCGGCGGCGTGACCGTCTTGGAGATCGAAGGCGCCAAACGCGTCTCGCGTCGCGAGGACGGATCGCTCGCCGAGGCCTCCGCGCGGCTCGTCGCCATCCCCTACGCGGCCTGGAACAACCGCGGCCTTTCGCCCATGGCGGTCTGGCTCGCGGGCTCCGCCGACAAGGTCCGTCTCCCTCTTCCGCCCACGCTCGCCTCCACCGCGAAGGTCGGCGTGTCCTTCGCGCGCAACGGCATGGACCCGGCGGTGCTGAAGGACGGCCAGATGCCGCAAAACGCCACCGACGGCTTCCCGCGCAACTTCGACTTCTGGCCGCGCAAGGGCGGCGCCGAGTGGGTGAGCTATGAATTCGCCAGGCCGGAGCGCGTCTCCGGCGCGACGGTCTCCTGGTTCTCGGACGAAGGCCAAGGCGAGTGCCGCCTGCCCAAGGCCTGGCGTCTCCTCTACAAAAACGAGGCAGGCGAATGGATCCCCGTGTCCGGCGCGCCCGACTACGCGATCCGCAAATCCGAACCGGTGAAGGTCGCGTTCACTCCCGTCGAGACGCGCGCGTTAAAGCTCGAGCTCGATCTCGCCGAGGGTTTTTCCGCCGGCCTCTACGAGTGGTCGGTCGAGAGCGCGAAGTAGCCTTATGGAGTGCGGAGTCGTGCCGCCGCCGTTGGCGAGCCGACGCGTCGGCTCGCCTCGTCCCTCCCGGCGCCGCCCCGTTCATCGCGGCGGAGGGGCGACGAGCCAAGGCCCGCCGCCAAAAGCGGAGTCGTGCCGCCGCACTCCATGGTTACACGGGCCGGCCCATGGCCGCGCGGGCCGTCGGCCTCACGCCGTCGCCCGCGTGCGAACCTCGTCCAGGAGCCTGATCCGTTCATCCACCTGCACGGGCGCGGGGGGGCAAGCGCGGCGGCGGCGGCGAGGAGGCGGGCGGCGAAACGGCTCAGCCGTTCCGCTGCGGGGACGAAAGACGCGGGCGCGGACGCCGTCCCGAGGCTGTCGCGAAACCGCAACTCATTATTG
>CBINJQ010000114.1:0-11268 GCA_966251015.1 uncultured Akkermansia sp. | reverse complement strand
CGGCCTCGTGGCCGCGGTAGCGCGGGGGCAGGACGAAGGCGGTTTCCTCTCCGTCCTCGATCGAGCTGATGAAGAGACCCTCTCCGACGGCGGGCGCGGCGAGTTTCACGTCGGTTGTGCGCTCAGGGAGGACGAGCCAGGGACGGTAGCGGAAGACGAGTTTTCCGTTCTCCGGTTCGTGGCGGAGGCGTCCGTAGGTGCGCATCGGCACGCCCTGCTTGGTGAGCGTGTTGCTGGAGAAGAGGAGGTTTTCGCCCTTCTCGGCGACCTTGAAGCGGTGTTTGCGGAAGGTGAGGAAATCCCAGGAAAAGATCGTTCCGAAAATGGTCAGGCGGAAGGCCCAGCCGGCGACGAGGTAGGCGATCAAGATAACGATGGCCGACAGCGCCACGCTGATCCACGGATTGAGCATCGCGGTGATGGTGACGAGCCCGAGGAGGGCGGTGCGGGCGCCTTTCAACACGGCGTCGATGGCTCCCCAAGGGCTGAGGAGGATGAGGGCGTTGATGGCGTGCGAGGCGAGCCAGACGACGAGGAACACCGCGATGCCGAGCGGCACGGTGAGGATGTTGAGCAACCACGACCAGTCGATGGCGCCGACGGCGATGGTGGCGGTGCCGGTGTGGAGCATGGCGTCGCCGGCCGGGGCGGCGGGCGCGGAGGCGACGATCATCTTGGAGAGCGACGCCATGGTGAAGGGCACGACCGCGCCGGCGGCGACGAGGCCCGAGGCCTTGTTCTCGATGGTTTCGAGGACATCGAGCGGCTTTTTCCAGCCCGGAGGCACGACCGCGCCGAAGGAGTCCTTGGCGGCGCAGACGCCGACGATGAGCAGGGCGGGGAGGAAGAAGCTCGCCCTGGCATACCACGGCAGGGCGGCCTTTTGCTCGGGCGTCTCGGCCTTCCACGCCTCGTAGGCGCCGAGCGCGCCGGTGCCGAGGAGCGGCGAGATGGCGACGCCGGTGATCGTCGCGACGGCCTTGGCGTAGGGCGCGACCGGCGACTTGTCGTTGGCGGCCGGGGCCGACGCGGTCGTGTTCGCGGCGGGGGAGGCGGCGGACGCCGCCCGAAGCGGGGCGGCGACGAAAGCGAGCAGCGCGAGGCAGGCGACCCAGGGAAGGATTCGTTTCATGGCGAGGGAGGAGACCTTCGCAAGCTACCGCACGCCATGGGGAAATTGCAGGTGTTTTCGCGGGGGCCGCCCCGGGGCTTGCGCCGTCGCGCTTCTTGTTTTCACCTGAACCCTTTTCGCTTCCCATGAGCCAAGCCGAATCCGCCAACCCGACTCCCGCCTCCCCCGAACCCGCCGCCGCCGCGCAGACCGCGTCCGCCGCGGGCGCCGCCGCCGGGGCCGCGTCCGCCGCGCCGGCCCAAGGCCCCTCGCCCGAGGAACTCGTCGCCGCCGCGAAGAAGGAGGCCGCCGAGAACTACGAGCGCTACCTGCGCTCCGTCGCCGACCTCGACAACTACCGCAAGCGCGCGGTCCGCGACCGCGAGGACGCCGCCCACCGCGCCGCCACGCGCATCCTCGAGGATTTGATCCCCGTGCTCGACAACCTCGGCCACGCGCTGAACGCCACCAAGGCCGCCAACGCCGACCTGAAGAGCCTGTCCGGCGGCGTCGAGATGATCGCCTCGCAGCTCAAGACCGCGCTCTCCGCGCACGGCCTCGCCGAGGTCGCGCCGGTGGGCAAGCCCTTCGATCCCAACCTGCACGAGGCCATCGCCCAGCAGCCCAGCCCCGAGGTGCCGGCCGACCACGTTGCCGCCGTCACGCGCATCGGCTACACGCTCAACGGCCGTCTGGTGCGCGCGGCCAGCGTGGTCGTCTCGACCGGCAAGCCCGAGAAGCCCGTCGATCCGGAAAACGGCGTGGTCGTCTGAGCCCGTCCCGGCGCGATCCCGCAGCTCCGCGTATCGTTTTTAACCGCAACCCAGCTCCGCTTCCCAGCGCAACGCACCCGACATGGCCGCAAACGAAGACTACTACACTCTGCTCGGCGTCGAAAAAGGCGCCAACGAGGAGGACCTCAAGAAGGCTTATCGCAAGAAGGCCGTCCAATACCACCCGGACAAGAACCCCGGCGACAAGGCCGCCGAGGAGATGTTCAAGAAGGTGTCCGAGGCCTACGAGGTCTTGAAGGACCCGCAGAAGCGCGCCGCCTACGACCGCTACGGCCACCAGGCCTTCACGCAGGGCGGCGGCGCCGGTCCGCGCGGCCCCGGCGGCATGGGCGGAGGGGGCGGTTTTCACGATCCCTTCGACATTTTCCGCGAAGTCTTCGGCCAGCAGGGCGGCGGAGGCGGGGGCGGCGGCATCTTCGACCAGATGTTTGGAGGCGGGGGCGGCGGCTCCGACCGCGACGGCTCGGACCTGCGCTACGACCTCGAGATCACGCTCGAGGACGCGGCCAAGGGCATCGAAAAGGAAATCTCCTTCCGCCGCCTGCACGCCTGCGAGCGCTGCTCAGGTTCGGGCGCCGAGCCCGGTTCGAAGAAGGTGGTGTGTCCCACCTGTCGCGGCGCGGGCCAGATCCGGCGCAGCGGCGGCATCATCACGTTCGCCCAGACCTGCCCGACCTGCGGCGGCGCGGGCCAGAAGGTGGAAAAGGCCTGCACCGCATGCCGTGGCGAGGGCCGTGTGCCGCAGACCGCAAAGGTCAACGTGCGCATCCCGCCCGGCGTCGACACCGGCACGCGCCTGCGTTCCTCGGGCAACGGCGAGGCCGGTCTCGCCGGCGGCCAGGACGGCGACCTCTACATCGTGCTCAACGTGAAGCAGCACGAGCTCTTCGAGCGGCAGGACGACGACCTCTTCTGCGAGATCCCGATCAAGTTCACCCTCGCCACCCTCGGCGGCACGCTCGAGGTGCCGACGCTCTTCGGCAAGGCGACGGTGAAGGTGCCGGCCGGCACGCAGAGCGGCACGACCTTCCGCCTCCGCGGAAAGGGCATGCCCTCGCTGCGCCAGCGCGGCCACCAAGGCGACCAACTCGTGCGCGTCCACGTCGAGGTGCCGACCAAGCTGACGGGCGAGCAGGAAAAGCTGCTCAAGGAGTTCGCCCGCGTGAGCGGCGACGCCGAGCATCCGACGAGCGAGAGCTGGTTCGCGAAGGCGAAGAAGTTCTTCTGAACCGGCCTCCGCGTGTGACCGCGCCCGTCCCCGGGCGTGCGGTTCGGGCGGAGGGGCAACGCGGCACGCCCGGGGACGGGCGTGGCCACACCTGCGGGCTCAGTTTTGCCAGTAGCCCTTGTTGGGCTTGTCGTCGCCGTAGCCGACGCCCGCGAGCTCCTCGGCTTCCTCGCCGGCGGCGGTTTCGTCGCTCTTCTCCTCGAGCGGGGCGAAGCGTTCCGAGCTGAAGCCGAGCTCCTGTTTGCCTTGGTGGAAGGGGTCGGGCGGATTGGTGAGCTCGTTGAGCAAGAGACCGACGGTCGCGGAGTCGCCGGCTTTCACCACCTTCTCACGGCCGAGAAACACCTCGCGGATGGTGTAGGTGGTGCCCTTCACCGGGAGTTGTTTGTAGATGGCGCGGACGAGCGCGGGGAAGGTGTCGTTGATGCAGACGACTTTCTGACCTTTGATCATGTTGGTTCTTTTTTAACCGATCCGCGTCCGGAGCGGAAGACGGGAAATGGGCGGCGCGGTTTAGCGTGAAGGCCGGGACGGCGGGGGCCGGTGGGAGGTTTCACCACCTGCTCGGAATGACGGCGCGGACCGGCACGGGATCGGGTTCGCCGTCGACGCTTTCCCCGGGGCGGATGCCGTCGTCGGTGACAATGACGGCGCTTCCCGAGGTAAGTTGATCAAGCCATCCCATACTGCGTTGCTCAAAATAGGCTTGGGCCGCCTCCGCGCCGAGAACGCGTTCCACATGGTCCCGGGCTTGGGTCGCGAGCCGCGCGAGGGCCTCCCGTTTTTCCTGCGGGGTTAGGGACGAATCTTTGACGATCTTCTGCGATTCGATCGCCGTGGATTCGCGACGGGCGTAGAGGTCGGCGGCGGTGGATTCGGGCAGCCCGAGCCGGTCTGCGGCGGAGCGAGCGAGGGAGAAGTCGGGATCCGCCTCGCGCTGCCCGGCGCGGAAACGTTCATCGCCGATGATTTCCCGGACCTTGCGGAGATGTTCGTCGTTGAGACTCTGATAGCGTCGCCAGTCCTGTCCGGGGTCCAGGTTCTCCTGGGTTTCGCGGTTTTTGATCAACTCGTAGAGGCGCATGTATTCCTCCTCGCTCGCGTGGTAACGGGTGGCGAGCGAGCGGGCGTAATCGGCGGCGGGCGAGGTGCGCAGTTCCCAGGCGGCGCGCTCCTCCGGCGTGAGCAACGCGGCGATGTCGCGCTCGCGTTCGAGCCGGAGGAGCTCGAGTTTTTCGCGGTCGGAGGGCAGTTGAAAATCCCCGGCGTCGGCGGAGATCTGCCATTCGAGCTCGTTGTAGTCCTGCTGGATTTTGTGGAGGGCGCGGGCCTTGTCCGCGGGGAGGCCGGCCACCTGGCGGGCGAGCCAGGGATTGTCCTCGAAGTCGAGTTCGGCGGTGTCGATGCCGAGCAGGCGGGTGAGCTCGGCGTCAAACTCGCGTTGCAGTTCCCGGCCGGCGCGCTGGCGCTCGCGCTGGAGCGCGGGGGCGTTGAGCGCGCGGTAGTCGGGGTCCCGCCACCAAGGCGTCTGCGCGATCTCCGCCTTGTCCGTGTAGATCGCGTGGGCGCGTTCGGATTGGCGATCTTGGAGGAGCAGGCGCAGCAGTTCGCGGCGGAGTTTCGGCGTGACGCCGGCGGCGTCGATCAGGTCGCGAAACTCGTCGAGCGTGGGGGCGGCCAGGGCGCGGGAGAGGGCGGCGACGGCCTCGGGGGACGCGGCAGGCGCGGCGTTTGTTTTCGCGGGACCGGACCGGCCGGGTGCGGCCGAGGGGGTGGTGGCGGTCGAGGCCGGCGCGGATGCCGAGGCCGGCGGGCGGGATCGCGCGGCGAAGACGAAAAGCGCGACGTTTCCGAGCAGGGAGACGGCGAGCAGGGGAGCGAGGAGGCGCGTGGCGGCGGAGGCGTTCAAGGCGAGGCCGGGAGAGCCTCAAGGACAGGGTTGAGCGGGGGAAGTTCGTTTGAAACGCTGCACCGTTTCACGTTCATGACCGCCGATCCCGTTCGCGTTTCGAAATTCTTGAGCCTGGTCCTGCGTCACGATCCAGGGAAAGCGGGGTTGACGCTCGACTCCGCCGGCTGGGTGGCGGTCGACGCGCTGCTCCGCGGTTGCGCGGCGGCGGGGTGTCCGCTTTCCCGCGGCGAGTTGGAGGAGGTGGTGCGCGGCAGCGACAAGCAGCGCTTCGCCTTCAGCCCCGACGGACTGCGGATCCGGGCCAACCAAGGCCACTCCGTCGAGGTCGAGCTCGACTACGTGCCGCAGACGCCGCCGGAGCTGCTTTTCCACGGCACCGCGACGCGCTTTCTGGAGTCGATCCGTGCGCGAGGGCTGGTGAAGGGCGAGCGCCACCACGTGCATCTTTCCGCCGATCTCGAAACCGCGAGGAAGGTCGGGCAACGCCACGGAAAGCCCGTGGTTCTTTCCGTGCGCGCCGGAGAGATGCACCGTGCGGGCCATGTTTTTCTGCGCTCCGCGAACGGCGTCTGGCTCGTCGATTCCGTGGCGCCCGAGTGGCTGGTTTTTCCGGCGAGCGAAACTTAGCCGGTTTGCCAACGGCTGGCGCGCAACCAAGGTGCGTCGCGCTTGACGCATTTCGCCGACACCACGCCCGATGGTCCTTCGCGGACCGGGCGAGGTTCGTGTCGCGGGCTGTTCTTGGATTGCTCATCGCGGGGCTCGCGGTTTTCAAATCGCGGATCGACAACCCCTGCCGGCGCGGATTTGTGCGCGTCGACCGTTCGCATGACACCGTCCGCCTGAGCCCTCCGAGGCATGAACGAAGTGACCCAATTTCTGGAGTCGATGGCGCGCGGCGACGACCGCGCGCCGGAGGAGCTGCTGCCGCTGGTCTACGATGAGTTGAGGCATCTCGCCTCGGCGCGCATGGCGGCGGAACCGCCCGGGCAGACTTTGCAGGCGACCGCGCTGGTGCACGAGGCCTGGCTCCGGCTCGTGAGCCGGGACAAGCGCGCGTGGAACAACCGCGTCCACTTTTTCCGCTCCGCCGCGCAGGCGATGCGCCGCATTCTCGTCGACCGCGCCCGTCGCCGGACGAGTTTGAAACACGGGCATGCGCAGCTCGCGGGTCCGGCCGACGTGCAGGACGCCACGCCGGACGACCGCGTCGTGCTCATCGACGAGGCGCTGGCCCGTCTCTCGGCCGAGGACCCGGAAAGCGCGCGTCTGGTCACGTTGAAGTTTTTCGGTGGATTCACCAACCAGGAGATCGCCGCCAATCTCGGCGTCACCGAACGAACCATCGAGCGGCGCTGGCATTACGCCAGGACCTGTCTGTTCGGCATCATTCAGGAAATCCGATGAGCTACGTCGACGACCCCTCCGATCCGCGGCGACGTGAGAGCGAGCTTTTCGAGCAGGCGAGCGAACTCGCCACGGCGGCGGAGCGCGAAGCGTTTCTCGATGAGCATTGCGCCGGTTCCCCCGAGCTGCGGAACAAGTTGTCGCGGCTGCTCGCGCTCGATGACCAAGCGGGCAAGTTTTTCGACTTCGTTCCGCAAGCCGAGTTTTTGGTTCCCACCTCGGCCGATCCCGCCGCGTCGGACCTAGGTCTGCGCATCGACCATTACCGGCTTTTGCGTCGGCTCGGGGAAGGCGGTTGCGGCGTCGTCTACATGGCGGAGCAGCTGGAGCCCGTCCGCCGGCAGGTCGCGCTTAAGATCATCCGTCCCGGCATGGACACGCCCACGGGCCTGGCCTGTTTCGAGATGGAGCGGCGAGCGCTGGCGTTGATGGACCACCCGAACATCGCGCGGGTGCTCGAGGCCGGCTCCACCCCGTCCGGGTTGCCCTACTTCGTGATGGAGTGGGTCCAGGGAACGAAGATCACCGATTACTGCGACCAGCACCAACTCGACATCTCCCGGCGCCTCGAGCTCTTCGTTCAAATCTGCCACGCGGTCCAGCATGCCCACCAAAAGGGCGTCATTCATCGTGACATAAAACCGGACAACATCCTGGTCACGCTCCACGACGGCAACGCGGCCCCGAAGCTGATCGACTTCGGCGTCGCCAAGACCTTCGGCGGCGACTTTCCCGAAGATGTGCCGGCCGACGCCGGGCTCCGTCTGATCGGAACGCCGTCCTACATGAGTCCCGAGCAGGCGACGGCGAACGGGGGCGATGTCGACACCCGTTGCGACATCTACAGCCTCGGTGTTCTGCTCTGTGAGCTGCTCGTGGGCCGGCCGCCTTTCGAGCTTCCGACCGGTCCCTCGGGGGTCGGGCCGGAGGCCTTGCGAAGGCTTATTCAGGAGCGTCAGGCTCACCGTCCGTCGGAACTGATCGCCGCGATGGACGGGGAAATGACCGCGACGGTCGCGGAGCGTCGCCGGACAACGCCCGCGAGGCTGCTCGCCGGGGTCCGCGAGGATCTCGATTGGATCGTGCTGCAAGCAGCGGCTGGCGAGCGCCGCCTCCGTTACGAGACGGTCAACGCGTTGGCGATGGATGTGCGTCGCTGTCTGGCCCACGAACCCGTGGCCGCTCATCCCGACTCGAGGCTCTATCGTCTGGGGAAGTTGATGCGACGAAACCGCAGCGTGTTCGTCACCGGATCCGTGATCGCGTTGGCCGTGTTCGCCGGCCTCGGCGCGGCGACCTGGCTTTTTGTCCGCGAACGCGCGGCTCGCCGCGAGCAGGCAAGTCTTCGCCAAGAAGCCGAGCGAGCGCGTGCGCTCGAAGCCGAGCTGCGCCAGCGCGCGGAAGTCCGCGAGCACATCTCCCAGGCCGCGGTGCATCTGCTCCACGGAGAAATCGCGGCGGCGGACGCATTGATCGGCTCGCCGCCCATCGCCTTTATCCCGTCTTCCCTGGAATGCGCCAACGTCATGCGCAGCCTCGGCACCTGGCATGCGCTCGCGGGCCGCTGGCCCGAGGCCGCCGCGCGATTCCATGCGCTCGGGACGGCCATCGCGCACAGCGACGCCGCCGATTCCGACGACGTGTCGCGAGATTTCGTGCCCACGGGCGCCACCATCTGCGAGGCCGGCGACTACGAACGTTATCGCGATTTTCGCGATCTGACACTGCGGCGATTCGGCGGAACCGGAAACCCGGTCGTCGCGGAGCAAGTCGTCAAGGCCGCGCTTCTCCAGCCGCCCGACGCCGCGATCCTGGATCAACTTGTCCCCTTGGCCGAGCGTGTCCGGGGCACGCTTTCTCCCGCCGGTCCCTCGGCCGATCGCGACGCCTACATGTCGGCGTGGAGCGCTTTTTCCCTCACCCTTTTTGAATACCGAAGGGGCCGCCCCGCCGCCGCGATCGAGTGGGGCGAACGATGCCTGGCCTACCGTAACGACATCCCTCCGCGCAAAGCCGCCACCTTCGCGGTCCTCGCCCTCGCACTTGACGGTCTCGGTCGACACGAAGAGGCCGCGCGTGCTCTCGCGCAAAGTCGCGCGATCAGCCGCCCATATACGGATGGAAACCTCACGCCCGGCGGCGGACGCGAGGGCTTTTGGTTCGACTGGATAAACGCCCGGATACTCCTGCGCGAGGCCGAGGGCGTTTTTGCCTCGAAACCGCGTTCCTGACGCGACGGCAAGCCGGTCGGTTCCCCTCAACTCGTCGTGTGTCCGCCCGCCGGCGCATCGGCCGGTCGGGCTTCTCGGCTGCTCAGCCGCGTAAGCGCGCCTCGAAAGTTTTTTCAAAAACACATGTCGGGTTCCGCACCCCCATTTCGCTACTCGTGCGGACCCACCTGCCCGCCACGGTCGGCCGGGTCCATTCAACTACCACAACAGAATGAACTCCAAGCAGCTACCCCGTAAATTGACCGCTCTGATAGCGGTCTCCGTAATCGGCGGCTCCATCGCTCACGCCACGCTCATCAGCCACGAATCCTTCTCCGGCTACACGGCCGGTGAGCTTCCCTCCACGATCTCGCCCGCAGTCGGCGGGTATACCGGCAACTGGACCGACATCGATTTCGGCGACCAGGAACCCGCCGTCACCGCCGGTTCGCTGACCTACGCCGATCCGCTTTACCTCGGCTCGAGCGGGGACCGGGTCACCGTCCCCGTGAATCCGGGAGGCGGCGAAATCGAGGCCAACGACAGCGGACGCGTTTTCCGCCTGCTCGACAGCTCCTTGGCCGTCACCAACGCCACCGTCGGCACCCGCTACCTGAGCTTCCTCTTTCAGAGCGGGGTGGAGACCGGCGCCACGACCTACCAGATGTTGGATCTCTACAACACCAACACGTCGGACGCGAACCGCAACTTCACCGCCGGCCTGACCATGAACGGCGGCAACACCGGCAGCGTCTACGACTTCGGCGTCACCGAGACTTACGCCAACACCGGAGTGGCGGCCAACACCGCCGTCCACCTTTTCGTCGTCAGGTTCGACCTGTCCGCGACCGCCGGTGCGGACTCCGTCACCGTCTGGATCGATCCCACGCTCGGCGCCGGCGACCCCATCGGCGGCACCAGCATCAGCGGCAAGACCATTCAATTTGATCGGCTGGGCTTCTCCGACTACGACGGCAACTCCGCCGCTTGGGACGAGATCCGTTGGGGCACCACCTTCGATTCGGTCACGGCCGTGCCCGAGCCCTCCGCCTTCGCCGCCCTCGTGGGCCTGGCCTGCCTGTCCGCCGTCGGCCTGCGCCGCCGCCGGTCCGCCGCTTGATAGAACTCCACGGAGCTCCGCTCGGCTCCGGGTTCTTGTCTCTCACGCCGCCCCGGCCGCCGATCGGCCGAGGCGGCTTGCTCCCCTCGTCGAACGCTCCTCGCGCGCGTTCGCGTTTCGTTTTTGCCCTGTTTTTCGGACCGCTCGCGCGCCTTCGCGCAAATTTTCCCCATGACACGCATCCCCTCCAGCCCGAACCCCCGCGTGAAGCGCTTCGTCCTCTCGCTCCTCGCCTGGGCGCTCGCCTCGACGGCTGACGCCAGTCTGCTTACCACCGAGTCGTTTTCCGGCTACGCTCCCGGCAGGCTCCCTTTGACGACGAGCCCGGCCGTCGCCGGCTACACCGGCAACTGGACGGACATCGACTTCGGCAACGCCGAGCCCGCGGTTGTGGCGGGCTCGCTGATCTATCCCGATCCGCTCTACCTCGGATCGAGCGGCGACCGGGCCGGCGTCGCCACCAGCGCCCTCGGCGGCGAGATCGCCGTCGCGAACAGCGGCCGCGCCTTCCGCCTGCTCGACAACACCACCAAGGTCACCGCGTCCACCACCGGCACGCTTTACATGAGCTTTCTTTTCCAGAGCGGCCAAGAAGTAGTCGGCTCCACCGTCTACCATACGCTCGCCCTCTACGACGGAAGCACCGCCGATGGCGTGCGCAACTTCGACGCGGGCCTCACCACCAACGGCGGCCAGCCCGGCACCCAGTATAACTTCGGCGTCGACAACGCCTACACCACCACCGGCGTCGCAGCGAACACCGGCGTGCGTTTGTTTGTCGTGAAGTTCGAGCTCAGCGCGGCTGCCGCCAGCGACAAGGTCACCGTGTGGGTGGATCCCGTGCTCGGCGCGAACGACCCTGCGGGAGGCGTGATCGTCACCGGCAAGGACATCACCTTCGACCGTCTGGCCCTCTCCGACTACGACGGCAACTCCGCCGCGTGGGACGAGATCCGCTTCGGCACCACCTTCAACGACGTCACCCTCGCCGCCGAGCCCGACACCACGCCGGACCCCGTGCCCGGCACCATCAGCCAGGACGCGACCGGCGTCACGTTGACCACGACCACCGGCCTCACCCGCGTGGAGATCTGGGGCGAACGCATCGCTCGTATCCGGCACACGCCTACATCCGGGGTTCCGGCGACCTCCAGCCTCGCGGTCAACGCCAGCCCCGCCTCGGTGGCGTGGCAGTTCCACAACAACGGCGACCACCTTTTGCTTACCACTTCCAAGCTCACGGTCCGTGTGGACACGCCGAGCGGGCGGGTGCGTTTTTTTGATCCCCTGAACACGCCCATCCTCGCGGAGTCCACCTCCGGCACCTCCCTGTCTCCGACTCTTGTCGGCGGCAATCCGCCCGTCGCGAGCCACGTCGTGAAACAGACCTTCGACCTCGCCTCGGGCGAGGCGATCTACGGCCTTGGTCAGCACCAGTCCACCGTCATGAACTGGGTCGGCCAGAGCGTCACCCTCCAGCAGAAAA
>CBINJQ010000113.1:0-11279 GCA_966251015.1 uncultured Akkermansia sp. | reverse complement strand
GCGAGGTCGGGATGCTCAGGTGGTTGACGATGTAGAGCATCGCCACGGTGATGATCGTCGCGATGTAGAACCAGATCGCGACGTAGAGGGCGCGCTCGTGGCGGCGCGCGAGGGTCCAGAAGAAGTTCACCGCGAAGACGACCCAGATGCCGGCGACGGCGATGTTGATGGGCCAGATCAGCTCGGCGTATTCCTTGCCGCGCGAGAAGCCGAGCGGGAGCGTGATCGCGGCCGCCACGATGATCGCCTGCCAGCCCCAGAAATGGAGTTGCGAGAGGAAATCGCTCGCGAGCCGCGCCTTCACGAGGCGCTGCGTCGAGTAGTAGACGCCGGCGAACATCATGTTGCCGACGAAGG
The DNA here is from genome assembly GCA_966251015.1 of uncultured Akkermansia sp. Classification (GTDB taxonomy): domain Bacteria; phylum Verrucomicrobiota; class Verrucomicrobiia; order Opitutales; family Opitutaceae; genus IMCC26134_A. The sequence continues at coordinate 10,922 of CBINJQ010000113.1, read as the reverse complement.
CGAAGATCACCGCGTTGGTGTGCAGCGGGCGCAGGCGCCCGAAGGTCAGCCACGGCAGGTTGAAGTTGGCTCGCCACTCGTTGAGTTGCGTGGCGATCAAGACGCCGACGAGCATGCCGACCGCGCCCCAGAGGACCGTGGCGAGCAGGAACTGTCGGACGACTTTGTCGTTGTATTGGATGGTGACGGTGCGGGCGGACATGAGAGCGAGGGGCCGGGAACGTGGAGCTTGAAGCCGGACGAGGGAGGATCAGGCGGAGGCGGAAGTATTGGCGGCGCGCGCGGCGGCCTTGGCGGCGGCGCGGTCCTTGCGGCGTTGGCAGGACGAGCAGCATTTGCCGTCGGTGCGCTTGGTGGCGCAGGTGTCGTCGTCGACATGCGCGTGACCTTGGTCGTGGCGGTGTCCGTGCGCGTGGGCCAGATCATGCGCGACGGCGGCGACGGGGTGCTCCGTTTCGAGCGGCAGCAGCGAATCGCGATCGGCGCCGGCGCGACGGGGGCGGGAGAACTCGCGGACAAAAAGCGCGATGAAGGTCAGCGAGAGCAACAGGCTGATGGCGAGGGTAAGGGGGATGACGTCCATGGTCGTGGTCGGGTCGGATGCGCGAATGGTTATCACGCACCTTAGCGGAAGCCCGCGGAGCCCGCTGCGCGGCCCTTGGCGGCGGACCCGCGTATTTTGGCAAACGCAAGAAATGCGGCCAAGAGGCGCGCAGCCTCGGGCAAGGAAGGCGGCGCGGCGCAAGCGGCTGTCGGCTACGGTTGCGCCACATGAATCCCGGCGATCCGCGACCCCTCCTCGACCGTCATGCCGCCCGCGTGCTCACCCGCTGGCGGGAACGGCTGCGCTCCCTGCCCCCTTCGAGCGCGCTGGCCCACCCCGACCTGCTGGGGCCGCTGATGGCCCCCGCCTTGGCCCGCGTGCGACAAGAAGCGGCGCAACCCGCCGAGGCCGCCACGACCGTCGGCGCGACGATCGCGCTCGCGAAAGAAGCCGAGCCGCTCGCGTGTCGCTGCGGGCTCAACCCGCTCGTCGCCTTCTACCTCACCGGCGAGTGCGCGACCTTCGACGTGTTGTGGGGGCAGGCCGACGCCCTGCCGCATCTCGCGCCCCAGGAACGCGAACAGCTTTGCCGCTGCCTGAGCCAGGCGTGGAAACGCGTGGCGACGGACGAGATCTCACTGTTTTGCAGCCTTTGCCAACGACGCACCGCGCTCGAGGCGCAGGACAAGGAACGCGCGGCCGCGGCGCATCACCGCGCCATCGCTGCGCACGAGCGCCCCTGCCGCGGCGACGAGGCCGCGCTCAGCGCATCGGTTGCAACCGCTTGTTCAGCCCCTCGCGAAAAGCCTTCGGGGACTGGCCGGCGATCCGGCGAAACACGCGGTTGAACTGCGAGAGCGACTGAAAGCCCGCCTCGAAGGCGGCCTCGCTCACGCGCTTGTGCGGGTTGATGAGGAGGTTCTTCACCTTCTCCACGCGCACCCGCGCGAGGTAGTTGGTGAAGGTCATGCCCGTGGCCTTCTTGAAGGTCTTGCAGAAGTAGAAGGCGCTCATGTTGACGGCCTTCGCGACCTCGTCGAGCGAGAGGTCCTCGCCGTGGCGGCTGGCGATGAGGGCGCGGGCGCGGGCGATGGGCGGGGCCTCGCCGTGCTCCGACTGGATGGCGAGCTCCTCGCCGATCGTGGAAAGGTGCTGCGCGAAAATCGAAAGCAGACGGAGGATCGACTCGTATTGGCGGCGGTCGAGCACGCGGCCCTGGAACCACGCCTCCTCGAGCTTCTTCATGTCGACCTCGGTGCCGAACGACAGAATCTGACGGGCCGCAGAGGCGAAGCGTTTTTTGTCCGGCTTTTCCAGAAACACCTGGCCGGTCTGGAGAAACGCGACCAGATCCTCGCCGACGCGCACCGGCACGGAGGAGTCGCAGAGGCCGGCGAAACACTTGAGCGTCTTCGGCTCCATCCGCGCCTCCTCCTCGACCTTGCGCTGGAGTTGCAGACAGGCCGCGCAGCTTTGGTTCGTCTTGGCCATCAACGCGCAGAACGGGTTCTCGTTCGGATCGCCATGATGGGGAAGGTCGAAGGCCTCCAGCGGACGCAGATTGATCGGCAGCCCCGTCGTGTCGCGAAAGGCCTGCTCGTAGTCCTTGAAGATGCGGCTACGTTTGAGGCGGTCCACAAATTCGCGGCTACGGTGGTTGGAATCGGAGGAGGCGTCGCTCATCGCTTTTGGTCGGAAGTATTCAGGACCTAATCGTTTTGGCGAACGTTCGCCGAGGAGAAAAACCACGGTGAAAAACGCATTCGACAAGTGGACACGGCCTTTTTCATCTCACCGGACTCATGTCCTCGTCCCATAAAGCCAACGACAACATCATCGCGCCCTCGGAGCAGAAGCACGTCACGCCGGTGACGATCCTCGTCGATCTCGGCCTCGTGGCGGTGTTTTTCTTTTTCATGTTCGGCTGGGTCAAACCCCACGTCCCCAGCAACGATCCCAAGTTCGTCTTCATCTTCGGCGGGCTCACCGCGCTGTGCGTGACCGGCGTGTTCTGGATGGCGATCCAGATGTTCCGCGTCGTCGTCGCCGGCGAGAAAACCCTCAAGGCCGAGCGTTCATCGCACTAAGGCGCCGCCGCTCCCCCTTTCGCCGCGGTCTCCGGATCGCGGCTTTTTCGTTTCCAAGCGGCCCCCCGCGCCTTTCCATCCCGCACCCGTGAGCGAGCCCGCCCCCAGCCCCGAGACGACGAGCGTCAAAGCGCGCCCCAGCGCCGCCGCCGAGGACTACCTCGAGCGCATCGCCGCGTTGATCAAGACCAAGGGCTACGCGCGCGTCGTCGACATCGCCGCCGAATTGAAAATCTCCCAGGCGAGCGTAACCACGATGGTCCAGCGCCTCGACGCCGACGGGCTCGTCAAATACGAGAAATACCGCGGCATGGTGCTGACCGACGCGGGCGAGGCCGTCGCCGCGCGCATCGCCCACCGCCACGAGCTGCTCACCCAGCTCCTGCGTTTTTTCGCCCTCCCCGAGGACGTCATTTTCCGCGACGTCGAGGGCATGGAGCACCACATCAGCGGCGAAACCCTCGCCGCGCTCGAACGCCTCACCCAGCACCTCGAGGCGCATCCGGAAATCGTCGCCGAGCTGCGGCGCTGAAGCCTGTCCGGGGCGAAACCGCGACGAGGGTCCGGCCTCCGGAACCCCGCCGAGGACACGGCGCGCTACCGCGGTGGCCCGCCGCCAAGCGCGACGGCGAGCGCCTCGCGCAGCCCTTCCACCGTGAACGGCTTCGCCAGAAAAGCCTGAAAAACCGGTTGCCCGGCTTCCGAAGCCGCCGACGCGCCGCCGCGCCCGACCATCAGAATGGCGGGCAGGCCCGGCACCCGCTCGCGCAGCACGCGCAACAACTCGCGCCCGCCCATGTCGCCGCGCACGGAAAGATCGAGGACCACCGCGACGAACGGGTTGCCGCTCTCCCGCGCCGCCTGGAAAAGCCGGATCGCCTCGTCTCCGTCCCGGGCCGCCTCCGCGCCGTAGCCTATCCGGGCGAGGGCCTGCGTCATCGCGTCCCGTAACCACGGCTCGTCGTCCATCACGAGCACCCGACGCCCGTTCGCCGCGGCGGACGCCGCGGCCCCGGTCCCCGCGCCTGACCACGCCGCCCCGCGCGCCGCCGGCAGACAACAGCGCACCGAGGTTCCTCCGCCCGGGTTGGCCTCGACCAGGATCTGCCCGCCGTGCTGGCGCAGGATCGCATGGCAGATCGTGAGCCCCAGCCCCATGCCCTTTTGCGGACCGCGACGTTTGGTCGAAAAATAGGGATCGAAAACCTTTTCGCGCGTCTCCGGCGGAATGCCCGGTCCCCGATCGGAGACGACGAAACAAACCTGCTCGACGCCGACCGCCGCCCCGCCGGACTGCGCCGCGTCCGAAACGATGTTGCGCGCCTTGATGCTGATCACCCCGCCGCCCGGCGACATCGCCTCGAGGGCGTTCGCCAGAAGATTGCCCACCACCTGCTTTATTTGGACCTCCCCTGCTTCCACCGGCCAGAGATCGGGGGCGATATCGCACTCGAAAGACACGTTCGGCGAGGCGCTCGCGGCGGCCGGCGCGGCGTGCAACAAGGGCTTCAAATCCAGCACGTGCCCCGGCGCCCTGGCCCCGTCCGCGAACGCGACCAGTTGCCGCGTCAATCCCTGCGCCGTCAGCACCGTCTCCAAGGCCTGCCGCACGTGCGAGGCCTGCGCGTCGTTCACCGGGCCCACCAGTCGCAGCAACTCGAGATTGAGCAGCAGGCTCGCGAGCAGGTTGTTGAAATCGTGCGCTATCCCCGCGGCAAGGCCCCCCGTCGACTCGAGTTTGCTCAACACGAGCCGCTCCTCGTCCGACTGCCGCCGCTCGGTGATGTCTCGCGCGACCGCGACCACCAGCCCCGCCTCGCTGTAAAGGGAGGACTGCCAAGACAACCAGCGATACGAGCCGTCCTTGCGGAGATACCGGTTCTCGAGCCCGACCACCGGAATGCCCGTCGCCAGCCGCGCCCGCGCCTGCAAGGTGCGTTCCCGGTCCTCCGGGTGCATGAAATCCACCACCGGTCGCGACAACAACTCGGCCTCCGACCAGCCGAGCACCCGCGTCCACGAGGGGTTCACACGCCTGAAGAAACCGTCGAGACCGGCGATGCAGAGCAAATCGAGGGAGAGCTCGAAAAAGCGGTCCAAGTCCGCTCCGTTTTGATACGGCGGCGCAGGATCGGAGGGCGGCAGGGAATGTGATGCGGACATCGCCAAACACGCGACGGACGCGTGGCTCGAGGGGCCGACTACGGAAGTCTCCGCGGGCCGGACCGCAACCGATAAACCACGCCCGAGCCCCTACCCTTCGCCTTCCCGCCCCGGCCGGCGGGGTGCTTGCGGGCGGGCGGAAAGCGCGCAAGCTCCCGGCCATGAAAGCCCTCGGGACGATTCCGCCCGACGACGCGGTTCTCCTCGTGACCGGCGCGAGCACCGGCCTCGGCCTCGCGCTTTCCCGCAAGCTGCTCGACGAAACCGCCTATCGCCTCGTCCTCACCGCGCGACCCGAGTCGCTTCCGCGTTTCGCCGCGAAGGGCGTCGTGGCCGGACCGCGCGTGCGGCTCATGCCGCTCGACGTCGCGGACGCGGCGAGCCGCGCCTCCGCGCTCGCGTCCATCGAAAGCGAATGGGGCGGCGTCGACATCCTCGTCAACAACGCCGGCATCGCCACGCGCGCGGTCGCCGAGCACATCGCCGACGCCGATCTCCGCCAGATCCTCGCGGTGAATTTCTTCGGCCCCCTTGAACTCATCCGGCGCGTCTTGCCCGGCATGCGCGCGAAACGGCGCGGGCGCATCATCACCGTCTCGAGCGTCGGCGGCATGATGGCGATGCCCACCATGGCCGCGTATAGCGCGTCGAAGTTCGCCATCGAGGGCGCCTGCGAATCGCTCTGGTATGAAGTGCGCCCCTGGGGCGTCCGCGTGTCGCTCGTCGAGCCGGGCTTCATCAACTCCGACTCGTTCACCCGCACCCTGCACACGCGCCGCAGCGCCCGCGCGATCGGCGACGGGGACGATCCCTACCACGCCCACTACGAGGCGATGGCCGGCATGATCGGGCGCCTCATGCGCCGCACCTGGGCCACGCCGGAGCACGTGGCCTCGGTGATCGTCCGCACGATCCGCGCAAAGGAACCCCGGCTCCGCGTGCGCGCCACGCCCGACGCGCTCGTATTCGACTACTTGCGACGCTGGCTGCCTCGGAGCCTCTACCATCGGGTGCTCTACGCGTGCCTCCCCGGCGTGCGCGAATGGGGCCCGGCCAAATCGTGACCCCGCGCCGCCGGACGAGGCCGGACAATCAACCCCTCAACGCGGCCAGCAGAGCCTGGAACTTGAGCTCGGTCTCCACGAACTCCCGCTCCGGCTCCGAGCCCGCGACGATGCCCGCGCCCGCGTAAACCCGGGCCTTCGCGCCGTCGACGAGCGCCGAGCGCAACCCCACGAAAAATTCGCCGCCGCCGCGCGCGTTGATCCAGCCCAAGGCCCCCGCGTAAAGCCCGCGCGGAAAGCCCTCCAGCCCGCGAATCGCCGCCACCGCCGCCTCGCGCGGCGTGCCGCCCACCGCCGGGGTCGGATGCAGCACCGACACTAGATCGAGCAACCGCACGCCCTCCGGCGGCCTGCCGCGCATCGGCGTGTGCAGGTGTTGCACGTTGGCCAGCTTCCGCATCGTCGGCGTCGCCGCGTGTTCCAGCTTCACGCCCAGCGGCTCCAGCCGCCGCGTGATCGAGGCGATCACATGCCGATGCTCGCGCAGGTCCTTCTCGCTGCGCAGCAAACCCGCCGCCAGCGCCGCGTCCTCGCTCGCGCCCGCGCCACGCCGCGCCGAGCCGGCCAGCGCCTCGGTCTCGACCACGCCCTGGCTCACGCGCACCAACCGTTCCGGCGACGCGCCGATGAAGCTCGGCCCCGCCCCCGTCGCCGCCGAAAACGCATAACAATCCGGGAAGCGCTCGCGCAGGCCGTTCAGCACCTCCAGCGGATGCAGCGCCCGGTTCGCCGTGAGGTCGATGGCCCGCGCGAGCACGATTTTTTGAAACTCGCCCGCACTGATTCGCTCCAGCCCGCGAGCCACCGCCGCGCGGTAATCGCCAGCCTCACTCTGCGTAAACTTCAACGCTTCCGGCATGGCCTCCGCCGCTCGCGCCGCATCGCCCACTTCGAACCGCGCGAACTTGCCGTGCGCGCGCCACACGCGCTGCGTCAACGCGTCGAGATCGCTGTCCGCCTCGACGAGCAGATTCGCCACCGCGGTCGTCACGTCGCCCGCGCGCGCCACCTGCCAGCGCGGCACAAACACCCGCGCCGCCGGAAACGCCTCGCCCGCCTCCACCTCGTCGTGAAACGCGAAGCTCGTGAAAAAATGCGGTCCGCCAAACGGCGCGTCCACGTCGCCCACCGCGATCGTCCGCGCCAGCGCCTCGTCGATGAAACGCTGCACCGCCGCGAAACGCCCCGGCCCGCTCGCCGTCGCGCTCAGCGCCACCTCCGCGCCCGCGATCGCCGTCAACGACGACGGCCGCTCCGCATAAAAATGCGGCTCCGTCGGCTCGAAAATCGCCTCGAGAACCGCCAGCGGATCGAGCGCCGGCACCACGAGCGAGATGCTCGCGAGCACAGGCGCGCCATCCGACACCGCCTTGATCTGACACCCCGCCAAAAACGCCCGCAAAGCCTCCGGCGAGGCGTCTTCGGCGGGCTTGATCGGCAGGATTGTCATGGCAAACCGGGCAAAATATTAACCGCGGATAGCGCGGAGAAACGCGGATAAACAATCCGCCTGCCTTTTATCCGCGCCCATCTGCGTAATCCGCGGTCAAAACATTCGCTTCCTCACCCCTTCGCCGCGCCCGCCTCGGGCGCCTGCGGGCGGGGGAACAGGATCGCCGTCTCGGCGACCTTCGCGCCGGCGAGCGTCGCGCCCCAGACGAGCTGCTCGCGCCAGGCGCCGGCCGGCGTGTATCCGAGCACGCCATACACCTTGGTCGCCGTTGTCGGCATCACCGCCGGCAGCAGGCTGGCGCCCAGGCGCAGCGCCTCGGCCATCGTGGCGAGCGAGGTCTTCAACAAGGCCTGGTCCGCGGCCTCGGCCGACTTGCCGAGCTTCCACGGCGCGCGCTGCTCGACGTAGCGGTTCGTCGCGGTGACGAACGCGAAGGCGCGCTCCAGCGCGATGTGGAACTGGAAGCCTTCGCAGAGGGCGATGAACTCCTCGCGCGTCTTCTCCCACAGCGCGCGCAGCTCGCGTTCCGGCGCGAGGGCCGCGTCGGCGGCGATCTCGGCGGCGGGCGCGCCCGCCGGCACGACGCCGCCGGCGAAGCGGTTGGTCATGTTGAGCGTGCGGTTGACGAGGTTGCCCAGATTGTTCGCGAGCTCGCTGTTGTAGCGGGCGAGAAACTGGTTGAGCGAAAAGTCGCTGTCCTGGCCGACGCTCATCTCGCGGATCATGAAGAAGCGCAGCGCGTCCACGCCGTATTGCTCGGCGAAGGCCATCGGCTCGACGAAGTTGCCCGTGCTCTTCGACATCTTGGACCCGTTGATCGACCACCAGCCGTGGGCGAGGATGCTCTTCGGCGTCGGCAGGCCGCAGGCCTTGAGCATGATCGGCCAATACACCGCGTGCGGCGGCACGAGGATGTCCTTGCCGATGACGTGGAAGTCCGCCGGCCAGACGCCCTCCTTGCCCTCGACGGCGGAGAAATAGTTCACCAGCGCGTCGAACCAGACGTAGGTCACGTAGTTCTGGTCGAAGGGCAGCGGAATGCCCCACTCGAGGCGCTCCTTCGGACGCGAAATGCACAGGTCGTTCAGCGGCTCGGAGAGAAACTCCAACACCTGTTTCTGGCGGTAACGCGGGAAGATGAAGCTGTCGTTCTCCTTCAGAAACTGGATCAGCCACTCCTGGTATTTGGCCAACTTGAAGAAGTAGTTCGACTCGGTGATCTCGGTCACGTCGCCGAAGATCTCCGGCCACGAGCCGTCGGGGTTGCGGTCCTTTTCCTGCAAGAACTGCTCCTGGCGCGTGGAGTAAAAGCCCTTGTATTCGGCGCGGTATATCTCGCCTTGGTCGAAGAGCTGCTGGAGCAGGCGCGCGACCACGTCCTTGTGCCGCTTCTCCGTGGTGCGGATGAAGTCGTCGTTGGAGATGTCGAGCTTCGCGCACATCGCGCGGAACTCCTGGCTCACTTCGTCGCAAAACTGCTGGGGCGGGATGCCGCGCTTCTTGGCGCTTTGCTGCACCTTCTGCCCGTGCTCGTCCACGCCGGTGAGGAAGTAAACATGGTCGCCCATCATCCGCCGGAACCGGGCAATGACGTCCGTCAGCACCTTTTCATAGGCGTGGCCCAGGTGCGGCGAACCGTTCACGTAGTCGATCGCGGTCGTGATGTAGAAGGTCTTCATGCGGTGGACCGGCGAACCAAAGCCGGTCCGCCCCGCTTGTCGAAGGTTTTGAGGGGACGCCCGGCTCCCCCGTCCATCGCCAAGCTTGAGCCCGCCGGGGACTTCGCCGACCGTCCCTTCCCGATCCACGCATCCCGCGCATGGGCAAGCTCCTCCGCCTCGTCGTTTTCATCCTCGCCCTCGGCGCCCTCGCCGCCGGCGCCGGGGCCTTGCTTTTGCAGGAGCGCCACCGCGAGCGCGCCCTCGAACGAGAGCTCCTCGCCCTCGACCGGCCCGCGCCCGCCCACGTGGTCGACGAGGTCCGCGCCCGCCACGTCCGGGCCCAGCGCGCCATCCTTCTCTTCACCGGTCTCGCGGCCGTCTGCCTGACCGTCCTCGCCATCGTTCCCTCCGGGGCGGCCGCCCCCGCCCCCGCCGTCGACCCGACCGTCGCCCGCACCGAGATGCGCGGCCTCGAATCCCTCGCCCGCGCCACCAACGCCCAGCGCGTCGAGCTCGACCACGAGCGCGAGGCGCGCCACCGCAGCGAGCAGGACCTCCACCTTCAGCAGGTGCTGGCCAACCACGCCCTCCAGGACAAGGTCCGCCTCGGCCGCGACCTCCACGACGGCCTGATCCAGACGCTCTACGCCACCGGCCTCGTCCTCGAAACCGCCGCGCAACAGCTCGCCACCTCGCCCGCCGACGTCACCGAGGCGGCCCGCCTGCTCGACCGCGCAAAAACCACCCTCAACGCCGCCATCCGCGAGGCCCGCGGCACCATCGGCGGCCTCACCCCCGACGCGCTCGAGGAGCAAAGTTTCCCCGTCGCCGTCGCCGCGATCCTCGAACACCTCGACGGCGGCCGTCTGCGCGAGTGCCGCGTCCGGCTCGACCCGGCCCTCCCTTCTTTCGACGGCGCCGCCCGCACCGAGTTGCTCCAGATCATCCGCGAATCCGCGAGCAACGCCCTTCGCCACGGCGGCGCGACCGAGCTCGACCTCGCGTTCGCCCCGCAGCCCGACGGCCGGCTCCGCCTCGCCATCCGCGACAACGGCCGCGGCTTCGATCCCGCCGTCGTCACCCGCGGCCACGGTCTCGACAACCTCGCCGCCCGCGCCCGCGCCCTCGGCGCCTCCCTCGCCATCGACTCCGCCCCCGGACGCGGCGCCGCCGTCACCCTCCTCATCCCGCCGCCCCCCGTTTCCCCGGCCTGATTCCTTTTCTCGCCTTTTTCCTCCCCGTGCCCTCCGTGTCCTCCGTGGTCAACCCATCCGACAGCGCCGCCGCCTCCCCCGTCCGCCTCGCCCTTGTCGACGACAGCGAACTCGTTCGCGTCGGTCTTCGCACGCTGCTCGGCCTTCACCGCCAACACATCGAGATCGTCGCCGAAGCGGCCAACGTCGCCGAGGCCTTGACGAAAGTCCCCCCCGCGCGGCCGGACGTCGTGCTTCTCGACATGCGCCTGCCCGACGGCAACGGCGTGGACGCCTGCCGCCGCCTCATCGCCGCCTCACCGGGCCTGCGCGTCCTCTTCCTCACCTCGCAGGTCGACGACGATCTCATCGCCGACTCCATCCGCGCCGGCGCCTCCGGCTACCTGCTCAAGGAGATCAACGGCCAGGAGCTCGTCCGCGCCATCCGCTCCGTCGCCGCCGGGGGCCAGGCCATCGACACCGCCGTCACCGCCCGCCTCATGCGCCTCGTCCGCGGCGACGGCGCCCCGGCGCCCGGAACCGGCGAGCAGCTCAACGCCCAGGACCGCCGCATCCTCGCCCTCCTCGCCGACGGCAAGACGAACAAGGAGATCGGCGTCGCCCTCGGCCTCGCCGAAAAGACGATCAAGAACTACCTCACCGCCCTCTTCGACAAGCTCGGCATCGAGCGCCGCTCCCAGGCCGCCGCGTATTACGTCCAGCACTACGGCGAGCGCTGAACGGCCATCCGCCGACC
>CBINJQ010000112.1:0-11295 GCA_966251015.1 uncultured Akkermansia sp. | reverse complement strand
CGGGTGCCGATGACCCAGGCGGCGATGCGGTTGATCGACGCGTCGAAGTAGTCGAGGCCGATGGCGGTGCGGCCGAGGAAGTTTCCGCGGACGAGCTCCTCGAATATGGCGCGGGTGGGGTCGTCGGCGGTGACGACGTGGTCGGAGTCCCAGCGCACGCCGCGGCTCACGTGAAGGAGGAGGGCGGGGGCGAACTGGAGGACGGACGAGATCTTGTCGGCGAGCTGCTCGGTGGGGTGGAAGTGGCCGGCGTCGAGGCAGTAGGCGACGTCGCCGCGCTTGAGCGCGTAGCCGAGGTAGAACTCGTGCGAGCCGACGGTGTAGGATTCGGCGCCTATGCCGAAGAGCTTCGATTCGACCGCGTCCAGATGATGCTTGGTCGGCAGTTTTTCGGCGAAGACCTTGTCGAGGGAGTCGGCGAGGCGGGCGCGGGGCGCGGCGCGATCAAACGGCGTGTCCTTGGAGCCGTCCGGTATCCAGACATTGGTGACGGTGCGGGTGCCGAGCTTCTTGCCGAACCAGGCGCCGATGCGGCGGGAGGCGGCGCAGTGGGCGATCCAGAAGTCGCGGACGGCCTTGTCGGGGTGGGAGAGCGTGGCTTCGGCGGACTTGGGGTGGGAGAAATTGGAAGGGTTGAAATCAAGGCCGTGGAGCTTGCGCTCGTGCGCCCAGTCGACCCAAGAGGCGAAGTGCCTGGGCTCGATGGCGTCGCGGTCCACGGGCTTGCCGGAGAAGTCGGCGTAGATGGCGTGGAGGTTGAGGCGATGGCGGCCGGGGAGAAGTTTTAAGACGAGGTCGAGATCCTGGCGGAGCTGGTCGAGCGTGCGGGCCTTGCCGGGATAGTTGCCGGTGGCCTGGATGCCGCCGCCGGAGAGGGTGGCGTCTGCTTTCTCGAAGCCGCCGACGTCGTCGCCCTGCCAACAGTGGAGGGAGATGGGGGTCGCGGCCAGGGTCGCGAGAGCGGCTTCGACGTCGACGCCGAGAGCGGCGTAGGTGTCGCAAGCGGCGGCGAAGGCGGCGGAGTTGGACGCGGGTTTCTTGCTTCGGGATGAGGCGGACATGGAGGAGGAGGCTGAGGTTGTTTGGGAGATTTTGGTAGATTTCGAGCAATTTATGGCAGAAAGTGGGGCAGGACGGGCAAGACTCGCAATTTCGACGCGTCATGACGCGGGGATGCCTGTGCCCGCCGTGGGATCGGGGCGGGCTCTCGCTGTGGAAGCCTCTGGGCGGCCGCCACTCCGACGCGGCGCGCCCGGCGGTCGCGTCCTACCTCGGGCCGAGGAAGCCGAGGCGTTCGTGGCGCGCGCCCAGGATGGTGTCTGCGGGAGTCTCCAGCCAACGGTCCAGGACGGTGGCGTAGACGGAACGGAAGTCGGTCGAGAAGGCGAGGTCGGCGTTTTTCTCGATTTCGAGGCTCGGGGCGGTGCCGTGAAGCGAGCCGTGGATTTGGCGACCCATGACGAAGAGCGGGGCGGCGGTGCCGTGATCGGTGCCGGCGGATTGGTTTTCGTTGGGGCGGCGGCCGAACTCGGAGAAGGTCATGGTGAGGACCTGGTCGTCGAGTTTGCGGGCGGCGAGGTCCTTCTGGAACGCGGCGAGCCCTTCGGAGAGCTGGCGAAGGAGGTTGGCGTGGGCGTTGAGCTGGCCGGCATGGGTGTCGAAGCCGCCGAGGCTCACAAAATAGACCCGCGTGGAAAGCCCGGCCGCGACGAGGCCGGCGATGTTGCGCAGGGACTGGGCGAAGTTGCCGCCGGGGTAGGCGGCCTCGGGCTTGTTGGCGTCGATGATCGCTTGTATCCGCTTTTCCGCGACGAGCGAGTCCATGAGCGTGGCGCGCAGGAAGGCGTGGTTGGCGTGCTCGTCGTGCGCGTCGGGGCGGGCGGAGAGGCCGGCGCCGGGGCGCGAGGCGATGCGCTCGAGCAGGGCGACCTCGTCGCGGCCGGCGCGGCCGGAGCGGGCGCCGAGGGTGAGGCCGTAGGTGTTGTGCGGGAAGGCGCCGCCGAAGGACTGCGGGACCTCGGCGTTGATGTGGATCGCGTCGGGCTCCTTGTCGGTGGCGAAGGCGGGCAGGTCGGGGCCGGCGCACGCGTTGTCGAGGAATCGGCCGATCCAGCCGGAGGAGACCGATTCGTCCGCCGCCGAGGCGGTTTCCCAGATCTCGGTGGAGCGGAAGTGCGAGCGGTTGGGGTTGGGGTAGCCGACGTTCTGGACGATGCCGAGGCGACCGTCCTGCATCAGGGCGTGGAAGCCCGCGAGGGACGGGTGGAGGCCGAGGCGGTCGTCGAGACGGAGGACGTCCTTTTCCTTCAACGCGAGGGTGGGGCGGAGCGCGTGGTAGGCGGGATCGGAATACGGGACGACGGTGTTGAGGCCGTCGTTGCCGCCGGCGAGCTGCACGAGCACGAGGACGCGCCGGTCTTTTTCCGGCGCCGGCGCGGCGAGCGTGCTCTGGACGAGAAACTGCGGGGCGAAGCGGCTGAAGGCGAGGAGCCCGACGCCCTTGGCTCCGAGTTGAAGGAATTCGCGGCGGGTGGAGGGAAGGAGGAGTGGCATGGGGGCGGAGGGAACGACCGATGACGAATGTCCAATGACCGATGGCGGCGGGGCGGGGCGCGATGATCGCGGGCGGGGCGTTTTCAGGTGTATCAGCAAAGTTGATACTCGGGTGACTGGAGCACGGCGATGGCGGAGCGGCGGGCGCGGTCCTCGAAGGCGGCCTCGTCGGGGGCGGCTGAGAGATAGTCGACGAGCGCGGAGCGATAGCCGTCGTCGACGCTACCGGGCAGAAAGAAGTCGCAAAGACGGTCGGCGATGCCGCGCGGGCCGAGGGTGACGAAGGCCCGGATGCGCTCCTCGTCGACGGTGAAACGACGGCGGCCGGCGTCGCGAGCGGCCTCGAGCTCGAACTTCTCGTCGGCGTTGAAGCGGTCCTGGTCGAGCGGCGAGCAGAGGGTTTGCGCGAGCTGGCGGCGGGCGGCTAGCGTGGAGGAGTTGATCCAGAGGCGTCCGCCGACCCAGCCGCGGACGTTGGGCGGTTGGAACATCTGCTGGCCCATCTGGCGGAGCGGTTGGAGGGTCGTGCGTTCGAGCGGGATCACGTCGAGGCCGAGGTCCTGGACGAGGCCGAGGTAGTAGTGGACGGGGCTCTTGATGAAGTTGGCGCGGTAATCCGGGTGGAAGAAAACGAGCGAGCCGAAGAAGCGCAGGCAGAGTTCGCGGAGATCGAACCCCGCGTTTCGCCAAGCTTCGCCGAGCGGGGCGAAGAACTCGTGGGGCGGCGGTTCGTCCGTCAGGTAGAATCGCGCCATCTCGCGCGGCAGGAAAGTGGCGGCGGCGGGTCGGGAGTAGGCGAGGTCGATGACCTCGTCGCCGGTGAAGGGCGCGGTCTTGCCGAAGATCTTTTTTTCCCCGGTGTCGTGGTCGCGCGTAGAAAGGCGGAAACCATCCTGGACGGTGAAGCGGTAGCCGGTGAAGGCGCGGGCGGCCTGCTTTATGTCTTCCTCGGTGTAGTTGCCCTCGCCGAGGGTGAATAGCTCGAAAAGCTCGCGGGCGAAATTTTCGTTGGGCGCCCGCTTGGAGCTGCGATTGAGATCGAGATATTCGATCATCGCGGGCGAACGCGAAACGGCCTTTGCGAGGGCCGGCGCGGAACCGGCGCCGCCGGCGCGCAGGATGTCGAGGTGCTGGTAGACGAACTCGGCGCGGCGGACTTTCTCAAAGCTGACGACGTAAACGTCGGAGAGAAAAAGGATCCATTTTTCGTAGGCGGAGCGGGCGGGATCGGCGGAGGCTTGCAGCCATTTGAACGCGAGTTCGGCGGCGCCGACGCGGTTGAGCTCCCGCTCCTCGCGTTCGAGGCCCTGGCGGTCCTCGGGCGTGGGGGCGGCGCGTTTGAGCGGGGGAATCTCTGCGATGCGCTCTTGGGCGCGCGCGAGGAAAACGGGGCGCTCGAGCGGCGGAGGTGTTTTGGTGAAAAGGCGTTCGAGCGTGGCGGAGAGGCCGTCGTTTACGGCGCGCGCGACTTCGTCGGGGCGAGCGGCCCAGCCGGCGCGGCGCAGGAGGTGGCGGGCGAGATCCGCGTTCCACGCGGAGTCGGGTAGAGGTTTCCAAGCCTCCTGGGGTGCGAGCGAAGGGGCGGGCATGGGGACGGGGGAAACAAGACCAGACGAGCGACGCCGGGCGAGGTTTCTCGACCGGGGAGGCATCCCTATGCGGAACGACGTCGCGCGCGGGCGCTTTGTTCAAACGCCCAGCGAAGTCCGGTAGTGACGAGGAACCCGTTTGGTGACGGAGCAAAGCGTCTCCCAGGGAATCGTTTCCGCGAGACGGCTGAATTCGGTAAGCGGGATTTCGGCGCCGGCCTGGCGGCCCACGATCACGGCTTCGTCGCCCGACGCGACTTCGGGCAGGTCGGTGACGTCGACGATGGTCTGGTCCATCGTGACACGTCCGACGATCGGGCAACGGTGCCCGCGGATCAGGACCTGGCCGCGGTTGCTGACCGCGCGGGGGATGCCGTCGCCGTAGCCGGCGGTGAGGATCGCCACGCGCGAGTCGCGTTTCAACACATGGGTGCGGCCGTAGCTGATACCGGTGCCGGCGGGCAGACGCTTCACGAGACCGATGCGGGTGCGGAAACTGAAAACGGGCTCGGCGGGGACGCCGGAGAGCAGGGAATTGGCGACGGGGCGGATGCCGAATTGCAGGAGGCCGACTCGCACGGCGTTGAACGGGCCGGCCTGCTCGATGGTGTCGAGGCCGGCGCTGTTGTCCGCATGGATGAGGAGACGTTCGCGGAGTTGAGCCAGGCCCGGGCATTGCGTTTCGAGCGCGGCGAGGAAGCGGAGGCGCTGCTCGGCGGTGAACGCGGCGTCGTCGTCGGAGCTGGAGAAATGCGTGTAGATGCCGGCGAGGCGGAGGTAGGCGGTGCGGTGGATGGCCTCGTAGACGGGCGCGACCTCCTCGTGCCAGACGCCAAGGCGGCCCATGCCGGTGTCGATTTTCAGGTGGACGTCGACGTGACGGCGCGCGGCCGCGGCGGCGCGGTCGAGGCGTTCGACCTCCTCGGCCGAGGACACGGTGGCCGCGACGTCGTATTCCGGGGCGAGGCGCATCTCCTCGGGCAGGAGCGCGCCGAGGACGAGGATGGGCCAGTCGGGGCCGATTTCGCGCAGGGCGGCGGCCTCGGCGAGATTGGCCACGGCGAAGAGATCCGCGCCCGAGTGCATAAGGCGCGCCGCGATCTGGGGCAGGCCGTGGCCGTAGGCGTCGGCCTTCACGACGGCGACGTAGCGCATGTGCGGCGGCAGCGCGGCGCGGATGCGATGAAGATTGCGCTCCAGCGCGGCGAGGTCGATCTCGGCCCAGCAGCGATGCGGGAGAGTCGCGGGCGTGCTCATCGCGCGGGCGGGGTCGCGGAGGATGCCGAGGCGGAGTCGCGCGGCGCGGCGGGGGATTGGTGAACCCGCGGCGTCCAGGCCACGTAGCTGGGTTGTTCGTGCATGAACGCGTCGGGCTCGGGCGCGTTGTTGAAAAACGGTTCGTCTGGCGCGACGGAGATCAGCGCCGACGCGGACCAGGGCAGGGCGCGCGGTTCCACGCCGACGGGAAGGGCGGACCAACGGCGAAAGTTGTCCGGCGTGCCGAGCGGACCGAGCGCGGCGAGTTCGGTGCTCGGCACGCGGACGAGTTCGCGGGGCGCGGCGGCGCGCGCGGCGTGCCAGGTATCGCGTCGGGCGTCGGCGACGATGTTCAGGCCGGGGTGGGCGACGGCGAGGAGCGGCAGGCTGTGATAAGAGTAGAGCGCGAGCCCGGGTTTGATCGCGCGCCACGCCCGCATGCTCGCGGCGGCGAGGCGGATGCCGAGGATTGAGCCCGGGCCGTCGCAGAAGGCGATGGCGTCGAGATCCGCGATTTTCCTGTCCGCCGCCGCAGGGTGGGCGAGCGTCCGGGAAACCGCGACCGGCAGGGCGGACGAAGCCTCGCCTTCCACCGCGACCGAGGCGACCGGGGAGACCGGGTCGCTCGCGTCCGCCAGCCATAACGCGGCTTCGACGCGCGGGGCGCAGGTGTCGACCACCAGAAGGGAAGGGTGGCGGGCGAGGAGTTGGCGGAGGCTCGGCACGGGAAAAGACCGGGAGCAAGCGCGGCGGACGGAGCTTCCGCAAGCGCGGGAATCCGGGGAATGTCCCCGAGGAGAATCAGGCATTGACCGCGTTTTGCGGCGCCGCGTAGCGTGCCAGATTCACCCGACAAAACCCTTCCCATTTTTAGCACCGTGAACATCCAAGTCCAAGACGTCTCCCCCACCCGCAAGAGCCTGACCGTCAACTTCGACGCCAAGGAAATCGCCGCCGAATACCAAGCCGTGATCGGCGAGGTTTCGAAGCAGGTTCGCATCCCTGGTTTTCGTCCGGGCAAGGCTCCCGCGAACCTCGTGCTCAAGCAGTTTGGCAAGGCGGTTCACGACGAATTCAAGCAGAAGGTCGTCGGCAAGGCCTACCGCGACGGCATCAAGGAGGCGAAGCTGGACGTGGTTCAGGTCGTGAACGTGCAGGAGGGCGACATCGCCCCCGACAAGTTCGCCGGCATCGTCATCACCGTGGACATCCGCCCGAGCTTCGAGCTTCCCGAACTCGCCGGCATCCCGGTCACCGTGGTCCCGGTCGAGCCGACCGAAGACGAGGTTTCCAAGGCCGTTGACGCCCTCCGCAGCGAGCGCGCCGACTTCAAGGCCGTGGACCGCGCCGCCCAGAAGGGCGACTATGTGAAGCTCTCCTACGAGGGCTCGGTCGACGGCAAGGCGATCCTCGAGATCGCGCCGGACAAGCAGATCTACGGCAAGGTTCCCCAGACTTGGGAAGAGGTCGAGGGCGAGAACGAAGGCCTCATCCCCGGTCTCGGCAAGCAGCTCGCCGGCCTGAAGACCGGCGACAAGAAGGACATCACCGTGAGCTTCCCCGCCGAGTTCAAGGGCGCCGAGGCCCTCGCCGGCAAGACCGCCGTCTACTCGGTCGAAGTGCTCGAGATCCGCGAGCGCTCCCTGCCCGAGCTCAACGAGGAGTTCTTCAAGTCCAACCAAGTCGACGACCTCGCCGGCCTTCAGGCCAAGGTCCGCAACAATCTCCAGGCCCGCAAGGACTACGAGAACGCCTCCGGCAAACGCCGCCAGGTGGTCGACGCCCTTGTCGCCAAGGTCGACTTCCCCGTGCCGGAAAGCCTGATCGAGCAGGAGACCCAGTCCGTCCTTCGGCAGTTCGTGCAGGAGAACCAGCGCCGCGGCCTGACCCAGGAGCAGTTCGAGAAGGACAAGGACACCATCGTCGCCAACGCCAAGAAGGCCGCCGAGAGCCGCGTGAAGACCCAGCTCATCCTCGCCCGCATCGCCGAGCAGGAGAAACTCCAGGTCGAGGCGGCCGACATCGACACCTTCCTCTACCAGCAGTCCATGCGCACCGGCACCAAGCCCGAGAAGCTCGTCAAGGAGCTCAGCAGCGACCGTGATCGTCTCCGCGCCGTGCAGCAGAGCATCATCTTCGACAAGGCCCTCGACCTCATCGTCTCGAAGGCCGTCGTGACCGAGGCCGCCGCCGCGACCGCCTGAGCCACGCCGCGACATCCGGAAATCTCCCGGCCCCGTTCCGCGTTTTTCGCGGACCGGGGCTTTTTCTTGGCCGCTGTTTCCATGAACCGGTGTGGCAACCCGACCGCTGGCCGGGGCGTTTGAAAGCCCGCCGGCCACGGGGGCCGGCCAGCGGTCTTGCCTATGGCGGAAAAGGTGACGCGCGCGGAAACGCCGTCGCGCTTGCCTTCCGCGCGGACGCGACGAATTTGGCGCATCCTATGAGTTACTACGTCCCGATGGTGATCGAGAACAACGGCCGCATCGAACGGTCGATGGACATCTACTCCCGCCTGTTGAAGGACCGGATCATATTCATCGGCACCCCGATCGACGATGGCGTGGCGAACGTCGTGATCGCGCAGCTCCTCTTCCTCCAGATGGAAGACCCGAAGAAGGACATCCATCTCTACATCAACTCGCCCGGCGGCGTCGTCACCGGCGGCATGGCGATCTACGACACGATCCGCTTTCTCCAGTGCGACGTGGTCACCTACTGCATCGGCATGGCCGCGAGCATGGCGACCGTCCTTCTTGCCGCCGGCACCAAGGGCAAGCGCTTCGCCCTGCCGCACAGTCGCGTGATGATCCACCAGCCGAGCGGCGGCGCGGGCGGCCAGGCGGCCGACATCGCGATCGCGGCGCGGGAGATCATCCGTTGGCGCCAGACCTTGAACAACGTCATCGCGCGCCACACGGGCAAAACGGTGGAGCAGATCGAAAAGGATTCCGACCGCGACTACTACCTGAGCGCCCACGAGGCCAAGGCTTACGGGATCGTCGATCACGTCGTTGAAAACGCGGCCGAGACCGGCGCGATCACGCCGTTGTCGTCCGCCGTCGCGGCCTAGTCCGAGGACGGCTGGCGCCCCGGCCGCTGTGCCCATGCGAAGCCGCCTGCGGTTGGCCTGATCTAGTCCGGCCCGCCTTCCCCGGAGGCGGGCTTTTTTACGGAGCAGCGACGCGTGTCACCGCGAGGCACAGCACGAGCCCGAGCGCGAGGTAGGGGAGCCAGTATGCGCCGGCTCGCCGCGGCCAGCGCAGCACGTAGCCGACGGCGAGCAGGGCGATCAACCCGACGCCCGAGAGGAAGGCCATCCAAGACGGATCGAACACGGCCGGCCACGACATGCCGGGCACCCGGAGCGATGCGGCGACGATCGCTTCCATGAGGGCGAGCACAAGCGCGCCGGCGTGGTTGAACAGAACCGCAAGCGGCGTGAGCCCGCACAGTCCCACGATCAGCGAGGCCATGCCCGCGAACAGGACCAGGGAGGACGCGGGGATGAGCAGGAGGTTCACAAAAAAACCTCCGGGCGCCACCAGTCCGAAGAAGGCGAGGGTGGCGGGTGTTCCGATCAAGGTAGCGGCGAGCCCGAGCGCGATCGCGGCGAGCGTGAAGCGCCCCGCGTCCTCGTAGACGTTGCGCATCCAACCTCGCGATTCGCGCGGGAGATTTGCCCAAGGTTGCCACGCGGAGTGCCATTTTTCCTGCAACGGAACGCCGTAGAGAAGCAGCGCCGCGACGATGCCGTAGCTCATAAGGAATCCCGCGCCGAAAAGCTGGTGGGGCGAGATCACCAAAACGCCGAGCGCGGAGGCGACCAAGGCCGATATGCTGTTCGACGGGGCGCGAAGCAACCGGGCGCCGAGCAGGCAGGTGACCATCCAGAAGGCGCGGACGGCGGAAGCCTCGCCGCCGGTGATGTCGACATAGAGCCAGAGCAGGGCGGTGGCGGCGACGAAGCGCGCGCGCTCCGGAACCCGGGCGAGCGAGAGGAGCGTGTTTAACGCGAGGGCGATGGCGGCGATATGGAGGCCGCTGATCGCGAAGAGGTGCATGGTGCCGCTGCGCACGAACCAGTCTTTTTGCTCGTGGCTGAGCGCCTGTTTTTGTCCGAGCATCATGGCGACGTAGAGATCGGCCAGGCGCGTTTTCCCGTCGCCGAGGCCGGCGCGCAGGATCCTCTCGAGCCGGGCCGCCGTGGCGCCGCAGAAGCGCGACCACGCGCCGGCCGGCCGCACGTCGCCTTCGACGCGGCCTCTCGCGAAGGAGACGTTCACCCCGTCGTCCGCGAGGAAGCGATCAAACGATCCCGCGGGCGGCGAGAACGGGATGGGGGAGAGCAGCCCGAGCGCGGTGAACCCGGACCCGCGGAGCGGTTCGCCGGACCCGCCGTCCGGCCATGTCGTGGAAAAGCTGATACGCTGTCCGACGAGATCCGCGAGGTGGGCGTCGGCTCCGACCACGCGGGCGACGCCGACCGCGCGAGTCGGTTCGTTCGAGGCGAAGAGACGTTCTACGCGCAGCTCCAGGCGCGCCTCGCGCGGCGGCAGCGCGAGGTTGTCCCAATCGGGCGGGCGCGCCCGCTCCTGCGCGGTGCGAAGCGCGCCCGCCGCCGCCAGCGCCGCGACGAACGCGACGGCGCCGACGACGCGGATCGCGACGCGGCGTTCGCGGAAAAGCGCCCACCATGCGATGGCCAGGCCGCCGAGCGAAGCGAGGAGGAGCGGGGCCGCGCGGGGCGGGACGAGTCCGGCGTGGGCGAGCACGGAGCCGAGTATCCATGCGAGCAGGGGCGCGAGCAGCGGGGCGCGGTGCGTGAGGCTGCGAGGCGTCATGGACAGTGTGTCCGGAAGCGGAGTGCCAGCGGTCGTGCGGATTGCAAGGCGTTCCTTTCGAGTGCGTTGCCGTCCGGGCGCACGGACGGCCGATGCGATCCGATTGCCGGGCGTGAATCGGAGGGAACGCGCCGGACTTTTCTCAAGCGTCGCGGCGCCGGGCGTGATCTTCCCTCGGGGCCGATGGTCGATGTTCTTGAGGTATCGGTGAGGGAACCGATTGCGCAATGTCCGGAGCGGCGCTTAACTGGGGCTTACACTCTCATGAAGTCCAGAAACTTGGGTCTCGTTGTTGTTATCTCCGCTTTGGGGCTCGCCGCGTGCGCGACGCGGCCTCAATCGCGGCCGGCGGACGCTTCTCCAAAATCGCCTGCGGAAGTCGCGTCAAAGATCGCCGTGATCAAGGAGCTTGCGGGCACCTCTTGGGTTTTGGCGGAACTGGATGGCGAGCCTGTGCCGACGCCCCCCGCCGGTTGGTCTCCGCAGAGCCTGACATTTGGCAAGGACGGATTGCGCGCCACGGGCAACGCGGGCGTGAACCGCTTCGGCGGCCGTTATCAGCAATACGACGCGGAGTTGAGTTTCGGGCCGCTGGCGTTGACGCGCCGAATCGGCCCGCAGTCGATCATGGATGAGGAACGCCGTTACACGCAGGTGTTGAGCCGGGTGGCGGCCTGGCGGCAGGACGGTGAGCGTTTGATTCTGCTCACGACCGGCGAGAAACGCGCCGCGGTTTTCGATCCCGTGAAGCCCGAGGTTGTGAGGTAGGATCGGGTTTTATTCGGGCGATGGCCGGTGCTGAACCGGCCGCGACGGAGCCCGGTTTGCGCCCCAAGGTCATGTAGGGTGTGGATCAGTTCCGAGCTGTCGCCGACCGATGTAGGGCGCGATCCGGGCGCGACCGTCGGGGCGGTTGTTGGCCGAGAGGGCGGACCGACTTGGCGTTCTCGCTTGGATCGCGAAGGGGCCACGCGGAGTTCCATCGGAGTTTAGCAAAACAAAAAGCCCTCCCGAGCAGTTGGGAGGGCTTTAAATTGGGTGCAGGGGTTGGA
>CBINJQ010000111.1:0-11364 GCA_966251015.1 uncultured Akkermansia sp. | reverse complement strand
ACTTCCGCGCCGACAGCGTCATCTGGACCAACTTCGCCGAGGACCACCTCGAGCGCCACGGCTCGATGGAGGCTTATTTTCTGGCGAAGTGGCGTCTCCTCGAACGCTGTATCGGCGGCCATGTGCATGTCGGCACCAGCGTGCGCGTGCACGCCGAGCAATTTGGCCAAACGCTTCCCGCCGAGGCATGCGTCTCCACCGAACGCGAGCCCGGCGACATTCTCCTGCAAGGCACTCTCTTCGCCGACTATCCGCAGCGCGAAAATTTCCTCCTCGTCTCCGCGTGGTGGCGCGCCGCCGGTCTCCGCGAGAGCGTTCTCTATTCCGCCGCCCGGACTTTCGCGCCCGCCCGCCATCGGCTGGAAAGGGTGGGGGACTTCGCGGGCGCCACATGGTGGAACGACTCGAAGGCCACCAACTTCCACGCCGCCGAGGCCGCCCTTTCCCGCTTTCAACAGCGCGTGCTGCTCGTCGCCGGCGGCAAGTCCAAGGGCGGCGACATCGCCGGTTTCGTCCGCCGGATCGCGCCTCGGCTCCGTCATGTCGCCCTGCTCGGGGAAACCCGCCATCTCCTCGCCGCCGCCTGCGCCGAGCACGGCCTCGCGCACACCGTTTGCGACGATCTCGCCGCCGCGGTCGCCGTCCTCGCCCGCCAAGCGGTCCCCGGTGATCAGGTCCTGCTAAGCCCCGGGTTCGCCAGTCTCGACCAGTTCAAGAGTTATGCCGATCGTGGAGATCAATTCGTGAACCTCGTGCGAAACCTCGCGTCCGCACCGGCTTCGCGCTGACCCCGACCGCTTTTTCTCCATCCTTTCAAACAACTATCCACCCTTCGTCATGAAACTTCTCAACGTCTTCGGCCTCGTGGTCGGCGCCCATCTCGCCGTTCTCACCGTGACTTTCACCACCCCCGGCTGCCGCTCCACCGGCAAGCAAACGCCGAAGCCCGAGGACACCCTGGCCGGCGATCCCGGCTCGCCGGTTTCGCCCGTGGATAGCATCGCCCCGGTTCCCGCCACGATGAGCGACGCCGATCTCAATCCCGCCGCCTCCGCCGTTTCCCCGGTCGCGCCCGTCGCGCCCGTCGCCCCGTCCTATGGTTCGACCGAGGTCGGCGTCCGCTTCGCTCCCACCCGCCCGACCGCTCCGTCGTTGGATCAAGACGTCACCGCCCCGCAGGTCGGCGCCAAATCCACCCACACGGTGGCGAAGGGCGACAGCCTCTGGTCCATCGCCAAGAAATACGGCATCGGAGTGACCGAGCTCGCCGCGGCGAACCAGCTCGCGAAGTCCGCCACGCTCCGCCTTGGCCAGCAGCTGACCGTTCCCGCCAAGGCCGCGCCCGACGCGCCGGACAGCGACGCCGCCAACACCTACACGGTGAAATCCGGGGACACCCTCGGCGCCATCGCCAAGAAGCACGGCACCAGCGTCTCCGCTTTCCGCACCGCCAACAACCTCTCCGGCGACAATCTCCGCGTGGGCCAGAAGCTCGTCATCCCGGGCAACGCCCTTCCCGCCGCTTCCGGTTCCGCCACCTCCGCCGCCGCCGCGCCCCGCGCCGGATCGGGCACCTATACGGTCGCCCCCGGCGACACCCTCGGCACCATCGCGCGCCGGCACGGGGTGAAGACCGGCGATCTTGCCACGCTCAACACCATCACCGACCCCGCCAAGCTTCGCGTCGGCCAGGTGCTCAAGCTTCCCGCGGGGGCCAGGGCTTCCGGTTCCTCCTCGTCCTCCGCGCGCGCCACGCCGTCCGCCCCGGTCGCGCCCGCGTTCGCGCCTCCCTCCGCCGCGACCTCGGTTCCCGTCGCTCCCGAGTCCGTTCCCGTCGAGCCGGCCCCGTCGGGCGTCGTTCCCGTGGAGCCCGCGTCGACCGTCGAGCCCATGGCCGTTCCGGTGATTCGTATTGATTAAGTAGATACAGTCGAACCCGCCCGTCGCCCCGCCCACGTCGCCGATGAACGCCCGTCCACTCGACCTGCCCGAGCCCTCCGCGCCGCGACGCGGCGGGCTCGGCCCCGTCGGCGTCATCCTGTTCTGCGCGTGCGCGCTCGCCGTGCTGGGGTTGATGGCCGTCTTCAGCGCCACGGCCTTCCGGTCCTCGACGTTTTTCTGGAAACAGATCCTCGGCCTCGGCATCGCCACCGGCGCGGGGCTCTTTTTCAGCCGCATCGACCTCGAGGGCTGCCGTCGCCATGTGGGCTGGATCGCCCTCGGCATCCTCGGCCTCCTCGTCCTCGTCGCCATCCCGCACGTCGGCATCAGCGTCAACGGCTCCCGTCGCTGGCTCGGTTTCGGACCGATCCGGTTCCAGGTCTCCGAACTCGCCAAGCTCGGCGTCGTCTTCGTGCTCGCCCATTACCTCGCGCTCAACCAGTCGCGCATGGGCGACTTCAAGCGCGGTTTCGTGGTTCCGCTTTGCATCATAGGGCTCTTCGCGGGCCTCAACATGCTCCAGCCCGATTACGGCACCACCGCCTTGGTCGGCGCGGTGGGGGTGGTGCTGCTCTTCCTCGCCGGCGCGCGCTGGTCCCATATCCTTGTCAGCGTGGCCGGAGGCGCGGCGTTTTTCACCGTCGCGGTCATATACAACCCGAACCGGTTGAAACGCTTTCTCGGCTTCCTTGACATCGAGGGCAACAAGCAGGACCAGACCTTCCAGCTCTACCAGGCGATCCTCGCCTTCGCCTCCGGCGGCGTGAGCGGCGTCGGTCTCGGCCAAGGGCGCCAGCAGGCCAACTATCTGCCCGAGGCGCACACCGATTTCATTTTCGCCATCGTCGGCGAGGAGCTTGGTCTCGTCGCCACCCTCGGCACCGTCGCCCTCTTCCTGACGATCTTCGTCTGCGGCCTGCTCCACCTCCGGCGCGCGCCCAACCAGTTCCAGTTCCTCCTCGTCGCCGGCTGTCTCCTGGTCGTCGCCCTCCAGTCGATCGTGAACCTCGGCGTCGTCACCGGCCTTCTTCCGACCAAGGGCATGTCGATGCCGTTCGTCAGCGCCGGCATGTCGAATCTCCTCCTCATGGGCATACTCGTCGGATTGCTCGTCAACACGCGCCGCGCCTGGTCGCGAGAAGAAGTGCTGCCCGGCAGCCGGGATTTCCTCGGATGACCGCCGCGCCCGCCGCAAAATCGCACCTTGGGGGGACGCCGTCCCCGGCGCCCGTCTCGAACTCCTCCGCGGGCTCCGCCCCGTCCGGTTCGCTGGGCTTTCTGCTCTCCTGCGGCGGCACCGGCGGGCATCTGTCGCCCGGCATCGCGCTCGCCGAGGGGCTCGCCGCCCGCGGCCACCGGCCCGTCCTCCTCATCAGTCACAAGAAAGTCGATACGCGGCTCGCCGCCAAGTATCCCGCGCTGCGCTTCGTTCCGATTCCCGGCACGCCCTTCGGCGCGCATCCCGCCGTGCTCGGACGCTTCCTGGTCTCGCAATCCAAGGGCTACGCCGCCGGCCGCCGCCTCGTGCGCGCCGAGCGGCCCGCCGCCATCGTCGGCTTCGGGGGATTCACCACCGCCAGCGTGATCCTCGCCGGCCGCCTCCATGGCGTTCCGGTCGCCCTGCACGAATCCAACCGCGTGCCGGGCAAGGCCGTGCGCCACCTCGCCCGGTTCGCTTCCCGCGTCTGGTTGCCGCCCGGCATCGGCCTTCCCGGGCGCCCCCTGGACGACCCGCGCGTCCGCGCCGCCGCCATGCCGGTCCGCGCCGAGATCGCCCGCGTGTCCCGCGCCGAGGCCGCCGCGCGCCTCGGCCTCGACCCCGCGCGGAAGATACTCGTCGTGTTCGGCGGCAGCCAGGGCGCCACGCCCCTCAACGACTGGGCGCGCGGCGCCGTGCGCGATCTCGCCGCCCTCGGCGTCCAGCTGGCCTGCGTGACCGGCCTGGGCAAGGGCGACGCCTCCTTCACTGAAAATCCCGGCCCGGCGCTGCCCGCATCCGGCTCCTCTTTGTCCGGTCCTCGCTCCGTGGTGCGTTCCGCGTGGATCCCTTTTTGCGACGACGTCGCGAGCCTTCTCTCCGCCGCCGATCTCGTCGTCGCGCGCGCCGGCGCGGGCAGTCTGGCGGAGTTTTCCCGCGTCGGCGTCCCCGCCGTTCTCGTTCCCTATCCCCAGGCGGCCGACGACCACCAACGCGCCAACGCCTCCTGGTTCGCGGAGCAGGGCGGGGGAGTCGTCCTCGATCAGAAGCAGATCGGCCAACTCACGCCGCTCGCGACTTCGCTCCTCCTCGACGACTTCCGCCTCGCCGGGTTCCGCGCCGGGCTCGCCCGCCTGGACTCCGCGCCCTCGCTCAAGTTCATGCTCGATGATCTGGAACAGATCGTCGCCGCCCGCGCCGCCCGATGAGCTCCTCCGACCCGATCACAAACGTTGGAGGGACCCCGTCCCCGGCGTCGGCGGTCGCTTCCCCGCTGCCGCTCTTCGGTCGCGGGACTCGCGCCGTCCACTGCCTCGGCGTCGGCGGCATGGGCCTCGGCCCGCTCGCCATTTACGCCGCCGAACTCGGTTTCGCCGTCAGCGGGGCCGACGACGCCTTGACCGACGCCATGCGCGTCTGGCTGGAGCGCGCCGGTGTCGTGCTCACCGCGCCGGACGTTCTCCCCGCGGACGCCGAACTCCTCGTCGTGTCCTCGGCCATCCCGGCGGCGCATCCCGCGGTGCTCGCCGCCGTGAAGCGAGGCCTGTCCGTGGTGCGTCGCGGCGAATTTCTCGCGGAGCTGGCCCGGCATCGGCGCCTGGTCGCGGTGTGCGGATCGCATGGCAAGACCACGACCACCGCGATGCTGGTCGTGGCGCTTCGCGCCGCCGGGCTCGCGCCCGGTTACGTGGGCGGCGGTCTTTTCGCCGACGATGTCACGCCGCCCGCGGCGGCGGGGGCCGGCGATCTTCTGATCGCCGAGATCGACGAGAGCGACGGCACCATCGGGCGCTTCGCTCCTTTTCTCACCGTCGTGGTCAACTTGGATTGGGACCATCCCGACCACTATCGCACCCAGGCGGATCTCGAGGCCGCGTTCGCCGCCCTTCTCGCACGGACCGCCGGTCCGGTCCTGATCAACGCCGCGTGCGAACTGTCCGCGCGAGCCGCCTCGGCGCTCGAAGCCGTGTTTTCGTTCGGGCGGGGCGGTTCCTACACGTTGGTTTCCTCGGCTCCCGCCGGTCCCGCGCGGCTCGAACTCCGGCTCGACGGCCGGTTTGCGCCGGTGTTGTCCTCGGCCGGCGTGCGCGCTTTCGGCGACTTCAACGCGCTCAACGCCACCGCCGCGCTCGCCGCCGCGCATCTGCTCGGGGCGGCTCCCCGGCCCGACCTGCTCGCCCGGTATCCCGGGGTGCGGCGCCGCCAGGCCGTGATCGCCTCCGGCGCCGCGTTCACCGTCATCGAGGACTACGCGCACCATCCCTCGGAGATCGCCGCGCTTCTCACCGGCCTCCGTCTCCGCCTTCCCGCGGATGGACGGCTGCGGGTGGTTTTCCAGCCGCACCGCTACACTCGCACCAAGCAGTTCCGCGCCGGTTTCGCCGCCGCGCTGTCCGCGGCCGACGCGCTCTACCTCCTCGACGTTTACGGCGCCGGAGAGTCGCCCGTCGCCGGCGGCACGACGGCCGATCTCGCCGAGACGCTGCGCGCCGCCTCGCCCGGTTTTCCGCTCGTGCATCTCGCGGGAGAACACGCGGCCGTCTACGCCCGCCTCTCCGCCGATCTTCGTCCGGGCGACCTCGTGGCCATCGTCGGCGCCGGCGATCTCGACGTCTCCGCCCGCGCTTGGCTCGCGGGCTTCGCCTGGCCCGCCTGGTGGGACCAGGTCGCCTCCGTGCTGACTCCTCGGGTCTCGGTGGACACCAAACTTCAGCGCGAGGTTCCGCTCGCGGACAAGACCACCCTGCGCGTCGGTGGCGCCGCCCGTCTCTACGCCGAACCGGCCAACGACTCCGACCTCGTCGACCTCGTCCGCGCCGCCCACGCGCTCGCTCTCCGCGTTCTCCCGCTTGGCCGCGGCTCCAACCTCCTCGTGCCTGACGAGGGCGTCGACGCCCTCGTCATCAGCCTGCGGCACCCGTTCTGGGAGAACTTTACTCCGATGCCCGACGGCCGCGTCCGTGTCGGAGCCGGGCTCCGTCTGAAAAATCTCTGCGGACTCGCCGCGAAGACGGGCCTCGTCGGCTTCGAGTTTCTGGAGGGCATTCCCGGCAACGTCGGCGGCTCGCTTCGCATGAACGCCGGGGCGATGGGCGGCTGGATCTTCGACGTGGTCGAGAGCGTCGACCTCGTGACCCTCGCCGGCGAACGTCGCACGCTGCCGAAGTCGGCGATGCACGTGGATTACCGTCACTGCGCGGAACTCGATTCCGCCATCGCCCTCGGCGCGATCCTCCGTCCGCCGGCCTCCGATTCGTCCAAGTCCGCCGCCGAGATCAACCGGCAGATCGACGTCTACCGCGACAAGCGCCGCAAGACCCAGCCGCGCGAGCCGTCCGCCGGTTGCATTTTCAAAAACCCGCCCGGGGATTCCGCCGGGCGTCTCATCGATTCCGCCGGCCTCAAGGGTTCCCGCGAGGGCGACGCCGAGGTGTCGCCCGTCCACGCCAATTTCATCGTCAACCACGACCACGCCCGCGCCGCCGACGTGATCGCGCTCGTCCGCCGTGTCCGCGCGCAGGTGGAGAAAACCCACGGCGTCCGTCTCGAGCCCGAGGTCCTGCTCTACGGCCGGGACTGGAAAGAATTTCTGTGATGTCCGCGCCCTCATTCGCCCAAGTTCCCGGTCTTCGAATCACCGTCCTCGCCGGCGGCGTCTCCTCCGAACGCGAGGTCTCCCTCGGTTCCGGCGCCGCGTCGGCCGCCGCGCTCGCCCGGCTCTGGCCCACGCGCCTGGTCGACGTGAAGGAGGCCGCGCTTCCCGCCGGACTCGACCCCGCGCGCGACGTCGTGTTCTCGACCCTGCACGGCACCTTTGGCGAGGACGGCGGCATGCAACGTCTCCTCGACGCCGCCGGCATCGCGTATGCGGGCTGCGACGCCGCCTCGTCCGCGCTGACGATGGACAAGGCCGCGACCAAACGCGCCGCCGCCTCCGCGGGGGTGAACGTCGCGCCCGACCGCACCTTTGCCATCGCCCCCGGCGCCGCGCGCCCGTCCGCCGACGAGTTGATCGACGTGCTCGGTTCCGAGCGCATCGTGCTCAAGCCCAACGACCAGGGCTCCTCCGTCGGCCTTGCGTTGCCCGAGGATCGCGCCGCGCTCGCCGCCGCGCTCGCCGCGCTTGCTCCCGGCAACTGGATCGCCGAGCCGCGCCTCGTCGGTCGGGAGCTCTCGGTCGGCGTGCTCGCCGGCAAGGCGATGGGCGTCGTCGAGATCCGCCCGCGTTCTGGCGTCTACGATTTCGCGAGCAAATACACGAAAGGCGCGACCGAGTATCTGGCCCCCGCGCCGCTCTCCGAGACCGCCACCGCGGCGGTGCGCGTCGCCGCCGAAAAGGCCTTCGCCGCGTGCGGCTGCCGCGACTACGCGCGCGTCGATTTCATCCTCGTTTCCGAATCCGCGTTTTTCCTGCTGGAAATAAACACGCTCCCCGGCATGAAGGAAACCAGTCTCCTGCCGATGAGCGCGCGATGCGCGGGGCTCGATTTCACCGGACTGGTCGGGGAGTTGGTCAAACCCGCCGTGCGTCGTCTTCAGGAAACCGTCCGTCCTTCCGCGTAGCCGCTCGCCGTGAACCACGTCCCGATCATCCCGCAGACCGCCCCCACCTGGCGCGACACCGTCGCCCCGGAGGCCGCGCCGCGTCCGCGCAACCGCACCGGGCGCAGGCGCCTGGTCCTCTCCGCGCTGCGCCACTGGGCCGGAGTCGGCATGGTCGCCGCGTGTTTGATTTTTGGATACCTCGGCTGGCGCGTCTGGAACGACATCCCGGCCGCCCTGGCCACGCCCGCTCCTTCCGCGCCGCTTCGCGAGATCGTCGTGCGCGGCGACGGCGTGCTCGACCGCGCCTGGGTCGAGCGCACCCTCGGCATCGGCCCCGGCGTGCCGTTGATGGATCTGGAGATCGACGTCCTCCGGGACCGCCTGCTCGAGTCCGGCCAGGTCAAGGTCGCCGTCGTCGCCCGCCGTTTCCCGGACGTGCTTGCCGTCACCTTGGAGGAGCGAAGCCCCGTTCTCCGCCTCCGCGCCCAGACCTCCGACGGCGTGGAGCGTCACCTTTTCGTGGCGCGCGACGGCTCCGTTTTCATCGGCGAGGGCTACGACGATTCCGTCGTGCTGGGCCTGCCTTGGCTGGGCGGCGTCAATCTCACGCGCGATCTCTCCGGGCGCGGCTTTTCGCCCGTCCCCGGCATGGACGCCGTTTCGGACCTCCTCGGCACCGCGCGCGCGTCCGCGCCGTCGCTCGCCAAGGATTTCCGGATCGTGTCGCTCGCCCGTTTCGCCCGCGACGGCGTCATCCTCGTGCGCACCCCCGAGGTGGCGGAGATCGCCTTCGGCACGCGCGACGACTTCTACCGCCAGATCGCGCGCTTGGACTACATTCTCGACCAGATCCGCGCCAAGCCCGGCGCCGCGCCCGTCAAGTCGATCAACCTGGCCGTCGGAGGCCGGCAGGTCCCGGTGGCGTTCGAGGCCCCGTCCAAAGAACCCAAGCCCGCCACGTCCGGTGCGTCCGGCGCGTCCGCCCGTCCCGCGCGCCCCGCTTCGCCGGCTCCGGCGCCCGCGCCCGCGCCTTTGACGTTCTTCCGCATCTGACCGCTCCCCCAGTTCCGAATCCACTTTCCCGTCGTCTCTTCAGTTTCCCGATTCCCGCCTCCCTTCTCCTTTCATGGCCTTCTCCAAGTCACGCATCGTCGGCGCCGTCGAAATCGGCACCTCCAAGGTCACCGCGCTCGTCGGCGAGATCTCCGGCTCGCGGCTCCATGTCATCGGCTTGGGCGAGTTTCCTTCGCGCGGCGTGGTGAAGGGCGTCGTGACCGACGCCCCCGCCGCGGGCGAGGCCACCCACCGGGCCCTGGTCGCCGCCGAGCAAAGCGCCGGCGCGCGCCTGCAACAGATCTACCTCGCGCAGAGCGGCAGCCACATCGACGGCTTCTACCACGAGGCCACCGTCAACGTCGGCGGCCTCGAGGGCCGCGTCAGCCAGCTCGACATCGATACCGTTCACGGCCTCGCCAAGTCCAAGGCGCTTCCGCCCGGACGCTGCATAGTCCATTTCCTGCGCCGCCCCTTCTACCTCGACGGCACGCTCAACCCCTCGCCGGAGGACATCCGCGGCGACCGCCTCTCGGTCGGCGTCTGGCACGTCCACGGGGAGCAAAACCGCATCGCCGACGGCGTGCATATCATCCGCAACTTCAACCTTCCCGTCACCGAGCTCGTCCTCTCCTCCCTCGCCGGCGGCAACATCCTCACCACCCCCGAGGAGCGGCAGCACGGCGTGCTGGTGATCGACGTTGGCGCCGGCACGACCGACTACGTCTACTACCGCCATGGCCGCCCCTACGTCGCGGGAGTCGTCCCCGTCGGCGGAAACCATCTCACCAACGATCTCTCGCTCGGGCTGCGCATCACCGAGGGCCAGGCCGACAAGATGAAGAATCTCCACGGCCGCGCCACCGTCGCCGCCAAGGACCGCAACGACGTCGTCTGGCTCAACGGCGACATGGGCATCGGCGACCGCAAGTTCCCGCGCATGACCATCGAGCAGATCACCACCGCCCGTGTGCGCGAGCTCTTCGAGGTCGTCCGAAAGAAGCTCGGCAACATCTACACGCCGGCCGAGACCTTGGCCGGCGTGGTGCTCACCGGAGGCACCACCGCGTTGCCCGGGATCGAGGACGCCGCCGCGCGCGTGTTCGAGGTTCCCGCCCGCTTCGGGGTTCCGCGCGTCGAGGTCGCCGAAAAGCTTCGTCACCCCGCCTACAGCACCGCGCTCGGCCTCCTGCACCAAGGGCTTACCCAGCAGCTCGAGACCGCCGCATCCAAGCCCGTCGGTTTCTTCGGCAAGGTCCGCCAGGCCGTCGACAACCTCGCCCGCCTGTAATTTTCCCGGACCGCCCGCCACCTCGACCCGTCACCACGATGTCCGATTCCTCCTCCGAGCTTCCGTTGCCCCTTTCCGCCGATCTCCTCACGGACCGCCGCATCGCCATCAAGGTCGTCGGCCTCGGCGGCGCGGGCGCCAACGCCGTCGATCGCCTGAAAATGGAGAACCTCGACCGCCTCCAGATGGCGGTCATCAACACCGACGCCCAGGCTCTCGCCGCCTCGCCCGTGCAGGACAAGATCCTCATCGGCGCCGGCATCACGCGCGGCCTCGGCGCGGGCGCCGATCCCGACCTCGGCCGCCAGGCCGCCGAGACCGATCGCGAGAAGATCGCCGCCGTGGTGAAGGACTGCGACCTCGTCTTCCTCGTCGCCGGCATGGGCGGCGGCACCGGCTCCGGCGCCGCGCCGACCGTGGCCGAGATCGCCGCCGAACAGGGCGCCGTCGTCATCGCGTTTGTCACGCTGCCCTTCAGCTTCGAGGGCGGCCGTCGCGTGAAGCAGGCCGACGAGGGCCTTCAGGCCCTGCGCAAGGTGTGCGACGCCGTGATCCCGCTTCCGAACGACCTCCTCCTCCAGGAAGCCGCCGAGGGCGAGACCGTCCTCGACAGTTTCGCGCGCGCCGACGAGTGGATCGGCCGCGGCGTGAAGTCGATCTGGTCGATGATGTTCCGCACCGGCCTGATCAACCTCGACTTCGCCACGCTCCGCCAGGCCTTCCACACCCGCGGCGGCAAGACGCTCTTCGGCCTCGCCGTCGGCTCTGGCGTCGATCCGGTCGCGGAGGTGTTGGACAACCTCAAGACCTGCCCGCTGCTTTCCACGCCCGAATTCGCCCGCAAGGCCGACCGCCTGTTGGTCAACATCGTCGGGGGCACCGATCTCACCCTGCCCAAGGTCAACGAGATCATGGCCGCCGTCACCGAGCAGTTCGGCAAGGACGCGCACGTGATCATGGGCGCCGTGATCGACGAAAACTGCCAGGGCCGCGTCGAGCTGATGGTGCTCGGCACGAGCGACGTCGGCGGACGCGTCTTCACGCCTCGCCGCGCCCCCGCCACGCGCGCCCGGGCCGCCGTTTCGTCTTCGCCCGCCGCCCCGAACAATCCGATCCTCGCCGTGGCCGCGTCGGAGGACGTTTCCGACCCCGCGCCCGCGGCGGACGTCGAGCTCGAACTCGGCGCCGGGGCCACGTCCGCCAAAGCGTCGCGCAAAGTCCGGGCTTCCGGCCCGGCGGTTTCGGCCGACCAAGTCGAACTCAGCTTTGGCGAGCACGAGACGCGCGGCAGTTTCGAGAAGACCGATCGCAATCTTTTCGAAGGCCAGGACCTCGA
>CBINJQ010000110.1:0-11376 GCA_966251015.1 uncultured Akkermansia sp. | reverse complement strand
GGCGTCCGCCTCACCACGTCACCGTGAGCAGCGTCACCGCCTGACGCGGCAGCGCGAAGCTCACC
Source organism: uncultured Akkermansia sp. (assembly GCA_966251015.1). Taxonomy (GTDB): domain Bacteria; phylum Verrucomicrobiota; class Verrucomicrobiia; order Opitutales; family Opitutaceae; genus IMCC26134_A. The sequence continues at coordinate 11,311 of CBINJQ010000110.1, read as the reverse complement.
GACGCCTTTCCGTCCGCGTCGCGCGCCAGCTTCGGCGCCTCCGCCTCGGCGAGACGGCCCGCGCTCTCCAGCTTGCCGTATTGCTCCGGCGTCGGATCCGCAGGCGAACCCATCTCCTGCCAGAGCGTGTAGGCGTTGCTATGGGTCTTGTCGATCAGGTGACGGCGCACCTTCGCGTCCTTCGCCTCGGGGGGCAGACCCGCCAACGCCAGCGACACCACCGCGTCCGGTCCCGCGATGTCGTCGTCGTGATAGTGCCAGACCATCACCGTCAGCTTCTTCGCCGCCTTGTCCAAGGCGGCCAGCGCAGCCACGTCGGGCTCGCCGCGCACCCCGTCCTTCAACATCGCGTCCAGCGGAACCTCGCGCGTGCTCGTCGTCGCGAGACGCTCGCCGCTCATCTTGGAGAACATGCGAAACACGTTCATCACCGGCAGATTCACGCCGTTCGTCGCCAGCACGCGGAAACCAGCGAACCAGGGCTGGTCCTCGAACTCGAAGGCCCAGGTCAACGCGCCCTCCAGGTTCACCCCGTGTTTGTCGGCGAGCAGATGCTTCCGGTAAAAACTCGCCGCCGTGTAGCTCGAGTAGACCGTGCCGTTGCGGTAGCCGAGCTGCGGCCCCTGGCACGCCGCGCAGCCCTCGGGATCGGATTCTCCGATGATGATCGGCGTGTTCTTGGTTTCCGGATACGAAGCCACGATGGCGAAGCCCTTGTCGATTTCGCGCAGCTGGTTCGAGATGCCCATGCGCACGCGGCCGTCGACATGCTTGGGCGAGCCCTTCGCGTGGAAGGCCACGAAATCCAGCGGCGTGCCCTTCTCGCCATTGGCGTAATTCACGCCGCGAATGCAGTGCTCGAGGAAGTCGCGGTGATACTGGCCGCCCGCGCCCGCCACGTGGGGACCGCCGACGCGCGCGGTCGGCAGCGCCCGGCGCACACCGTCGATCGCGTAGTCGTGCAGCTTGCGGAAATCCGCCGGGGATCCTTTCCAGTAGTGCCCGTTGGGCTCGTTCCACACCTCCCAATACCACTTCTCCACCTCCTCCTTTCCGTAGCGCTCGACGCAGTGCTTCGTCCACTCGTAGGCGAGATCGCGCCACTTGTTGTAATCCTTGGGAGGATACGTCCATCCGGTCATGATCTCCTCGTATTTCCGGGTCGGGTTCCACTCGTGCTTGTAGGGCTGCGGATTCGTCGACAGCGCCTCGGGCATGAAGCCGAGCTGCACCAGCGGACGCACGCCGCGCGCGATGTAGGTGTCGAAGATCTCGTCCACGATTTTCCAGTCGTAGACCGGGTTCCCGTTCGCGTCCTCGGTGTAGATGTTCGTGCTGCCCCATTTCAACGCGGGCGTGCCGTCGCCCGTGCAAAGGAGATTGTGCGCCCGGAAATACACCTGCTTCGGCTTCAGCTCGCCGAGTTCGCCGATCAGCTTCCGCCCGTCCGGCATCGTCGCGTAGTTCGGCTCGTCCGCGCCGAAGAAGCGCCAGATCGGCTTCAATTCGCCGCGCGTGGCGGAGGCGTCGACCTCGATCGACACCGGAAAGGCCGAGGCCTTCGCCGGGGCCGCGGCTTCGCTCGCGACCGGCGCCGGCGCGGGAGCCGGCGTGTTTCCAAACAACGTGGAAGACGCTATCAACATGGGCAGGATGGAACGTTTCATGGGGTGAAAATCGGGAAAAGGGTTCTCAGGTAGACTTGAGCGAATCGCCGCGCACAGCCTCGACGACGGCCGAAAGATCACGCGAGCCCAGACCCGCGGCGACCGCCGCCGTGAAACGCTCCCGCGCCGCGTCCGCCGTCCGCAGTTCCAGCCCCGACGCCGCCGCCTCGACGCGCGCGTAGGCGAGGTCCTTAGCCATCAGCTCCAGGTGAAACTGCGGCGCGACCGGCTCCGACGCGCTCATCCGCTCCGCCATCGCCCGCACCAGCGGACTCCCGGGCGCGCCGCCGGTCAACACGCCGAGCGCCGCCGCGCGATCCAGCCCGCCGCGCTCGATCATCACCAACGCCTCGGCAAAGGCCGCCACCTGCACGCCGCAGAGGAAATTATTGATCAACTTCAGTCGCGCCCCGCTCCCCGCCGGACCGACCGGCAGCACCGCGCGTCCCATCGCCTCCAACGCCGGCCGCGCCTTCGCCAGGGCCTCCGCCGCCCCTCCGACGAGAAACGTCAGCTCCCCCGCCGCCGCGTGCGGCCGGCTGCCCGTCACCGGCGCGTCCAGCACCTCCAGCCCGGCGCCGCGGCGCCGCGCCGCCGCGCCGAACTCGCGTATCCATTCTACGCTTACAGTCGAGCACTCCACCAGCACGGCGCCGGGCTTCGCGGCCGCGAGCGCGCCCGCCTCGCCGAGCCACACCGTCCGCGCCGCCGCGTCGTCGGCCACCATGCTGAAAATCAACTCCGCCCCTTCCGCCGCCTCCGACGGCGTCGCCGCCACGCGAACCCCGCGCGCCGCGAAAGGCGCCGCCTTCGCCGGATCGCGGTTGAAAACCGCCAGCGGAAATCCCCCCGCCGCCAGCCGGCCCGCCATGCCCGCGCCCATCAACCCAAGCCCGAGAAAAGCCGCGCGCGGAAGCGGGCTCGGCGCCGCCGAAGAGACTTGGGAATCAGGAAACATCAGGGGAAAGAGGCGGGGAGATATCTGGTATTTCAATAACGATGAGCACGGTCCGGTCGACGCCGCCCATCCTCTTTCGTTAGCGTAATCCGAAAGATCAATACTGATATTTCAATTTGACGCGTCCGCTGCGTCGGTTCTTTCAAAAGCCCCCTAGATGCCCAAGGCACCCCGCGCACCGTCCACCCCTCTTTCCGCCGTCTCGCCGTGCGCGATCCACGGCCCGCTGGCGGCGCGCGCCTATGAGCAGATCCGCAACCGCATCCTTCGCGGAGACCTCGCGATCGGCGCCGTCGTGTCGCGTCGCCAGCTCGCCGCCGAGCTGAACATCAGCGTCCCGCCCGTGACCGAGGCGCTCCAGCGTCTCGAGTCCGAGGGCCTGCTCGAAAGCCGCCCTCGCGCCGGCACCCGCGTCCGACGTCTCACCCGGCGCGACGTCGAGGACCGCAGCATCGTCCGCGAGGCCCTCGAAAGCCAGTCCGCCCGCCTCTTCGCCGGGCGCGCCACGCCCGGGGAAAAAGCCGAGCTGCGCCGCATGGGCCTGCACATGGACAAGCTCTACGCGTGCTGCGAAACCGGCGCCGTCGACCGCGATTTTCTCTTTTCGGTCAACACCTATCACCTGGGCCTCCACCTCCGCATCGCCGAGTGCGCCCGCTGCCCCGCCCTCCGCGACGCGATCGAGAAACAGCAGGTGCTGGTCTTCAACTGGCTGCACGACACCGCCGTCGAGCGCCGCACGCTCGCCTCGGATCACCACGAGCGCCTCACCACCGCCCTCGCCACCGGCACCCCCGAGCAGGCCGACGCCGCCATGCGCCACCACATCCGCTTCGGCATGGCCGAGGTTTTGGAAAAACTCCCGGACGCGCCCGAGCCCGAGGCCTCCGCCCCCGCCGCCTGGCGCACGCGTCGCTCCGCCGCCTCCGTCTGATTCGCGCGCCACCGCGGGCACGCGCCATCAGCCGGCCATCTCTCTCCCCTCCCCCCATGCATTCGCCCGCTCCCCGCTCGCCGGTGCTCGCGGCGCTCGGCCTGCTCGCCGGCCTCGCGCCCGCCACGCCCGCCACCGCCGCCCTCGTCCACCGCTGGTCCTTCAACACCGCCTCCGGCGCCGTCACGTCCGGCACCAGCTACCCGGACTCCGTCGCCGGTCTGCCCGCCGTGCTCCGCGGCCAGGGCGCCACCGCCAACGGCGCCGCGCTCATCCTCCCCGGCACCACCACGGGCAACCAGACCCCCGCCGCGATCTCCGCCTTCATCGACCTGCCCAACGGCCTCGTCTCCTCGAAGACCCACTTCTCCCTCGAGCTCTGGGCCACGCCGCTCAGCTACCAGTCCTTCCAGCGCCTCTTCGATTTAGGCCGCGTCAACCTCGCCGGCGACGGCCTCGGCGCCCCCGGCGAGATCACCGGCCTCGGCACCGCCGCCCCCGGCTCCACCCAGTCGAGCGACGCCCTTACGCTCTCGATCAACCGCGGCACCTCGGGCAACCTCTCCCAACAGCGCTTTGAGGCCAAACTCGACGGCGCCGGAAACACCTCCGATCCCGCCGGCCTCTTCCGCCAGGTCGACACCAACCTCTCCACCACCGCCGGCACGCGTTACCATTACGTCCTCACCTTCCAGGACGGCGTCGGCGCCTTCGGCTCCACCGGCGGTCGCGTCTCCTGGTATCGCGACGGCACCCTCGCCGCCACGACCGATGTCGGCTTCCGCCTGCGCCAGCTCGAGGACGTCAACAACTGGCTCGGACGCTCCCTCTGGAGCCCCGACCGCATGGCCCACGCCTCCTTCGACGAGGTCCGCGTCTACGACCACGCACTCACCGCCTCCGAAATCTCCGCCAGCCGCGCCGCCGGCCCCGACGTCTCCTACCCCGCGCCCTCCGCCCAGCCCGACCAGGCCACGATCCACGCCGGCCAAAAGGTCCTCATCCCCGTCCTCGCCAACGACACCAACCCGCTCAACCCCGCCTCCGTCGTCATCGCGCAGGCGCCCGCCGTCGGTAGCGCCACCGTGGATACGCAGGGCCGCGTCCTCTACGCCCACCCGTCCACCGCCGGCCTCGCTCCCGTCACCTTCACCTACACGGTCACCGGGCCCGGCGGCGTATCCGCGCCCGCCACCGTCACCGTCAGCCCGTCCGCCGACCTGCGCATCCCCTCCTCCGGGCTCAACATCCCCGCCACCCCGCCCGCGTCCGCGCTCCAGCTCGTCAACGCCCTCCCCGGCCAGACCTTCTCGCAACCGCTCGCCCTCGTCAGCCCGCCCGGCGACACGCAGCGACTCTTCGTTGTCGAGAAAACCGGCTCCATTAAACTCGTCCCCAACACCGCCGCCGCCACCCCGACGCAGTCCGTTTTCCTCAACCTCTCCACCTACCTATCCGGCCGCGGCGAAGCGCTCTCCACCTCAAGCGAGCAGGGTCTCCTCGGCCTCGCCTTCCACCCCGCCTACGCGACCAACCGACAGTTCTACGTCTTCTACTCCGTCACCAAGTCAGGCGTCGTCTACGAACGCGTCTCCCGCTTCCTCGCCCAGTCCGCCAACCCCGCCCTCGCCGACACCACCTCCGAGCTCGTGCTCATCGAGCAGCTCGACGAGGCCAACAACCACAACGGCGGCGGCCTCGCCTTCGGCCCCGACGGCTACCTCTACATCTCCTTCGGCGACGAAGGCGGCCAGAACGACCAATACAACAACAGCCAGCGCATCGACAAAGACTTCTTCTCCGCCCTCGCCCGCATCGACGTCGACAAGAAGCCCGGCTCGCTCGCGCCCAACCTCCACGCCTCCGTCCCGCGCGACGCCGGCGTCGCCCGCTACGCCGTCCCGCCCGACAACCCCTGGGTCGGCGCCACCTCCTTCAACGGCGCCGCCGTCACCGCGTCCGCCGTCCGCACCGAGTTCTGGGCCGTCGGCCTGCGCAATCCCTGGCGCTTCTCCTTCGACGCCGCCACCGGCGAGCTCTGGTGCGCCGACGTCGGGCAAAACCTCTACGAGCGCGTCGACGTCGTCGCCAAGGGCGGTAACTACGGCTGGGCCTACCGCGAGGGCGCCCACAACGGTCCCAAGTCCGCCTCCGCCCCCGGCGGCTTCACCTATCAGTCTCCGCTCTACGAATACACCCACGGCTCCGGCTCCTTCCAGGGCAACTCCATCACCGGCGGCCTCGTCTACCGCGGCACGCGCCTCGCCGCGCTCGACGGCGCGTATTTGTTCGGCGATTACGTCTCCGGCCACATCTGGAGCCTTCGCCGTCCCGCCGGTGGCGGCTCGCCCATAGTCGCCCGCATCGCCGGCGAGGGCGGCATCGTCGCCTTCGGCCTCGACCCCGCCAACGGCGACCCGCTCATCGCCGACATCGACGGCAGCCGCATTCTCCGCCTCGCCACCGGCGACACCGCCGACGATTTTCCCAAGACGCTCTCCGCGACCGGTCTCTTCGCCGACCTCTCCGACCTTTCGCCCGCGCCCGGCCTCCTCCCCTACGCGCCCAACATCGCCTTCTGGAGCGACCACGCCATCAAGCGCCGTTGGTTCGCCCTCCCCGACCCCGCCGCCCGTTTCACCTGGGCCGAGGACGCCGCCTGGACCTTCCCCGCCGGCTCCGTCTGGGTGAAACACTTCGACCTCGAGCTCACCCGCGGCGACCCCGCCACCCGCCGCCGCCTCGAAACGCGCCTCCTCGTCAAAACCGCCTCCGGTTCCTACGGCGTCAGCTACCGCTGGAACGAGGCCCAGACCGAGGCCACCCTCGCCCCGTCCGAAGGCGTCAGCTTCCCGCTCACCGTCACCGAAAACGGCGTGCCCCGCATCCAGACCTGGCAGATCCCCGGCCGCGCCGCCTGCCTCGTTTGCCACACCCCGCAGGCCGGCCACGCGCTGTCGTTCAACACGCGCCAGCTCAACCGCGTCGAGTCGATCCACGGCTTCACCGGCAACCAGCTCGATCTCCTCCACGACGCCGGCTACCTGACCAACACCCCGCCGCCCGCCAACACCCTCCCGCGCCACCCCGCCCTCGACGACACCTCCTATCCGATCGACACCCGGGCCCGCGCCTACCTCGCCGTCAACTGCGCCTACTGCCACCAAGCCGGCGGCACCGCGCCCACCGCCTGGGACGGACGCCCCGAGATCACGCTGGCGCAGACCGGTCTGGTCAACGGCGCCGCCGCCAACAACGGCGGCGATCCGCTCAACCGCCTCATCGTCCCCGGCGACCTCGCGCACTCCATCGTCCGCAACCGCGTCGCCGCGAGCAACGGCTTCACCCGCATGCCCCCGCTCGGCACCAGCGAGCTCGACCAAGGCGCCATCGCCCTCCTCGAAGCCTGGATCACCCAAAGCCTCCCCGCTCGCGAAAGCTACGCCGAGTGGCGCCTCGCCGAGTTCGGCTCCGAAACCTCGCCCGCCGGAGCCTCCGACGCCGACCCCGACGGAGACGGCGCCACCAACTGGGCCGAGTTCCTCGGCGGCACCTCCCCCGTCGAAGGCGCGGGCCTGCTTTCTCCGCAACTCTCCGCCGACGGCACAATGGTCACGCTCTCCTTCGACATTCCGGATAACCGCTCCTTCCGCATCGAGACCTCGACCGACCTCGGCACCTGGACGCTCTGGAACGTCCCCGGCAACGACGGCGTCGTCCGCCCCGGCGGCCCCGTCACGATCACCGCCCCCCTCGACGCCCCCCGCCGCTTCTTCCGCCTCGTCCTAAGCGAAAACTAACCGGTCTTTTTGCCGCAAAGAGCGCAAAAAATCATTCCGCCGAAGAAGCTCTCCCGCGCGCCTATAGGCGCCTGCCACGCTTCATCCGCTCGTGGATTTCTTGCGCCTCTTTGCGGCCATTACTCCGTTTCCTTCGCTTTCTTTTCATTCCCTTCCCCATGCACTATCGCACCTTCGGCCGCCTCGGCTGGCGCGTCTCTGAAATCGGCTTCGGCGCCTGGGCCCTCGGCGGCGGCGCCTGGGGTTCGCAAGACGACCGCGACTCCCTCGCCGCCCTCCACGAGGCCCTCCATCTCGGCGTAAACCTCATCGACACCGCTGCCGGCTACGGCAACGGCCGCAGCGAGCGCGTCATCGCCCGCGCCCTCGCCGAGCGCCGCGACCGCCAGCGCGAACACGTCTATCTCGTCACCAAGACTCCGCCGGTCGCCGGCGCCTGGCCGCCGATGCCCCACGAGCGCGTCGAGGACCGCTACCCCGAGTCGCACCTTCGCGCCAACCTCGAGGAGCGCCTCCGTGAGCTCCGCGTCGACTGCATCGACGTCCTCCTCCTCCACGTCTGGTCGCGCTCGTGGAACCACGACCCCGCCCCGCTCGCCATCCTCGAACGCTTCAAACAGGAGGGCAAGATCCGCGCCTTCGGCATCTCCTCGCCCGACCACGACCAGGACCAGCTCAACACCCTGCTCGCCGCCGGCCGCCTCGATGTCGTGCAACTCGTCTACAACCTCTTCGAGCAACAACCCGCCGCCGAGGCCCTCCCCCTCGCGCAGGAAAGCGGCGCCGCCGTGATGGGCCGTCTCGTCTTCGACGAGGGCTCGCTCACCGGGAAACTCGATCCGGCAAAACCCTTCCCGGCCGATGATTTTCGCAGCCGCTATTTCGGCGGCGACCGCCTCTCCCGCACCGTCGAGCGAGTCGCGCGCATCCGCGAAGACCTCTCCGGCACCGGCTTTGATTTGCCAACCGCCGCGATCAAGTTCGCCCTCGCGCATCCTGCGATGAGCACCGTCATCCCCGGCATGCGCAACGCCGCCCAGGCCCGCGCCAACGTCGCCGTCTCCGCGCAACCCGATCTCGCGCCCGAGCTCCTCGCCCGCCTCCGCCGTCATATCTGGCTCCGCGGCAACTGGCACGCCGGTAAGTAGCGCCTCGACCAGATCCTCGCCTCGCCCGCCTCGCGATCAACGCAACAAAAGACCCCGGCGCGTTTGAGCGCCGGGGTCTTTGTGTAATCCCCGATCCCGCCCCAAAAACGGGATCGAAAGGCAAAAAGATCTATCAAGCGACGACCGCGCCGATCACTCGGCGGCGGGCGGGGGCGGAGGCGGGGTGGCGCCTTCGCCGGCACCCGCACCGGCGCCGGGAGCTCCGGGGCCGCCCTGACGGCGACCGGGGCCGCGCTCGCGCAGCTTGGCCATCTTCTCCTTCTGCTCGGCCGTGAGGACGGCGTCGATCTGGGCGGTGTATTTCTCGCGAACGGCCTGCATGGCCTCGCGCACCTTGGCGCGATCGGCGCCTTCGCCGAGCTCCGCACGCTTGGCCGCGCTCTCTTCGCGCTGGGCGGCGAAGATGGGCTTCAGTTTCTCGACCTGCTCGTCGGTGAGGCCGAGCTGCTCTTTCAACGCCTCGACGTTCATGCCCATGCCTTGACGGCGCTCTTGGCGGGGGCGTTCGCCCTGGCCTTGGGCTTGGTCTTGAGCCTGGGCGGGCATGGCGGCGAGGAGGCCGCCGGCGAGGGCGAGGCTCCAGAGGAGGGTCTGCATACGGGTCTTCATGATGGGTGGGATAATAGGGTTTTTTGAGAGAGTTCCTGAATTCGGATCAGGTTTGCGGCGGTTGTTTGTCGCGCCCGATGTCGCCACCGGTCGCATGGTTCGGGAGACGCCGCGCCCGTCGCGCGGTTACAACGTCCGCGGCTCGCCTTTTTCCCAAGGCGCTCCCAGCTTGCCGGCCCCATGACCCTGGCCCAACGCATCGCCGCCGCCTCCCGCGAGGTCGAGGCGACCATTCGCCGCCTCCCTCCCCCCGTGCGCGAGTTCGCGAAGAAAATCCCCGTGCACTACGAGGGCCGTCCGCCCGCGCATATCATCGAGGAGGGCTTTCCCGCCGACATCCTCGGCCTCTTCGACGGCTCCGCCCACGGCGAGGAGATCTCCCAGGACCAGCCCATGCCGCCCCAGATCAGTCTCTACCTGGACAACATCTGGGACTTCGTGGAGCAGGACCGGCAGGGCTTCCTCGACGAGGTCGGCATCACCTATCTCCACGAGCTCGGCCACTTCTTCGGCTGGGACGAGGACGATCTCGCCGAACGCGAGCTCGATTGATTCCCCGCCCCGCCCGCGTTTCGTCTCTTCCACCGTCGCCATCATGAAAATCGCCTCCGTCCTTCGTCTCGTCCCCGCCTGCCTCGCGCTTCTCGCGTGTCCCTTCCTCCGCGCCGAAGAATCGGCGAAAGCCGACAAATACACCGCCCGGATCGAAACCTGCGAAGCCATCCTCCGCGAGTTCCAGGAGGACGACCAGCTCGCCATCCCCGCCGAGGTCCTCCGCCAGGCCAAGGCCCTCGTGATCGTCAACCAGGTCAAGGGCGGCCTCATCCTCGGCCTCCAGCACGGCTACGGCGTCGTGCTCGCCCGCCGCGACGACGGCACCTGGAGCATCCCCGTCTTCATCAAGGCCGGCGAGGCCAGCCTCGGCCTCCAGCTCGGCGGCCAGCGCACCGAGACCATCTACGTCGTCACCGACAAGGACACCGTCCGCCGCCTGTTCGACGGCCGCGTGAACATCGGCGTCGACGCCCGCGCCATCGCCGGTCCCCGCACCTACGAGACGGAAAAGGTCAACCAGGAGATCCTCACCACCCCCGTCCTCGTCTACGGCCGCAACCACGGCTACTACGCCGGGGCCACCGTGAAGACCGGCTGGATCGATCGGAACGATTCGCTCAACCGGGACTACTACCAGACACCCTACGTCCTGCCCGAGCTCCTCTACGGCGACTTCGTCAAGGCCACCCCGCAGGTCCGTCCCCTCGTCGACTACGTCACGCAGATCACCCGTTGAGGCGGGCCGCGAAGCCCGCTCGTCGACTCCCGCTTTCCACCCGGCGGAGGCCTCGCGCCTCCGCCCTTTTTTTTGTCCCTCCTTTCGCCTACGCGTTAAAAACCCGAGACCTTGCGCACTCCGCGCTTGCCAACGATTTTCCACGGCGGACGGTGTCTCCCCCCGCGTTAGCGCGAACCTTTCACGACGACCTCGACCCTCGCTCGTAATGGCCGGCCTCCTCCGAAATCTCCTCGATCCATCCCGCATCGCGCTCGCGGTGCAATCCACCCGGCGCACCTCCGCGCTGAACGAGGTCGCGCGCCAGCTCGACGGCCATCCGTCCGTCGTCAACTACGGCGGCTTTTACAACGAGCTCCTCGCCCGCGATCGCCTCGACACGACCTGCCTCGGCAACCAGATCGCACTCCCCCACGCCCGCACCGAACACGTCAGCGACCTTGTGCTCGCCATCGGCCGCAGCCGCGACGGCGTCGTCTTCGAGAAAGACGGCCAGACCGTGCGCCTCCTCTTCGTGCTCGGCACCCCCAAGAGCAACCCGATGGCCTACCTCCAGGTCGTCTCCACGCTCTGCAAGATTTTCAAGGACGCCGCCAACCGCGAAGCGCTCCTCGCCGCCGCCACGCCCGAGGCCTTCGCCGAGGTCCTCCTCGCCGCCGAGGAAAAACTCCTCGCCCCGGCCGCCTGACCGGACCCGCTCCCCCGCCGGACGCCCGGCCCCGGCGGCCGCGCCGGACTCGGGTCATCGAGTCCCGAGGTGCGCGTGTGCGTTCGTAACATCGGCGCGTTTTTGAGTAATCAAACCGGCATGCGCGCATCCCCGGCGCTCCCGGTGCGGGCCCCGTCCTCGTTTTCCGCGGAGACTGGAAAATCCGCCAAGAAA
>CBINJQ010000109.1:0-11383 GCA_966251015.1 uncultured Akkermansia sp. | reverse complement strand
GGCCCTGGAAGCGGTTGATCGACTGGAAGGCCTTGATGAAGGCGTCCTGGGTGAGGTCGGCGGCGTCCTCGCGGTTGGAGGTGAGGTGGTAAACCACGCCCCAGATGCGTTCGCGGTATTTCCGGACGAGGTCGTCGAAGCGCGCGACCTCGCCGGCCTGCACGCGTTGCACGATCAGCCAGTCGGCCTCCGACTCCTGGCGCCGTTCTTGGGCGGCGGGGGAGGCGGCGGCGGGCGTGAGAGCCTTGGCCGGAGCGTGCATGGTGGATCGCGAGGCGGAAAGTTGGAGAGCGGGCGCTTTTTTGGCAACGCGGCGCCGCGCGGCGTTCTCGACGCGGGTCAACGCAGCGCCATCACTTGCGCGCGGAGCACGAGCGGCAGTGCGGCCAGGTGCTCGACAGGCGGCAGGACGGCGTGGCGGGCGAGCGCGGCCTCGGCGGGGGCGAGTTCTCGCTCGATCTCGGCGACCACGGCCTCGAAGACGGCGAATTCGCGCATCTGCGCGAGGCGCAGCTCCAGGCGCGGTTCCGCCTGCCCGAGCAGCTCGGCTTCGAGCGCGGCGCGTTCGGCCGGAGGCAGGCGATCCCGGAGAATGAAGAGCGGGAGGGTGAGTTTGCCGCTCGCGAGGTCGGTGCCGAGGGTCTTGCCGATGCGTTGTTCGCGGCCGAAGAAGTCGGCGAGGTCGTCGTAGATCTGGTAGGCGATGCCGAGATGGCGACCGAAGCGGGCGGCGTCCTCGACGAACGCGGCGGGGTATCCGCCGAGCCGGGCGCCGAGGGCGCAGGAAACGCGGAAGAGCTCGGCGGTCTTCAGGTCGATGACGCGCTCGTAGTCGGCGCGGGTGACGGACACGCTGCGACGACGGAGGGTCTGCATTATTTCGCCGGCGCAGACGCGACGGGTCGATTCGCTGACCGCGCGGCAAACCTCGGGCGTCGGGAAAAGCGCGGCAAGGTGGAGGGCGTGCGCGAAAAGGGCGTCGCCAAGGAGGACGGCGGCGGCGGACCCGTATTGGCGCGAGGCGGTGGGCCGGGCTCGCCGGACATCGGCGCCGTCCATGATGTCGTCATGCACCAGCGTGGCGAGATGCACGAGCTCGACGACGGCCGCGACCTGCACGAGCTCGGGCGAAGGGGCGCGGTCCGCGCCTTGCCAGCCGCTGAAAAACACCAGCGCGGGGCGGATGCGTTTGCCAGAGGTGTCGATGCAGTAGTCCGCCATGTCGCGGATCTCGGGCTCGAAGGCGGCGAGTTGTTCGCGCAGGAACGCGTCGAGCGCGGCCATGTGCGGCGCCACGCGGGAAAAGACCCCGGCGAAATCGCGGGCGGTAACAGGTGGCTGGGCGACGGCGGAGGCGCTCATAAGACGACGTTGTGGTGACGGTTAACCAACGTGTCGGGCGGCGCAATCCCGGCGCGGCGGAAACTGTTCGGGGCCGGATCGGCGCAGGGGCCTTGGCGCGGCACGCGGAAACATTTTTACGGATGGCTCGTCTCGCCTGGCATCCCAAGACGCCACCCACCCCTCGTGCGTTCGGAGCTTCAGGCCCTGAACCTGCAACGACACAACCGGTTCGAACACCGAGGAACCGGCGGGCGATCCCTGAACGTCGACAGGCCGAGAGCGGCTCCGCGCGGACGAAAAAGCCCCGTCGCTTGGAGTGCGACGGGGCGGTTGGCGGGGCGCTCTTTGAGCGCGGACGCTCAGTAGGCGACCTTGAGACGCAGGAAGCGGCGGTTCGTGAGGGAGACGGTGTCGGTGACCGTGACAGGACCCGCGGTATTTTGCGCACCGGTGCTGGGGTTGTTCGCGGTGGCGACCGTGGACCAGGTCGCAAGATCGTTCGAGCCTTCCACCGTGTAGGTGAGCGTGCCGTCGGCGATGCGGGTGTAGGTCAGGGTGAGGAAGCTGCCGGAACGCGCCACGGTGAGCGGCGAAGCGCCCGCGACCATCGGATCGCTGTTGGTGGCGTATTCCAAGAGGTTGGGCAGGCCGTCGTTGTCCGGATCGGCGCCGTCGGCTCCGTTGCCGGAATTGGCGGTGGATCCAAAGTGGGTCTGACGCCACGTTTGGAGGGCGGTGTTGGTCTGCACCCCGATGGTGACGGAGAGCACGCCGCCGGAGGCGCTAAGCGTGCCGCCAAACCCGGAGGGCACCGATCCGATGACAAAGTTGCTGGTGCTGACCGGCGAGGTGCTGGAGAGGAGCGTGTAGGTGCCGACCCCGAAGCCGGAGAGACCGGTGAGATTGATCGTGGTGGTCCCGGCGACATTGAGGGCGCCGTTTAGTTGAACGAGGTCCGAGGTGCCCGGGGCGCCGAGCTCCATGTTCAAGGCGGCCCCGCCGTCGAGCGTGAGCTGGCCGGCGATGGTGAAGGTGCCGATGCCGCCGTTGCCGGGGGCGAGCGCCCCACCGGAGGCGACGGTGACATTGCTCGAGAGCGTGCCCACGCCGCCGAGAGATCCGCCGGAAACTTGCGTGACGCCGGAAAAGGCGCTCGCGCCGTCGAGGGCAAGCGTGCCCGCGCCGTTTTTCACCAGCGTGTTGCCGCCGGTGTTTCCCGCCGAGGCGATGGCGCCGGCGTAGGTGAGCTTGACGCCGGAATCGACCCAGAGCGTGCCGGTGCCGCCGGTGGAGCCCGAGATCGGGCCCAGGCCGATGCCGCGCTTGGCGTTCAACACGAAATCGGCCGTCGTGGTGGCCTGGAGCGTGCCGCCGTTGAGAATGATCTGATTCGGAAACGCCGAGATCGGCGCCGCGGGAGCCCCGACGGTTCCGGCGGCTCCTGTGCCGACGAAGGGTCCGATCAGGCCGAGCTTGGCATCGGACGAGACACGAAGGACGCCGCCCTCGACGATGGTTCCGCCCGTGTAGTTGGTGACGTCGCCGGTCGCCTCGAATGAGCCCGCGCCTTTTTTGCGAAGAGCGAACAGGTTCTGGTTGGCGCCGACCTGCTGCTGGGCGGCGGTCCCGACGATGCCCAGGTGGCCGGAGAACACGTTGTCCACCCCGGTCGGGATGTTGAGCGTCAGTTCGCTGACGTTCGTGTTGTTGTTCTGAACCGAGCCGATCCCGGTGTAGTCGGAGCTTAGATATAGACCGGCGATCTCCTGGCGGACGATCAAGTTGGGGGGAGTTTGCGGGTCGCCCAAGGTGAGCGTGCTGTTGTGGCTGCTTCCGCTCGCGCCCAAGGTGACGACCGTGGTCGCCGGCAGCCGGCCGTAACGGGTCAGGTTCAGGGTGCCCGAGCGGATGTTGGTCGCCCCGGAATAGGTGTTCGCCCCGGCCAGGGTCTGGCTGCCGTAGGTGATCGTGGAGTTGCCCGCGTTGAAAACCGACTTGTCGACGACGAGGTTCAGATTTCCGGTGATCGCGCCGAAGAAGGGCGAGTTCGCCGCGCCGTCCCCGGTTCCGGCCAGGATGAAGTCGACGGGCGCCCCGCCCGCGCTGTTGGTCACCTCGCCACCGGACGGGTTGAAGGTCAGGGTGCTGATCGTGAAGGCCCCCGAGACGTCCGAAAAACGATTCGTCGTCTCGGTTCCGCCCACGCCGTTGAAGTCGAACTTCGCCTCCGGGGCCAGCATGAGCCGGGGCCGGATCGTCCACGACGCGCCCGTATCCAGTTTCAAAATACCCCGGTTGACCCCGAAGATGGTCGTGTTGGAGGAGCTGGCAACCGTCCCGGCGAGCGTGGTGTTCCCGGTGGCGTTGAAAGCGATGCCGGCGATGGTCGCCGCGCCGGGGCCGCCGTTGCCCACGGTCTGCGCGCCCTCGACGCGGATGTCGCCGGGGCCGTTGTAGGTGATCCAGCCCTGGGACGTTCCTCCGCCTCCCGGGTTGCTGATCGGCGTCCGGATGGTGACGCCGGCGGTGTTGAGCGAGTGGACCACGACGTCTTCCGCGTCGGAGGCGGCGGTGCCGATGATCTCGTCGCCGGCGAGGATGATCGGGGAGGAGCCGCTGAAAAGCAGGCCGTTTGTCGCGTTCAGCGAGGCGCCCACGTTCGTGACGGTGCGCGCGATCCCGCCCGTGTTCCGGATCTCCAAGGTGTTGCTCTGATGACCGTTGATCGTCACGTCGGCGGGAAGATCGAGGAGAAGGTTGTCCGAGGCGGGCGCGCTGTCGTAAGCCGCGCCGGAAGCGACCAGAAGCTGTTCGGCGGACGAAAGCAGACGAACGCCCTTCCCGGTTTCGTAGGTGGCGAAACCCGTGCCCGAGCCGGTGGCGGTGGCGTCGGCCAAGGCTCCTTTGATGACGGGGGCCTGGGTGGTGCCGAAGGCGACTCCGGAGCCTCCCACGGCGGAGAGATAGCCGCCGCCGACGGAGGGGGGCGTGGTGAAGTTGATCGTGGCCACCCCCGCGCCCGGCGTGGCGCCGAGATTGGTGCCGCGATACAGCGTGGTGGCGCCGTTCAGGTTGCTGCCGCCAAAGTTGCGGGACTTCGGAAAGCCGAAGGTCAACGTGGCGGACTGGCCGGGATCCGCGATCACGGTCAAGGTGTTCACGCCGCTGCTCTGCGAGGAGTGATTCGCGTCGGCGAATCCGCTGGCGGGTCCGATCGCGCCGAAAATCACGGAGCCCTCGAACACCTGGCTGCGGGCCGCCGGCACGCCCAGGCCGGACAGCTCGAACTCGCCGTTCCTGAGTTGAATGTGGCCGTTGGCGTTCATCGTGCCCTGGCCCGCGGCGACGGTGCCGAGCGCGCCCGTGGCGCCCAACGACAGTTTGCCGCCGTTGATGGCGATCATCGCCTGATTCGCGCTCAGGGCGTTGATGTTGTTGACGCCGGAAAGGATCTGGGTGCCGGGGCCGACCTTCACCAAACGGACGGCGGATGCGCTCGGAAGGGCGCTGGAAGTGTCGCCGATGTTGCCGGCATAGGTGAACGTATCGGCCGCCGATCCGCAGGAGCCTACTTGGAAGGTCAAGCTTCCCGCGGTGGCCGGCCCGGAGGTGTTGATGATGGAGCTGTTGGCGCTGGTGCTCTCAAGGCCCCGCACCGAAGATTGGGTGTTCGCCTGGGCCAGCTCAAGCCGCGCGGTATTGGAGCCGGTGCCGAGGACCAACTTGCTGTTCATGGGAAGCGAGCTGATGCCGGTGCTCGCTCCGCCTCCGCCGAGAGTCTGAAAAACGCCGCGTGACAGGGTCAGATCGCCGCTGAAATCGGTCCAGTTTAGACCAATGCCAAAACGAACGGCGCCAGGGGCGTAGCTGCCAGCCGGAACCGAGTTAAGCGCGACCGGAGCGAGGACGGGGTTTTGGTTGTCGATCACCAGCCCCTGGTTGCCCACGAGAAACAGCTTTCCGTTGGCGTTCGACGGGGTCGTCGAGGCGGTCTTCGACTCGGACAGGGACAGCGTGTTGCCGCCCGTGACCGAGATGGTCGGGGTCCCGACGGAGGTTTTCAGGGTCAGGGTGGAAACGGTGCCGCCGTTCCGCGCCGTCGCGAGCAGGCTCAACGCGCCGGCGGTGGTGTCGACGGAGAGCGAGCCGAGCGTCGTATCACGGTCGAACAAAATGGCCGGGGTGCCGGCGCCCGGGGTCACGGCGGCTTGCGCGTCGATTCCGTCCGGAACAACGCCGCCCACCCAATTGCCGCTGTTAAACCAGCTGGAGATTTTCGGGACATCGACCGTTCCGCCGGCGCCCGTGACGTTGCCGACGCCTCCCGGATGCTGGGCGAACCGGACGGCGGTGCTGGGGGTGGCTCCCACGCCAACCACGTAATAATAGGTGTCCGTGCTGTTAAGGCCCGCTCCCGCGGTCGCGCCGACTCGCACCGCATCGCCCTCGATCAAAGGCGCCGATGCGGTCCATAGGTTGCCGTCGTTCGTCAGCGTGACGCTCACGCCTTGGTCCAAGGGGTTGGGCTGCCAAGTCCCGTTCGCCGCCTTCAAATCCGGGACGGAACCCAGCGTCAGCATGGCGGCGGCCAGCGCGATCGCGGAGGCCGAGATGGAATTCCGGGCGGCGAAGCCGGCGCTGGAACGGCAATGAATAGGGGTGTTATTCATGATTTTCATAGGAGGATGCGGACGGATCCAATGCCCCGAAAAGCGAAGTTCATTACCCGGCCAAGCGTCGGCATGGCAGAGCCCGGGGATGCCAAGCGCGGTGTTCGGCGGCATCAGCGGGGAAAACTTCGAGTATCGGGCATGAC
The DNA here is from genome assembly GCA_966251015.1 of uncultured Akkermansia sp. Classification (GTDB taxonomy): domain Bacteria; phylum Verrucomicrobiota; class Verrucomicrobiia; order Opitutales; family Opitutaceae; genus IMCC26134_A. The sequence goes on along the minus strand of CBINJQ010000109.1, from coordinate 5,223 downwards.
GCCGCCCTTTAGGGAACGGCGAGGTGGGGTCTCGTCGGAGAAGGGAAGATAGGAGGAAGGGGGAGGCCGGGAACCGCGGTGGATGCCGGGGAGGCTCAACCGGGGAAGGTTATAACCGTTGGGAGCAATTTCAGCCGAGGTGGAGGGGAGGGGGCGGCTGGAATTTGAGGGCTAAATTAGTTGGTCGAATGGTCAACAGCTTTACCAGTGCTAGACCCCGATGCGGGCCGGCGTTTCATAGGAGAGGAGATTAGTATCCGGCAGAAAGTTTCGATAATGTCGGAAGGCCACGGGAAATGCTAATGGCCCATCGCCTCGGAGAGGCCTTCTTAGCCCTGCTCCCCGCAAACTCCTTCCCGGTCGGCGGCGCAATCCAAGCGCCCCACGCGGCTTCAAAATGTAAGCTCGGAAACTGGTGCCCGGGGTGGGGGTCGAACCCACAAGCCTTTCGGCGGTTGATTTTGAGTCAACTGCGTCTGCCGATTCCGCCACCCGGGCAAGGAAGAGGTCGCAAAGGCAAAGCAGACGGCGCCCGGTGTAAATCCCAAAGCCGCCGGTTTTTTGTCACCTCATGCCTCCGGCTCGCGTTGCCCTCCCCGAGGCGAATGACGGGCCGTGATCTTTTTCCGGGAAATTTTGAATGTTTCCGTCTCCACCCGGTCTATCTCTGCGTCATCAGTTGTTTGCTTGGTTGCTTGGTTTGCTGGCAGAGGCGGCCCTCGGGGTGGTTCCCGGGAGGCCGCCTCTCCTCTTTTTGAGGGTTGGCGACGTCGGGCGAGAGCTTTTCCTCGGAGCCTGAAGCCGCCATGCCCGATTTCCGCGCTCATCTAGCACACGCTCCCGCCGCAGACGCGGTCGAACTCACGCTGGCCGCGGCGGAAACCCATCACTTGGTCACCGTAAACCGCGCCCGGCCCGGCGACCCGGTGGTCGCCTTCGACGGCCAAGGCACCGAATGGAGCTGCCGGCTCGAACGCGTCGAGGGCAAGAAAACCGCCATCCTGCGCGTGTTATCCGCTTCTCGTCGCGCCTCCCTCCCCTGCTCGCTCATTCTCGGACAAAGCCTGCCCAAAGGCGGCTCCATGGACGACATCGTTCGCCAAGCCACCGAACTCGGCGCAGAGCTTATCTCCCCCCTCGCCACCGCCCGAAGCGAGGTCCACCTCGACGCCGATCGTGCGGGCAAAAAACTCGAGAAGTGGCGCACCGCCGCCGTCGAGGCCGCCAAACAATGCGGCAATCCCTGGGTCCCGCGCATAAATCCGGTGCAAAGTCTCGCGACCTTCCTGTCGGATTCGCCCGCGCGCGACGCCGAGCTCCGCCTCATCGCCAGCCTTCACCCCGGCGCCCGCCCGTTGCGCGCGGTCCTCGCCGACTTTCGCTCCGCGCACGAAGGCCGCGCGCCGCGTTCGGCCGCCTGGCTCATCGGCCCCGAGGGCGATCTCACCGCGGAGGAGGTAAACTCCGCCCTCGCCGCCGGCTGGACCCCCGTCACCCTCGGACCGCTCGTCCTGCGCTGCGACACGGCCGCCGCCTATGCGCTCTCGGCCCTGCGCTGCGAAACCGAGTCCTGAAACAAAAAGCCCCGGCCACATGCGCGGCCGGGGCGAAAAGACGTCCGCTCACTCCTTGGTGGCCGGCCGGTTGCCCTTCAGAAACTCGAGCACGTCGGTCGCCTGCTCCTTGGTGGTTCCCTTGTGGTCCGCGTAGACGATCTTCCCATCGTGGATCAGATAGGCCTGACGCGCGGAGAATCCAAACAGGCTGCCCACGCCGAAGGCCTTGATCACCGCCTTCTCGGTGTCGGCGAGGAGGGTGAAGGGAAACCGCTGCTCCTCCTTGAACTCGCGCTGAAGTTGCACGCTGTCGGCGCTCACGCCGATCACCGCCACGCCCGCCTCGGTCAGTTGCGCGTAGGAATCGCGCAACGCGCAGCCCTGCGCCGTGCAGCCTCCCGTCTTCGCCTTCGGATAAAAATAGACAAGTGTGTATTTATTCTTCGCATACACCTCGGCCAGGTCGACCTTTTCGCCGGAATCGGAAAGGGCGGAGGCGACGGGCGCGGGGTCGCCGACTTTGACGGCGTTGGCTGCGGCGAAGGAGAACATGGCGAGAAAGAGGCAGGCGAAAGCGAGGAGGCGTTTCATGGTGTTTACGATCAACGCGCGGAACGAACGTCACCTGCGCGAGCTCGCAAGCGTTCCCGGCACAAATCATGGTGATACGCCCCGCCCTCCTCCGCCGCCCGCCCCCCGCCCTCATGCGCCTCGTCCGCCACCTCACGCCCGCCGGTCCCGCCTACGCCGCCCTCCAGCCCGACGGCTCCGCCCTGCCCCTTTCCGGCGACCCGTTCACGTCGGGCGGCCCCGCGCTCGTCCCCTCCGGCCCGGCCGTCGCCGCGGGCAAGCTCCTCCACCCCGTCGCCTCGCCCAACATCTTCGGCGTCGGCCTCAACTACCGGAGCCACGCCGAGGAGGTCGGTCGCCCGCCGCCGCAGTTCCCCATGATCTTCGTCAAGACCACGAACGCCCTGCAAAACCCCGGCGACCCCATCTTCCTCCCCCGCTCCAAAAACGCCTCCGCCGAGGTCGACTACGAGGGCGAACTCGCCGTCGTGATCGGCCGCGTCGCCAAAAACGTCCCCCGCGAACGCGCCCTCGACCACGTCTTCGGCTACACCATCGCCAACGACGTCTCCGCCCGCGACTGGCAGTTCAAGTGGGGCGGCGGCCAGTTTTGCCAAGGCAAGGGCTTCGACACCTTCTGTCCCCTCGGCCCCGTGCTCGTCACCGCCGACGAGATCGCCGACCCCGGCCGCCTCGCCATCCGCACCCGCGTCAACGGCGAGCTTCGTCAAAACTCGAACACCGCCGACCTCATCTTCGACGTGCCGACGCTCATCGCCTTCCTCAGCGCCAGCAAAACACTCCTCCCCGGCACCGTCATTCTCACCGGCACCCCGTCGGGCGTCGGAACCGCCTTCACCCCTCCGCGCTTCCTCCAACCCGGCGACTCCGTCTCCATCGAGATCGAGAACATCGGCACGCTCACCAACCCGGTCGTCGTCGAAATCGCGTAGGTTTGGAGGCACGCCGTCCCCGGCGTCCGCGCCCGCTCCCGTCCCGTCGTCCATCTGCCATCGTCCATCATCCATTCCGCCGATGATCCGCATCGCCACCCCGACCGGCTACACCCTCGTCGCCCACCAGGAGCACGCCCGCCTCGCCGGACGTTTCGCCGAGCACTGGGGCAACGCGACCTTTCCCGCGCCCGCCCCCGCTGCGCTCATGCCCGAGGTGCTGGTCGCGGTCGCCCGCCACGACGACGCCTGGGCCGGCCGCGACGCCACGCCCTTCCTCACCCGCGAGGGCCGCCCCTCCGCATTCACCCGCGAGCTCGTCGGCGCCTACTCCGCCTTCGAGGAGATCGACCTCGCCGACTACCTCGCCGTGCGCAGCGCCGCCACCGAGGCACTCGCCGCCGAGCATCCCTTCGCCGCCATCCTCGTCTCGATGCACACCGTCAACCTCCTCACCGAGCAGGCCGACCTCAACACCATCAAGCCCGCCGACCGCCCCCTCCACGCCGCCTTCATCGAGGGACAACTCCAACGTCAGCGGGAGTTCGCCGCCTCGCTCCCGCCCGACCTCGCCGCCCACGCAACGTCCGCCCGGCTCCGGCGCGCCTTCGAGTTTCTCCAGTTCTGCGACAACCTCTCCCTCCTCGCCTGCGTCCGCTACGACCGGCTCCGCCCCGTCCGCCACACCCACCTCGACGCCACCGGCGCGCGCCGCACCATCACCTGCGCGCCCGTCGACGCCACCACCTACCGGCTCGATCCCTGGCCCTTCGATCAACCCGCGCTCAGCTTCACCGTCCCCGCCCGCCAGATCCCCACCGCCGCCTGCGCCGACCTCGCCGCCTTCCGCGCCGCCTACGCCGCCGCCCCCGTCGAGCAGCTCCCCGTCCGCCTCGTCTCAAATTGATTTCTTATAACCCTGCTCCATGACCGCCGCCTCCGGCCACATCACCGACTGCGTCGTCCTCATCGGCCCCGAGCTCGCGCCCTTCCGTTGCTCGCGTTTCGCCTGGTCGGGCGACGCCGTCGCCGCCGTCGACCGTATCGAACCAGTAACTACGATCGACGCGGGCGCCCGCGTCGTCATTCCCGGCCTCTACAACGGCCACACCCACCTCGGCGACTCCGCCCTTCCCGACGGCGCCACCGGCCTCACCCTGGAACAGGCCTTCTTCCGCCCCGCCGGCTACAAATACCGCGAACTCGCCAAGCTCACCCGCGAGACCCACCTGCCCCACCTCGAGGCCCACCTGCGCTACATGGCCCGCACCGTCTGCCACCTCGACTTCCGCGAACAAGGCCCCGCCGGCGCCGAACTCCTTCGCGCCGCCTCCGCATCGACGGGCGTCGAGTCCGTCATCCTCAACCAGTTCAACGAATCCCCGTTTTCCGAAACCACGCTCCGGGCCAATCCGCCCACCGCCACCCTCCCGCCCGCCCACCGCGCCGAGCTCGAACGCATGCTCGCCGTCGCCGACGGGTTTTCCGAGAGCACGATGAACGACCTCACCGACGCCGCCTGGGCCGAGATCCGCGCCCTCACCGCGGCGAAGGGAAAACTCCGCGCCATCCACTGCCTTGAAAACGCCGGCTACCGAGATCTGTCCCTCTCCACGACCGGCCGGGGCGATCTCGTTCGCGCCCTCGAACTCTACGACCCGCACCTCGTCGTTCATATGACGGCCGCCAACGCCGACGAAATCGCCCTCCTCGCGCGCTCGGGAAAAACCGCGGTCCTAAACCCCCGCGCCAACGCCAGCCTCGGTCTCTCGCTTCCGCCCGTGGCCGCTCTCCTCCGCTCCGGCGCCAATCTCCTCCTCGGCACCGACAACGGCATGCTCAACTCCCCCAACCTCCTCGCCGACCTCGATTTCACCTACAAGCTCGCCAAGTCCCAGTTCGCCGACGCCCTCACGCCCGACCCGACCGCTATCCTGAAGATGGCCACGAGCAACATCCGCCAAGCTCTCGGCGGCGACCACCACGGCGCCCTCGAAATCGGCCTGCCCGCCACCTTCGTCGTGCTGGATTTCACCAAGCCCCACCTCCGCCACACCCGCCACATCGTCGCCAGCGTCGTCACCCGCGCCACCCCCGACGACGTCCTCGCCACCTACCGCCTCGGCCGCCCGCTCTACCAATCG
>CBINJQ010000108.1:0-11386 GCA_966251015.1 uncultured Akkermansia sp. | reverse complement strand
GCCGATGCGGCCAAAACCATTGATAGCGACTTTGATAGCCATGATAGGGCTCCGTGTGTGGTGTTTGTTTGCTTTGTGGTGAAGGGCGTCGGGGAGACGCGGAGAGATTCAGAAAAGAAGCCGCGATGCCGGGAACGCAAGGGTTTTGGCGGCGCAGCGCTTGGCCGGGACTGCGCGGGGCTTGCGCGGCCGCGCCGATGGCAAGCGATGCGCAAATCGAAGCACCGTCGGCGGCCTCGCCCCGAGGCCGGGTCCGTCGACGCGTGCAAGCCGGCCCGTCGGCGCCGGACCGCGCGAGGGCGGTTTCCACCCGTGTTGTGCGCGCCGCTTTGTCCGACCAACGCGAAATCGAACCACCGGCCGCCCGCAAATCCGCGCGCCGTCACTCGGCGATCCACAGGCCGCAGCCCAGCGCGCAAACGAACAGCTCGCGCTCCACGCGCTGCGCCCCCGCCGGGCGATCCGGGGGCAGGAAACGCTCGTGGTCCGCGAGCTGGCGCCACGGCAGCGCGGCCAGATCGCCGAGCGGCAGCGTCACGTCGCCGAGCGTGGGATTGAGCGCGAGCAGGAGCCGCGACGCCCCCTGGCTGAGATCGGCGTTGTAGATCACGGCGGCCGCGCTGGAGCCCTCGGCCCAGACAAACTGGAAGAAGCCCTCGCTCGCCCGCGAGAAGTGCCGCAGCAGCTTGCCGGGCTCCGAAAGACGAAACGCGATCCAATCCGCGAAGTAGGCGTGGGTGGACGGGAACCGGTGGACGCGGGTGTAATCGAGCGCGTTCAGGTCGCCGCGCTGGTAGGTGTTGTTCACGCCGTGCTTCGACTTCAGGAAGTCCTGCCCCTCGCAAAGCATCGGGATGCCGATGGAGCCGAACAACACCGCCGCCATCAGGTGCGTGCGTCTGCGGTCGTTGATCGTCGGCCAGTTCCCGTCGTTGTTCGCGTTCTCGGTGATGACGTCGAGCCAGCACCGGTCGTCGTGCGACTCGACGTAGTTCACCGTCTGCGCCGGCCACTTGGCGTAATACCACGGCGAGCCCTTGAGGAAATACTCCAGCGTCTCGCGCGCGGCGGCGCCCCGCACGTAGTCGCGCAGGAAGTTCCTGTATCCGTCGTTCCATGACGCCCATCCGGTGTCGCGCAGCTCGCCGGCGGCGTGGCCGCGGAAGCTCCATGGCTCGGCGACGAGGATCACGTCGGGCTTCACGCGCTTCAGCGCCGCCTCCACGTCCTTCAAGACCGGCACGCCGACGAGATCGGCGAGATCGAAACGGAACCCGTCGACGCCGTAGACCTCGAGCCAGTGCGCGCAGCTGTCGACGATCAGCCGCTTCATCATCGCGGCGGAGCACCGCGTGTCGTTGCCGCAGCCGCTCCAGTTCGAGAGCCGCCCGGCGGCGTCCTGCTCGAAGTAGTAGAGCTTGTCCAGGAACATCAGGTGCGCCGGCTCGCCCACGTGGTTGTAGACCACGTCCACGATCACCGCGATGCCGCGGGCGTGGAAGGCGCGCACCAGCTCCTGCAGCTCCCGCACGCCCGACGCCGCCTCCGGTCGCGAGGCGTAGGCGCTCGCGGGGGCGAAGTAGTTGACCGTCATGTAGCCCCAGTGGTATTCGGCGCGCGTGGCGTTGTCGAACTCCTGCAAGGGCTGAAGCTCCACGCAGTTCACCCCGAGGCGGGAGAGATAAAAGTCCTCGCTTTCCACCCATTTCCGCAGGCCGGAGAAGCCGCGACGTTCGTTCTCGTCCGCGTCCACCGGCGCGCGCGCCGCGAGATCGCGCACATGCGCCTCGCAGATGACCAGATCGTGCCACGCGGGGGTCTTGAACGTTTCGCGTTCCGCCGAAACTCCCCCGAGCCGCGCACGGTCCCAGATGATGCCCGGCCCCTCGCGCCCGACGGTCGCCAGCGCGTAGGGGTCGAGAATCCTCCGCTTCGGATCAAAGGCCCCGAACGCGTCGCGCGGGCCGTCGACCTGATACCAGTAATACCAGCCGTGGAGATTGCCCTCGAGCATGAGTTCCCAGACACCCGCCGCGCCGTCGGCGTCGGCCCGGCGCGCGAGCCGGTATCGATGCGGTTTCTCCTGCTCGCCGAGAGCCGCGCACACCGCGAGCTCGACCGATTTCGCCCTCGGCGCGAAAAGACGGAACACCGTCCCTCCCGCCTGCGGAAACACCCCCATGGGCAGTTCGCTCGCGAGCTCGAAAAAAAACGTTCCCGGACGCAGCGGCACCTGGTCGCCGGCATGTCCCTCCGCCCAGCGCACGGTCAGGCTCGCCGACAGATCCGCCGGGGCCTCCAGCTCGAAGCCGAACAGGTGGCACCCCGTGCGCTCCGGGTCGATCACCCGGTTCAGGTTGCCGTCCGGATCGAGCTCCGCCGCCGGCGCGTCCCAGGGCACCGGCAGCCATTTGTGTTTGCCCGTGACGAACTTGAAACGGCGGCCCGCCGCCAGCACCGTCGCGGCCGGCCCGGTCCACGTGAGCACCGGCCGCCCCGCCAGCACGCGCGGTCGCATCGCCCATTCCACCAGCTCCGCGCCGCGCCAGCCGTTGAACTCGCCCGCGACATGCACCGTTTCCCGCTCCAGATCGAGTTCGGGCTGCAGGGCGGGATCGAAGACAAACTCGATCACGCCTTCCTTCGGGAAATGGTAGCCCGAGAGCAACCCGAAGCGGGTCGTCGCCCGCCGCTCCAGCCGCCGCATGCGGAACGCGCCGCCCGCGATGACAAACACCGGCACGCTGCGCCCCCGCCAGTCGTGGCGAAGCTCGATCACGCCGCGGGTGGGCGATTCGAGCGTGGCGGAGACAAGAGCGTTTGCGCGGGATGCCATTGCGACGGCCTAGCATTCCCCGCGCCGCACGCCGCACAAGCGCGAAGCCGCCGCGCATCCCTCGCCGACGCTCGACATTCCCCGCCTCCCGCGCAGAGGTTCCCGCCCGCAACCGCCCATGTCCCCCCGCCCAACATCGGAAAAAACCCTCGTCGCCCTCTCCGGCGGCGTGGACAGCTCCGTCGCCGCGCTGCTCCTGCGCGACGCCGGCGCGCCGATCGAGGGCGCCTACATGAAAAACTGGATCAACGAGGACAACATCCTCGGCGATTGCCCGTGGGAGCAGGACATCGCGGACGCCCGCCGCGTCGCCGACCAGCTCGACATCCCCTTCCGGGTCGTCAACCTCATGGAAGAATACCGCGACAAGGTCGTCGCGTATCTCCTCGACGGATACACCCGCGGGCTCACGCCGAATCCCGACGTGATGTGCAACCGCGAGATCAAGTTCGGCGTGCTCCGCCAGTGGGCGCTGGACCACGGTTTTTCCGCCGTCGCGACCGGACACTACGCCCGCCGCGTTCCCCTGCCCTCCTCCGACGCCTGGTCACTCGTCGAGGGCGCCGACCCGAACAAGGACCAGTCCTACTTCCTCGCGATGCTCTCGCAGGAGCAGCTCCGCGACGCGCGCTTCCCCGTCGGGGACCTGCTCAAGCCCGACCTCCGCGCCCTCGCCCGCCGGGCCGGGCTCGCCACCGCGGAAAAAAAAGACAGCCAGGGCATCTGCTTCATCGGCCGGGTGAAGATGGCGGACTTTCTCCGCGCCTACGTCCCGGACGCGCCCGGCCCGATCCTGCGCGCCGAGGACGGACGCGTTCTCGGGGAGCACAAAGGCCTGCACTTTTTCACCCTCGGCCAGCGCAAGGGCATCGGCGTGCCCAGTAACGCCGACGGAAAAGCCTACGTCGTCGTGGGAAAACGCGCGGCCGATCGCGCCTTGCTCGTCTCGTTCGACGGCGCCGAGGCGCCCGGACTCTTTACCCGGGAGGCCATGATCCACGGTCTTCGCTGGAACACCCCCGCCCCGCCGTCCCCCGCCGATGGCCCGCTGATGATCGAGGGTCGCGTTCGCTACCGCGATCCGCGCGTGGCGATGAGTTTCGAGATGACCGGGCCCGACAGCGCGCGGGTTGTTTTCGCCGAGCCCCAACGCGGACTCGCTTCCGGCCAGATCCTCGCGATTCACGACGGCCCGCGCCTGCTTGGCGGCGGAGTCTATCTCTAGAGGTTTTTATAGAGTCATAGCTGAAAAAGCAGGGCGCGACCGCCGGACGCGCCGCATTCGGAGCGGCGATTTTTACCTCTGTGAACGCGCGGCGGGGCCGCCCTCAAGCCATGTGGACACGGTTACGCCTCCGCCCCGAGACCGATACGCTCACCGCCTTGGGCGGGAGAGCTCGCGGGCCGCCCGCCTGGCTTCGCGGAAGACCGCGACCGGAGAGGCCCAGCCCGAGCGCGCGCCGAAGCGCAACCTGAGCAACCTGGCCCGCGCCGCCGCCGCGTTTTCTTTCGCGCCTTCGCTCGCCCCGGGCGACTGACGTTCGGCGCGTTCGAGCCGGCCGAGCCAGCGAGACGCCTCTATCCGCACCGGGTCACGGCGATCGGAGGCCGCTCGCCGACTGCGCCACCCCATCCACCACGAACGGCCGACTCGACGCCAGAAGACGACGCCTCCCGCCAGAAGACCGATTCCAAGCGATATGCCCGCGAAGCGGGAGAAATCCCAAGGGGACCGCAACCAGGCCACCGCCGCACGTATGCGATCCTCGACGGCCTTCCGGCCGGCCTGGATCAGATTTTGCAAACTCTCCTTCGTCTCCCGAAAAAGTTCACGTTGCAGGCTCCGGTCGAAATTGACGATGCGCCGATACCAGAAGATCCGCAGGCCATCGATCCGCGCGCTCCATCCGCTGTCTTGAACCAGGCTCGAGGCGCCCGCGCGGGCGGCCGCGTTCGGGGACGGAGTGATCTCCGATCCAGGCGTGGCGTCGGCGCGCAACCAGGACTCCAGCTCCTCGTCCCACACCTCCGCCCACGCGTGGGCGTCGGAGTTTCGGACGGTGATGCTTCCGCTCGTCGAGTTCCATGTGCCTCCCTTGAAGCCCGTGACCAGCCGGGCGGGCACGCCCGCCGCGCGCGCAAGCATCACCAGGCTCCCCGCAAACAGCTCGCAGTGGCCGGGCTCCGTGGAATCCATCCATCGGATGAGAGGATCCCCGTCGCCCGGTTCCAGGCGCATGCTCAGGCTGTAGGAATGGCGCGCCTGCAGCCAGGCGCCCGCCCGGCGCGCGAAGTCCCCTCCCCCCGCGCCCGCCCCGCCGATCTCGAGCGCCCATTTTTTCAGCAGTTCCCGATCCGCTTCCCGAGCGAGCCCGAGTTCGAGAAACGTCACCGCTTTGGCGCCCTCGCCATCGCCTCCTTCCGCGCCGTCCTCGGATTGAAAATTTCCGCGACGCGGCATCCGGTCGACCCGCAAGACCTGGCCCGCGGCGAAACGCCGGTCCCGCAAGATGCCGTCCGTATCCATGCCATGGACACGATAGGCGACCATCTTCGCCGGATCCGACGGCAACACGCACAGTCGCAGCGGCCGGCTTTGTTGCAGCGCCTGGGGCTCGCCGAACGTCATCCGGCCAAAAGCCCCCATGAGAGGCAGATATTTGCTCACCCCCGGTTGAAAATACACCGTCCAAACCGTGGAATCTTGAACGCTCGCGCTGCCTTCGTGGACATGCGACTTTTCGCGGTTCACCGGGAAAGTCCCCTTCAGTCCGGGCGACATTCGGAACCCTTCGCTGGAGTATTCGTCCAGGACGACCATGCGCCAGTAGGGCTCGGCCGGCACCATGGAAGGATCGCTCACGTCGATCATCACGGCCACGGAAGTATCCTGCTGGATGTTGACCACCTCCTGGAAGTTCACCGTGTCCGAAAAACCCGTGCGGGTGGACTTGGTGATGAGACGATCCAGGAAAAAGTCGTTGCTTATCTCGAAACGCGGCAACGCCATGAAAAGCACTGCGGAGAGGCCGACCACCCCGCCGAAAAGCGCCCCGGCCAGAAACACGACCCTCAAGTCCACCACCTGGCGGAGACGCCGGGCCAGCTCCGGCCAATCCACCCGCTCCCATCCGGCGTCGGCCTGCGGCGAAACGGGCTCGGCGTTTTTCGCCTTCTTGGCCGGCGCCCCGTCGAAACGCGCGTCCGAGAGCGTGACCGCGAGCAGCATCCCGAGCGACGCGGCGGTGAAGAGGAGGATCTGGCCCACGAAGGCGATCGAGACCGTGTATACGCCCGTGACGACGACGAGGAAGAGCGCGAGCAGGATCAGTTGCAGGTCCTCGCGACGCCTCCGAGGGGCCACGCAACGATAGCAGAGCAGCATCAGGTCCAGACGAACCATGGCCGGCAACGGATCGCGCGAACTCCACAGGTCGAAGGCGAACAGCGCCACGATCACCGGAAACGCGAGCACGTGAAACGCCGCGGGCAGCGCCAGCGAAAGCCGCGGGAAGAACGTGAAGACCGGCACCGTCGCGGTGAGAAACACCAACGTGAGCAGCGCATCCACCTCCATGTAGAAGACGGTCCACGCGGAAAGAAGCCCGATGAGGCCGCCGAAAAACCAGCGGAGCTGACGGAGCTCGACGAGACTAAGCTGTGGCCGCGGGTGTTCCATCGATAAGAGCGGCGACGCCGCGGGCTCCGTGGGGTTCGATTCTCAGGACGCGTCGAGGAACGGCGCCGCGGGGACCGCCCTCTCCGGCGCGCGACGGCCGCTCGCTTGGTTCCAACAGCGCCAGCCGGTCCAGGAAGAGCTCGACGTCCCTCAGCCGGCGCACGGTCTGCGGAGGTTCGTCGTCGATCCATACCGCGCGGAGGCGTTCGAGCTTGAAAAGGTCTTCGGCGAGCGTGGCCGCCAATCCCATCGCGAGCTCGAACTGCTCGGGCTTGGACCAGAGCGCCGCGTCGCTGTCCACACGAAGAACAAAACCCTCGACGCCTTCCGCGGAGAACTGTCGCACGAGCAGCTGGCGCAGGCGCGCGCTGGCCTTCCAATGCACCAGACGCGGCGAGTCGCCCGGGGCGTAGCGCCTCAAAGCGAGCAAATCGCCGCCATGCCCGGCCCGGTTCACCGCGCCTTGACTGGGCGTCGCCCGCCACGCCTGCCCCCCCAGATGCCGCCGATACTCCACGGGCGCGGGCCAGACCAGGACCTCGCGCCCCAGCTCCGAGGCGACCGCTTTTTGAAGAAACCCGAACGGGAAAAGCGAACCCACCGAGCGCAGACCCACCGTCAACCGGCCGCGCCGGGCCGTCTTCACCGACCACTCGAGCCGGGTGCTCGCGAGCGGATCGAGACGGATCGGAAGATGCCGCCGCTCCCTGCTTTCGCCCGCCACGAGGTCGAACCACAAGCCATAGGTCGGGAGAACGGTCTTGGTATTGCGCAACTCCAGCGCGACCGTCTGCGCCTGCCCCGCACGCCACGGACCGGCCGCGTGGAGCCGCCAGCCGACGCCGCGGAGATTCAACCACGACATCACCCCGCTCAGGACAAGACACGAGAGCAGCAGGGACAGGGTGATAAAGAGGATGTTGTTGGCCGTGTTATAAGCCGCCGTGCCGATGCCCAGCGAAACGGCCACGAGCAACACGCCCGTGAGCGTGGGCATGATTCGATGACCTCTCGGCGGATATAACAACGCCCAGAGCAAGGCCCGCCAGCGGTAGACCCGACGACGACGCGAAGCGGCCCAAGGCCCCTGCCACTCGGTCGCGCCCGGCACGGGAGGTTCGTCCTGCAGCGACGCCGCCGCGGCGGAGACCGAAGTCGGCGCGACGATCGCAGCGGACGCGGCCCGGACGTTTGGAGAGGTTACCGTCGCCATGGCGAGCCTCGGTGCGAACCGTGGATGAGCACGCCCCCGTTCAGGCCGGGGCGGGGATCGCCGCGAGAATCCGCTTGAGGGCGGCCGCCACCAGGCGCCGCTCCTCCATGCCGTCCGCCGCGGGGCGGACCAGCGTGAGACGATGCGCGAGCACCGGGCCGGCGAGCATCTGCACGTCCTCGGGAATGACGAAATCGCGGCCGTCGAGCAAGGCCCGCGCCTGGACGGCGTGCTTCAGCGCGAGCCCTCCGCGAACCGAGACGCCCGCGCGAAACTCCGCCTCCGTGCGAGTGGCCCCGACGAGTCGCAGGATGTAGTCGAGAACCGTGTCCTCGATGAAGACGTGGGCCGCCAGCGCCTGAAGTTGAAGGATGTCGGTGCGAGTGACGACCGCTTCAAGGGCGATGGCGTCGTAGCCGCTGCGCGCGCTCCGCAAGATCTCCAGTTCGTCCGCCGGCTGGGGATAACCCATGTGCAGGCGCATCAGGAACCGGTCCATCTGACTCTCGGGCAGAGGGAAGGTGCCCTCGTAATCCACGGGATTCTGCGTCGCAAACACCATGAACGGCGCGCCGACCGCATGGGCCTGGCCGTCGACCGTCACCTTGCCGCGATCCATGACCTCGAGCAACGACGACTGGGTTTTCGGCGTGGCGCGGTTGATCTCGTCGGCGAGCACGATGTTCGCGAAGACCGGGCCCTTCTTGAACACGAACTCCTTCACCGTGTCGTCGTAGATGGCGACGCCGGTGACGTCGCTTGGCAGCAGATCGCTGGTGAACTGGACGCGCGAAAAAACGCAGTCCATCGAGCGCGCCAACGCGTAGGCGAGCGTCGTTTTCCCCACGCCCGGCAGATCCTCGATCAACACATGCCCCCCCGCCACGAGGGCCGTCAGCACGTGGTCGACGACCGCGTCCTTGCCCTTGATGCTGCCGCGCATGCAGGCGCGGAGTTTTTGCAGGGTTTCACGCGCGGCGGACACCTGCGGGGCGGAAAAAAAATCGCTCATGGGGAGGTCGGCGGACGATGCGCCGGACATTCGCACGCGTCAACGAGCCCGACCGCTTCATGCGGAAAAAACCCCCGGCCACCACGATGCTCGGGGGATAGGCGCCGGAAGGAGCGGCGGGAAAACAGCATCTCAGCTGGCGGGCGGGGCCGGAGGACCCGCGTCTTCCGGAGGAGGACGGGCGGGATCGGACGGAGCGCGCTCGCGGTCTTTGTCACGATCCCGTTCGCCTCCTTCCGAGCGACGACGCTGGCGCTCCTCCATGATGTTTTTCATGCGGGCCTTTTGAGCCTCCTTGAGCACGTTGAACTTTTCCCGCTGGGCGTCGGTGAGCTCCGCGGTGACCGCGGCGTTCATCGCCTCGATCACCCCCCCGCTCTGCTTCATGCTCTCCTGCCGCAAAACGCGCAGTTCGTCTCCCGCCTTTCTGATGATCGGTTCGATCGCGGCGCGCTGCTGCTCGCTCAGGCCCAGCTCGGACGTGAGCCGGCGCATCACGCTCGGGCCGAAGCCCTCGGGGCCGCCGCCGCCGCCCGGTGGACGATGGGGGAAAAATTGTTTCGCCCCCACGCCGCCGACGACGACGCCGCAAGCGAAGATGGCCAGGATCAGAAGCGTGCCCTTGAAATTGCGATTCATGAGGACTGGACGGCCACGAGGTAATCGCCGACGGGGTCCAGGTAGGCGTCGGCGGTGGTCGCGGCTTCGCTGGAACGAGCTTCGGCGGTGGCCGGCACCGCTCCCCACACGGCGAAGGCAAAGGCGCAGGCGCCCGCCAGACCCAGTGCTCGAGCGGCGAGACGATCAAACCCCGCGCCGAACAGACCGGCGGCACCCGCGTCGGCGCGCAGGCCGGCCCGCTCGACGACTCGGGTGGTGAAGCCGACCGGCGCCACCAGGTCCGACACGAGATCCGGATTGGCGGACGAGCGGCGGGCGGCGGCGACGAGGCGCGTCCAAGCGAGGTGATTACGGTCGTTCATGTGCGCTCCTTTTTTGTGAGTTGTTGGAAGAGTTTTTGCAATTTTCTCCGCGCCCGGAAGGCGCGGACCTTGATGAGAGTGGTATTCCAGCCGGTGATCTCCCGGATCTCGACCAAGGTCTTTTGCTCGAGATCGAGGAGCTGAAGCACGAGCCGGTCCTGCGGCGCGAGCTGGTCGAGAAGCTTGTGCACGAGCTCGTGCGCGGCCAAGGCGTCGGCCGTGTCGGCCGCGTCTTCGCGGGTCAGCACGGCGTCGAGGGTCTCGGCCTCGGTCTCCGAAAGGTCCGCCCAGCGCAGCTCCGGACGGCGCTTCTGGGCGCGCAAGGCGTCGATGCACGTGGTCACGGCGATGCGCGAGACCCAGTGCGCCAAGGGCACCTGGCCTTGATACTGGTCGAGACGGGAAAACATTTTTAGAAAGATCTCCTGCGCCAGGTCTTCCTCGCCGCCACGCCGCGGGAGGCGCGCCCGCACGATGCGGATGACCTGCGGATAGAGGTGATCCACCAGCTTCCTGGCCGCTTGCTGATCGCCTGCCCGGATACGCTCAAGCCAGCCCTCGACGTCGGGCGGCGATTCGTCGTCGGCGTCAGATGTCGGGGACATGATGCGATTGAGGTGAGTGCATGCACGATGTTCAAGACGCCGTGTGCCCTCCGAAGTTACTCGCCGCGCCGCAGGGCGAACAGGCTGTCGACACGTGCCTTGACTCGGCGAAGCGCCGGCATTTGGGTCCCCTCCTGATGCAACGCATCGCCCAGGCGCTTCGACTTAGCTAGACGCACGATCCGTGAGACCGCGCGAGCGGTTGATTGTGCGTCCACTCCCGCCTGAAACCCTCGCCCGCTCCGGCCGCGCGCCGACGCATGCGCGAGTTTTCCGTCCGCATCCCCGTCTTTTAATTCATCTCCATTTCCCTTTCCGTCATGTCCTTCTCGCCCGCCGGCAAATATACGCCCTTCCCTCCCGTCCGCCTGCCTGATCGCCAGTGGCCCGATCGTGTTCACGAGCGCGCCCCGATCTGGTGTTCGGTCGATCTCCGGGACGGCAACCAAGCCCTCGCCCAACCGATGAGCGTGGAGGAGAAGCTCGAATATTTCGCCCTGCTCGTCGCCATCGGCTTCAAGCAGATCGAGGTCGGCTTCCCCTCCGCCTCGCAGATCGAATTCGATTTTTGCCGCCGTCTGATCGAGGAAAACCGCATTCCCGACGACGTCTCCATCCAGATCCTCTGCCAGTGCCGGGAGGACTTGATCGTGCGCTCGCTCGAGGCCTTGCGCGGCGCGAAGAACATCATCTTCCACCTCTACAACTCCACTTCGCCCAAGCAGCGCGAATACGTCTTCGCCGCCACGCGCGAAGAGATCAAGGGCATCGCCGTCCGAGGCATCCAATGGTTGAAGCAGCACATGGGCCCGCTCGTCGCCGAAGGCTCGCGCATCCAGCTCGAGTATTCGCCGGAGAGCTTCACCAGCACCGAACTGGATTTCGCCTTGGAGATTTGCGAGGCCGTCACCGACGTCTGGCAACCGACGACGGGCAACAAGATCATCCTCAACCTCCCCGCCACGGTCGAATACGCGACGCCCAACGTCCACGCGGACCAGATCGAATGGATGTGCCGCCACCTGACGCGGCGCGCGCTGACCATCGTGTCGTTGCAC
>CBINJQ010000107.1:0-11453 GCA_966251015.1 uncultured Akkermansia sp. | reverse complement strand
TCGCGCCAACTCCGCTCTTGTTATGTCACAGAATTAACTGCGGACTACACTAGGCGCCATTTGTTTCCGCCCGGAAAGCGATCGAAGCGCGGCCGGCGAAAGACGCGACCGCGCGCCTGCTGCTGCTCGCCTTAGGCGGCGGCGCTTATGAGCGCCCGCGCGGAAGGCGTAGGCGCGGCGGCGGGCGCGGGCTGGACCGGCTTGGACATGGTCGACCCTTGCGGGGTGGCCATGAGGAGGGTCTGCATTTCGTTGAGCAGCTTTTCGCGAACATCGAGCTCGGCGGCGCGTTGTTCGAGGCGGCGGGACATGGCGGCGTAGTCCGGGAGCGGCGCGCTCGAGCCGCCCGCAAAGGGAGCGGAAGTGGCCGCAGGCTGGATGTCGGCGTCGTTTTGGAGCCGGGCGATCTGGCGGTCCAGACGGCGGGTGCGGTCGCGCAGGTCCTGCTCCATGCGGGCGAGGCGGTCTTTTTCGAGCGCGATGGATTTCTCCTGTTCGGCGAGGGTTTCGGCGCGTCGAGCGAGTTCCTCGGCGCGTCGGGCTAGCGGCAGGGAGTTGGAGTCCGTGTTCGAGAAGGCGCTGAAGGTGCGCAGGAAGGCGATCGCGTCGCGAAATTCGCGGCGGGTAAGATTGGGCATCGACGCGCGCAGGAGCTGCCGGAGGTGGGCGGCGCCGAGGTATTGGGTGATCACGTCGCGCAGGCCGCAGCGAATGGACGCGACGATGAGGGGCAGAGTGGGTTGGGCGCAGAGCAGAACACCATGGCGAAGCCCGTGCCGGGAGCGAATCTCCACCACGCAGCGCGTGGCCGCCGAGAGGCAGGTCTGGCTCATGTGACGCGCGTCTAGGATCAGGAGATCGATGCTGTCCGCCGTCCGTCCCGAGCTTGGCTGGCCGAGGTGAAGGTGTTGGGTCGACAACGCGTCGCCTTTGCCGGCGGTGAGGAGGACGAGGTGCATGGGGTTTGCGGGGTGGACTGGCCCTTACGGGGTAAAGAAGGGGGAGAGATCAACCGATGCGTGGGCGCGGGCCGCTTCCACGAGGGTGTCGCGCAGGCGGGTATCGGTCAGAACAAAGTCGGGGCCGACCGAGGAGACGGATTCGACGCCGGCGGCCTTGAGCACCTCGGGAGGGATAAGCAGAAAGACTTTGCAGACGAGGAGCTGGCCGGGGATGCCTCCGCCGACGGAGGCGCCGATGGCGTCCAGCGCCGGGCGCAGTTTCCAGCCTTTGGTCGCAACCGCCGCGGGGGCGGTCGTGGTGGCGGCGGTGGCGGGCGCGGAGCCGAGGCGCAAAGAGACGGACGCCGTCGTGCGCGCGACGGCGGGGGCGATGCGAATGGCGACGATGGCGTCCCCCAGCGCGCGGGTGGCGGCGGGGATGGGCGATTTCGGACGCTGGGCGAATTCGTTCCAACCGATTGCCTTGGGCTGGATGATCGCCGCGGCGAGAAGCGCTTCGAGGGCTTGCTGGGCGGCGGCGACGGGGACCAGGAGAGCCGCCGCGATCTCGCGCGCGTTGACCGGCTGCTCAAGGAGCGAGAAAGCCGACCAAACTTCGGGCGAGAGCTCGAGTCCGGCGACCTTGGATTCAAAATCCTTGGTGCGGGTGTAGCGAATTTCGGGATCGAGGGGCATGGGGGGCGGAGAGGGCGCGATCAGGCGCGGGACTCTTGGGCGGGGTCGGCTTCGTCGATCTCCTTTGTAAGGGCGATGAGGAGCCGAGAGGAGAACTTATTCCACGTAATGGGGAGAACGTAGAGCGGCACGTTGCGCACGGGGTGGACGGTGAGCGGGCGGGCGCGAAGCATGAAGGGCGGGGAGATCATGAATCCGCCGCCGAGCTGTTCGCGGGCGTTGCCGGAGATGGTATTGGTGATCTCGCCGACGAGCTCGGCGCAAAGGGTGTCGTCGGGCTTGGTCTCCCCGAGGGCGGGAAGCAGCGCGAAGAGTTTTTCGCGGGACGCGGTGTAGTAGATGTTGCCGCGATAGGAACCGCTGATGCCGATGACGGCGGAGAAGCCGAGCCCGGCCGACTCGTTCTCGCTGCCGAGATAGGGCGTGCCAAGGGCCGCGCCGCCGCCGGTCACGGCGTCGAAGTAGCGGAGCGTGCTTTTGGAAAAGACCTTGAGGATGTATTCTTCCATGGGGCGGAGCGGATAGGGGCTCAGTCGCTGAGGATGTCGTCCAGAGCTTCGGTGATGCTCTCGATGCTGATGGGCTTGAGGAGGAAGCCGGCGGCGCCGCGCTTGATGGCCTCGACGGCGGTGGATTTGTCGGCGAGGGCCGAGACGATCAGGATGACGGCGCCGGGGTTCTTTCGCAGGATGCGGGCGACGGCGTCGAGGCCGTCCATCTCGGGCATCGTGATGTCCATCGTCACGACGTCGGGTTTATAGCGTTCGAATTCCTCCACGGCTTCGCGTCCGTTCACGGCGACACGGACCTCGGTGAAACGGTCGCCGACGACGCACCGCTCGATGGCGCGGCGCATGATCAGCGAATCATCGACGATGAGGAGTTTCATTAGGCTTTGGCTTGGGGCGGAAGGTAGATGCGGAATTCGCAGAACTGACCCGGGGTGCTGTGGACCTCGAGGACGCCGCCGGCTTCGTCGACAACCTTGGACTTGATGATGTCCATGCCCATTCCGCGACCGGCGTGGTCGCCGACTTTCTCGGCGGTGGAGAAGCCGGGGGCAAAGATAAGCTTGGCGAGATCGTCCGGAGTGGCGGTGGGGGCGGTCTCGGCGGTGAGCAGACCGGAGGAGAGGCCGCGCTGGCGGATGGCGTCCAAGTTGAGGCCGCGACCGTCGTCGCGGAAGGCGAGACCAAGGAGGCCGTCGGGAGTCGGGGGCAGGCCGCGAATGGTGAGATTGGCGACAGGGGATTTGCCGGCGGCGGCGCGATCGGCCGGCATCTC
This sequence comes from uncultured Akkermansia sp., assembly GCA_966251015.1. Classification (GTDB taxonomy): domain Bacteria; phylum Verrucomicrobiota; class Verrucomicrobiia; order Opitutales; family Opitutaceae; genus IMCC26134_A. The sequence continues at coordinate 8,532 of CBINJQ010000107.1, read as the reverse complement.
CACGCTATGGGCGAGGGAATTGCGCGTCAGCTGGATCAGCACGTCGCGCATGAGTTCGAAGCGGCCGAAGGCGACGGTGTGGACGGCGAATTCATCGACGGAAAGCGCGGAGGCTTTTTCAAGGTCGCGGGCCGCGTTCTCGACGAGTTCCTGGAGCTGGGCGACGAAGGCCGCGGCCGGGGAGGAAACGGTGCCGGCGCCGTGTTGGCCGGCGTTTGGATTCATCGAGCGCAGGCCGGAGAGTTTGTCGCGCAGGTCATGGAGATCCATGAGGTCCTCACGGAGGGCGGCTTCGCAGATGACGATGGGGAGGAAGTCGTCGCCGACGAGACGGGGACGGTCGAGGAGTTCGACGATCTTGGTCTCGAAGTCGTGGGCCGCCTTTTGGAAGTAGCTGAGCTTGAGGAGGGCGGCGTTGCCCTTGATGTTGTGGGCGGAGCGGAAAACCGTCTTCAGGCGCTGACGGAGGGCATCGACCCCGAGCGAACCCATGCGGACAAAGTCTTCGGTGCGGAGAGTCTGATTGATGTTTTCGAGCTCGGTTTCGATGAGTTTGGCGAAACCCGCCAGCTCCTCGGAGGGGATGTGAACGATGCCGAGGAGGATATCGAGTTGGCGCTCCTTGTGTTTCTCGGCCTCGCGCAACTTCTTTTCGAGCTCGACCTGCTTGGTGATGTCGCGGACGGCGACGAAGATGCGGACCACTTTTCCGTCTTCGACGATGCGACGGAAGCTGAAGCCGAGGTGACGATTGAGGAAACCGCCCTCGGGGTTGACGAAATTCACTTCGATTTCGCTCAGGGGGTTAACCTTGAGCACGGTTTTCTCCTTTTTCGTGACGTCGAAAAGGAGGCCGAAGTAATCCTTCGTGGTGTTATACATCTTCTCGGAAAGAAGACGCTTAAGGATGTCGAAGAGGTTTTCGCCGGCGAATTCCTTCAAGCGGAAGATGTCGAAGAGGGCTCGCGAGTGATAGTCGCCGATCGTGCCCTTCTCGTCGACGAGGAAGAGGCCTTCTTGAACCGTCTCCATGATTCGGTCGGTCTCGGCCTTGGCGGTGGCGAGCTGTGCCGACTGAGCGGTGATCTTGAGATTGCCGTCCGCGAGTTCGGCGAGGGCTTTCTCACGACGAAGACGCTCGGCGCGCGCGCGTTGCCAAAGGAACCCGCCGGGGAAGATCGTCACCGCAAGCGCGGCGTAGATGTCGGTGCCGAGGCCTTGGGACCGCACCACCCCATGCACGACGATGATGACGGCGAGCAGCGCGACGAAAACGCCGACCCAAGTGTCGATGTGACCTTGGCGCGCGGCGGGCGGAGGAGGGGGTTGAGGCGAGGCGGAGGGAGGGCTGCTGGTGACGGTCGTGGGAAGCTTGGACATGACGCGAAGCAGGGTGCAGGTTGGAGCGTGAGCCTATTTGGGCCTAGGGCATCTCGGGTTTGGCGCTCGAAAGCGTAGGAGGTCGAGGGGCGCGACAAACTGGCGTAAAGGTCTTAGAAGGCGATGTTAAATTTCTGGGCGAAAGCCCATCTTTTAGAAATCCGCGTTTTTTAAAGACGTTTTTGCCCTCGGAGAAAGGTCAGAAGGCGGGCTCCTTGTCAGCAGTATCCGGGGTGGGTTTAGGGGTAGGCGGACAAATGGGTGGATTTCGCGCCTTGCGCCGTGAACGCGGGCTCTGTGTTTCTCCCGCCATGAAGGTCATGTTCACCGCCAAGGAATACGCCCGCCTGCTGGAGCTTGTTTATTTCGGCTCGCGCGTCGTCGCCGGGAGCCGCCCTCCGGAGGAGGAGAACCCGCACCTGGCTCGATACCAGGAGATTCAGCAGAAACTGTTCGAGCTCGCCACGCCCTTGGGCTGCGCGGATTACGTGACGGTGGCGAGCAACGGCCTGCTGGCGCCTTCGGACAAGCTCACGGAGGACGAGCGCCTGCGGAAAATCGAAGGGGACAGCGCCAACGACGTGTTTTGGCACGAGTTGGTGGCCCGGCTCGCGGATCGCGACCTGGCGTCCGAGCAAGCTCGCAGCCATGCCGCCGGGAAGGGCGGACCTCCGATCGACGCCGATGCGCGCCTCAAAGAGATCGAGGACGCCTATTGGGACGAGTTTGAAAAACACGACCTAGCTCACTTCGTCCTGCTTAAGGGCGCGAAGGGTTGAGGCCTCGAGGAGCGCTTGGACGACGGGGGGAATGGCCGCCGCAAAAAAGCGCGAGAGGTGCAAAAAGAGCCGGGGAAGCGGATTTTTTGATTTTGCGACTTTTGCGACTCTTTGCGGCCAATCTCCGAACATGAGCAACCCAGCCTACGCCAGGGCCCGCGCCGCGATCGACGCCGCGCACACCCTCGATCCGAAACGCGCCACCGATGGGCGCGCCGCCGAGCTCGTCTATGGAGAGCGCGTCGAAGCCTGGGTGCTGAAGCTCGTGCCCGACGCGCCCGAGATCCTGCGCCTCGCCGCGCGTTGCCAGCACCTCGAGCGTTGGAAGACGCCGCGCGACACCTACCCGATGGACAAGGCCGGCTATCATGCGTGGCGCCGGGGGCTCTACGTGAAGCAGGCGGAGCGGGCCCGGGAGCTCTTGCTCGCAAGCGGAGTAGCCGAGGACGAGGCGGCGGAAGTCGCGACTTGGGTTTCGAAAACCGGCTTGAAAACCAACGCGGGCACGCAGGCGCTCGAAGACGCGGCTTGCCTCGTGTTTCTTGAAAACGAGATCGCCGACTTCGCCGCGGCGCACGCCGACTACACCGAGGAAAAGTTTGTCGATATCCTGAAGAAGACTTGGCGCAAAATGAGCCCGGCGGCGCAGGCCGCGGCCTTGTCCCTCGATCTCCCTGCGCCGATCACGACCCTGGTGAAGCGCGCGGTGGGCGAGTGAGCGAATGCGGGGCGCGTCGAGAATCGAACGCGCCAAGTCCGAAGAGACCTTCCGGTGGGGCTACTGCGTTTTCGCCGGAGGGCGGACCGGGAAGTATCCTCGATGCGCTCGGCTCCAGGCGATCAGGCCCATAAGGGCGGCAATTTAACGTCATTAAATTAAGTTGCCTTAATACCCGCGCATATTTTGCGTTGTTGCGTAATAACTTTTGTCAGGAGCTCTTTCGCAAATTTGGTAGCGAAGTCGTAAGCGCCGTCCGTCCCCCTGACTAGGCCTGTATTTACCTGATGTGCCGGCACCGGCAATCGACACGCCTAACGAGACTCCTCCGGTAAGCCCTTAGAAATTTTTCGGCCCCAAGTCATACGTAGTAACACTAATTTCATGAATCCGTCCATCCCCCCATCCACCCCGCCCGATTCCGGTTCCGAGAGTCGCTACCAACGGGTCAAACGCATCCTAAACGAAGCCGCCGGCGACGCCGATCCCTCCTACCAGGGCTATCATCGTTTCTGGGAGCTGCCCTTGCCCGACCTGCTCGAACTCCGCCTCTACGGCGTGCGCATGATCGCTCCCGCCTCGGGCGCGGGAGAAGCGGCATCCGCCTCTTCGCCGGGCTCCTCCCCGGCCTCTTCCGCCTCCACCTGTGGTTGCCCCTCCGGCGCCGGTCGGCCGATGTCCGCGCCGCCCGACGTCCCCGCTTCCTCCACGGGCTCCATGTCCGCCTCCGCATCGCCCGCCGGCTGCCCCTCCGGCGCCGGTCGCGGAGCCGCCTCGGGGCTGATCAAAGGCCTTAAAGGCGAGGCGCCCTTCGACGGCTCGCAATTCCCGCGCCTGCCCTGGGGGGGCAAGCCGGTCGCGGCGGCCGATATCCAGTTTATCGAGCAGTGGATCGACGACGGCTGTCCGGCCGATGACCGCCATCACCTCAAAGCCTCCGGTCTCCACGCCTCCAAGCTTCGCGCCCTCGCGCTCGGCCACGAGGCCCACCCGCTCTCGACCCGCAACCTCAACGAGCAACGCGCGGACAGCAACGGCCTCAAGGTCCGCAAGAACGTCAACGCGCTCACCCCCGACGAGCTGAAACGCCTGCGCGACGCCATCGCGCAGATGCACACCTACGACGACTACTACATGGACGAGCGGAGCTTCAACTACTGGGCCCGCATCCACGCCTCGAACTGCCAGCACAACTGGGAGGAGTTTCTCCCCTGGCACCGCGCCTACCTCTACCTTTTCGAGAAACGTCTCCAGGACATCGATCCCTCCATCACGCTGCCGTATTGGGATTGGACCGACGACAACCAGAACTTCCCCGGCGGCGCCGCCATCGACAACGGCACCGTGCCCGTGGCCTACCACTGCTTCGTGGACGACGGCGTGCTCGCCGCCCTGAAGGGCAAGATCCCCGACGACACCTGGCAAAAACTCGCCGCCATCAAGGGCAAGACCTACGACTCCGCCCCGCGCCTCTTCGCCGCGGCCGGTATCACCTATTCCACTACACCGGCCGACAACGAGCCCATCCTCGCCGCCCTCGAGGCCGCCAACCCGCTCTGGCACCGACTCCGCTGGCCGGGCGGCAGCTCCGCCCTCTTCGAGAACTATCCGCGCCCCGAGGACATGGACCGGCTTCTCGAGATCGACCAGTTCTTCGCCTTCGGCAGCGGTCCCGCCGACAACCAGTTTTTTGGCGCCCTCGAGAACGTCCACAACCTGCTCCATCTCTTCTCCGGCGGCCAAAACCCGAATTTCAAGGACGGCGACAATCCCCAGAACCGCATCGAGCCGAAATACGGAGACATGTTCTCCAACAGCACGACCACCTTCGACCCGCTCTTCTGGGCCCATCATAGCAACGTGGACCGCCTCTGGGACGCGTGGCAAAAGAAGCACCCCGGGCTCGATCCCGACAACCTCTCGTCGATCCTGCCGCCCTTCGAGTTCAACGTCGGCGACACCCTCAGCGCCGCGAAGCTCGGCTACGAATACCAGCTCGGCTCCAGCGTCTTCGAGACGGCCGACCCCACCCAGCCCGTCGCCCGCTTCAAATCCGCCAAGGCCCGCGTTTCCGCCCGCACCCTCGAAAACCACTCGCGCGCCGAGGTGCGCCTCCACGGCATCCGCCACTCGACCGAGGGCGGCGGCATCCTCCGTGTCTTCATCAACGAGCCCGACGCCGACGAGAACACGCCCACCAAGGGCAACGACCACTACGTCGGCCACTTCGCGATGTTCGGCGGCCCCTGCATCGGCGGCCCCGGCCACTGCGCCCCGCCCTCCGGCCCGCGCCCGCCGGGCGACTTCCGCCACCGCCACCCGAAGACCCCGGGCAACGTCCACCTCGACGCCACCAAGACCATCGAGCGCCTCCGCCAGAAGGGCGCCACCGACTTCCACATCCACGTCGTCGTCGTCGGCCCCGACGGACGCCCGCGCCACGACGTCCTCCGCCTCGATGCGGTCTCGCTCAACTTCTTCGACTGATCCGCCCGTCTCCCTCCAGCCCGCCCCGCCCACTTCCCATGCCCTCGACTTTCAAAATCCACCCCTCCGTCGGCATCGCCCGTCTCGGCGACAGCCCCACCCAGTTCTACCTCTCGCCCGACGAAGCCGGCGTGCTCCCCATCGAGTGCGACGCCGAGGGCAGGCCGGTCGTCGGCCCCGACGGCCTCGAAAAACGCGTCGAGAAATTCAAGGACGCGCAGAACCGCGTGAAGCGCCAGGCCGCCCGCTTTCGCGTTTACGTTTACGACGACGCGTGCCCCGAGGGCCGCGAGCTCAAGATCGGCGACCAGATCGAGTTCGTGAACCAGCCCTCCGGTCAGCGCATCGTCGGCGCCGTCACCGACGTCCTCTGGACCGTCTATCTCGCCAACAAAAAAGCCGCCTGGTATGAATTCGACACCACCGACGGCGAGCACGGCTACGCGCCCGACCACCCGTTGCGCAACGCCGACATCACCGATCCCGCCATCCGCCAGCACCTCATCATCGACCCGGGTCCGCAGACCGTCGGCCTCGGTCCGAAGGCGCAGCGCTCCGCCGAATTCGCGCGCGGCAAAAACTCCTCCGCGCCCCAGTCCTTCCCGCCTCCGCTCCAGCCCTGCTCCATCGACACCCTCGGCGAGCTGAAGGTTTACAAACAAGGCGACTCCAGCCGCCTCATCGTCCTCGGCGGCTTCGGCAATTCCGGTTCCGCCAAACAGGGGCTCGGCCAGCCCTCGATCCAGACCTACGCCAACAACGACGGCTGGTTCGACGACACCTCCGACGGCCCCGTCACCGCCCAGATCGCCTACAAACCCATTAGCGTGGACGGCAAACCGCCGCTCAATCCCGCCGAGTCCACCGTCATCGTGGGCGACCCCGCCTGGGTCATCGTCGGCTATCCCCGCTTCGCTCCGCAGATCGTGGACATCATCACGATGGACGACCTCGTTTACGACGTCGCCGTCCGCCAGTTCGCCGCCGCGCCGCAGATTTTCAACGCCACCCCGCCCGCGCCGCAGAATCCCCGCACCCCGGCGGAGCTCGCCGAATGGCGCCGCTTCGCCCGCTGGAACAACGACTACCGGCCCTACTTCTGGCGCGACATCTATCCCATCATCACCCGCCCGCAGTATTACTCCTACGTCATGGACGTCGGGCAGATGAACGGCGGCGACCCGCACAACGCCACGCCCGGCGCCAACGGCAACCTCGACCCCAACCAGCTCTCCGTCCCGCCCCACGCCGACGAGAATCCCGCCGACGCACGCCGCCGCGCCGGCCAGCGCGCCTTCATCTACTCCATCCTTCGCAAGCCCGGGCAGGAAAATCTCTTCACTCCGCCCGACCCGCGCTACGCCACCGGCAAGCTCATGCTCATGCCGTATCTCTGCGGCGACAATCCCCTCACCAACACGGTGCCGTCGAAGTTCCTCCGTCTCACCGACACCCAGCTCTTCTTCATGAAGCAGTGGGCCGAGGGCAAATTCATCAACGAGCGCGACGAGAAGTTCGTCCTGCCGCCGACGCCCTCCGGCGAGGCCCTCGACCGCGGCTCCCTCGCCACCATGCTCGGCGGAGCCTTCTGCCCCGGCGCCGAGGCCTGCTGGATCATGCGCAACCCCGCGATCTACGCGAAGGCCTACCGCCTCAAGGTCAGCCCCGACTACCTCCCGCACGCCGCGCGCCAGAACTTCGTTCCCGGCTCGCTCAGCCAAGGCAGCGATTTCGCCAAGGGCCTCGAACCCGGCGACCTCACCAAATACGGCGCGCTCCCCTGGCAGTCCGACTTCAACGAGTGCTCCACCCAGGACATCAACCTCACCTACACCGACTGGAACAACATCTACCCGGACAGCCTCGGCGATCCGGTCGTGCCCGTCGTCCAGACCACCTACTGGTGGCCCTCGCACCGCCCCATGTGGGTCAACGGCGTGTATTGGTCCACCGGCATCCCGCAGACCAACGAGGGCGACCTCGCGATGGTCACCGCGTGGAAAACGCTCGGCTTCATCAAGGGCGTGAAGGCCGAGGGCAACTCCACCTTCAACATCGTCGAAGCCCAAAATCTCTGAACCCCAGGTAGGGCGGGACCGCCGGGACCGCCGGGACCGCCGCTGCCGCTCCGTTCCCTCCCAACCTTCCACCTCACCCATGAGCCAAAAACCCAACATAGGAGACCTCGTCGGCCTCTGGACCTACCGCAGCCTGCTCAACGACCCGAACGTCGACACCGCCTTCAACAACCTCGAATTCGGGCGCGGCACCATCCGCATCGACGCCGCCCCCGAGGGCGTGCTCTCCGGCTCGATCTTTGGCCCCGGCTGGGCGCTCCAGCTCAACGGCTCCATCAACGGCGGCTACCCCGGCGTCGTGCGCTTCCAAGGCAAGGGCGTCGTCTCCGGCGAAGAGTGGATCTACGATTACCTCGGCTTCGTCGTCCCGCCCTGGCCCAACGGCGTCGACCAGCGCCCCGCGATCACCGGCTCCATCGTGCGCACCATTCCGCACTCCGGCGGCGCGCCCGGCACCGTGGCTCCCGCCGGCGTCGTGTGCTCGTGGTATGCCGTCCGCCAGGACGACCCGAGCTGAGCACGCCCGCCGCGTCCCACCGCCGACCATAACCGCTCGCCGAACCGTCCGCCCATGCCCACCGCCGCCACCTGCTTCGACATCGCCATCCTGGGCGGCGGTCCGGCGGGTCTGGCCACGGCCATCGCGCTGAAGCGACATGCCCCCGCGCATTCGGTCGCGGTGCTCGCCCGCCCGCCCGCTCCCAAGGAGAAAATCGGCGAGACGCTCTCGCCCGGCGCGCGCTCAGTCCTCGCCGCGCTCGGCCTCTGGGAAGCCTTCGCCGCCGACGGCCACGCGCCCACCCACGCCAGCCGCGCCGCGTGGGGCTCGGCCGAGCCCTACGACAACGAATTCATCCTCCACCCCGACCAGCGCGGCTGGCTTCTCGACCGCCCGCGCTTCGACGCCCGGCTCGTCGCCGAAGCCCGCGCGCTCGGCGTCGTCGTTTGCGAGGAGGCGGGCTCGTTCGAGTGCGAGCGCGTTCCCGCCCGCGATGCATGGCGTGTCCACTATTCGGATACCGCATCACCCAAGACCGAGCTGACCGCGCGTTTCCTCGTCGACGCCACCGGACGCGCCGCGCTCCTCGCC
>CBINJQ010000106.1:0-11470 GCA_966251015.1 uncultured Akkermansia sp. | reverse complement strand
CGTGAAGGTCGCCTTGGACCTCAAGCTCCTTGGCCTGGTCACGCAGGCCTTGGACGGCACGAAGATCCAGGCCGCGTGCAACGGTCGCGGAGGCTTTGATCGGGCGCATCTGGAAAAACTGCTCGCGCGGCTCGACGCCGACTTGAGCGAGCGGGAGGCGGAGATCGCCCGTGCGGGCGAGCACGCCGAGGCGGCGGGCCTGCCCGCCGAGCTGCAACGCGCCCAAGCCCTGCGCGAACAAGTGAGAAGCGCCCTGGAACGGGTGCGCTCCGGCGAGACCAAGCACGCGCATCCGCTCGAGCCCGACGCGGCGCGGATGGGCTGCGACGGTCGCAACCGTTTCGCCTACAACGCGCAGGCGGTGGTCGATGCGAAGGCGCAGATCGTCGTCGCGACCGGCCTGACCGACCAGGCCGCCGACACCGCGCAACTCGCGCCGATGCTGGAGGAGGCCGCCTCGGTGCGTGAAGCGATCGGCGTCGAGGCCCGGCCCGCCACCCTGGCCGACGGCGGCTACGCGAGCGGCGCGCAGTTGGAGTCGGCGGCCCGGGCCGGCCACGACGTGCTCACGCCCCTGCCAAGCGCCAGCAAGGACGACGGCTCCAATCCCTACCACGCCTCGCGCTTCCGGCACGACCCCGAGCGCCAAGTCGTTGTTTGCCCCCAAGGCCGGGAGCTGCCCCTCCAACGCGTGCGCATGCGCCGCGGCCAACCCGTCGCGGTCCACCGCAGCGCCCACGTCTGCGCGGACTGCCCGGTGCGCGCTCTCTGCACCCGCGACCGGCACGGTCGCACCATCGACATCGGTCCGGGCCACGCGCGCATCGAGGCCTTGCGAGAGCGCTGGCGAAAGCCCGGCACCGCGGAGTATTACGAGCTGAGGTCGGCGACGGTGGAGCCGGTCTTCGCGCAGGTGAAGCAGCTGATGGGCTTGCGCCGCTGGACGCTTCGCGGCCTGGAGAAAGTCCGCGCGCAATGGGCCATGCTCTGCACAACTTGGAACCTGCAGGTCATCTACCGACGCTGGCGCGACGGCCGCGGCGGAACCTCCGGCGCCACTCCCTCCCCGCAAGGGCCGTCTCCCAGCCGGCGCGGCGGCGCCGCCGCCTTTCGGGCCTCGCTTGGCCTATTGTGCCTCCCTTCCCGCCCCTCGCTCCGCCTCGCCTTCGCCTGAAATCGCACCTGCGTCCCCTGCCTCGCGCGGGTTCCGAGACAGCCTCGGGACGGCGTCCCTCCGAATCAGCCGAAGACCTTGACGACTTTGCGGAGGGCGGCGGCGAGGGCGGCGACCTCGTCCTCGGTGTTGTAGAGGTAGAAACTCGCGCGGGCGGTGCTGGGGAGGCCGAGCTTTTTCATCAACGGCATGTTGCAGTGGTGGCCGCCGCGGAGGGCGACGCCGCTGAAATCGTTCAGGTGCGTGATGACGTCGTGCGCGTGGATGTTGTTGAACGCAAAACTCACCATGCCGGTGCGGGGCGAGCCGGCGCGGGGGCCGAGGACGCGGATGCCGGGGAGCTCGTCGAGCGCGGCGCGGGCGAGCTCGCCGAGATGGTGGTCATGCGCGGCGATGGCGGGGCGGCCGATGCCGTCGAGGTAGTCGCAGGCGGCGGCGAGGCCGATGGCGCCGGAGATGTCGGGCGTGCCGGCCTCGAAGCGTTCGGGGGCGGGCTTGAAGGTGGAGCCGGAGAACTCGACGTTCTCGATCATGCCGCCGCCGGCCTGCCAGGGCGGCATGGCGTCGAGGAGGGCCTTGCGGCCGTAAAGGGCGCCGATGCCGGTGGGGCCGCACATCTTGTGGCCGGAGAAGGCGAGGAAGTCGCAGCCGAGGGCCTGCACGTCGAGCGGCTCGTGTCCGATGGACTGGGCGGCGTCGACGACGGTGACGGCGCCGACGGCGCGGGCGCGGCGGCAGAGCTCGGCGGCGGGGTTTACGACGCCGAGGGTGTTGGAGATGTGCGTGAACGCGAAGAGCCTAGTCTTCGGGGTGAGAAGCTCGTCGAGGCGGGAGAGGTCGAGGCCGTGCTCGGCGTCGGCGCCGACGACGGGAAGATAGCGGACGGTGGCGCCGGCGCGGGCGGCGACCAGTTGCCAAGGCACCAGGTTGGAATGGTGCTCCATCTCGGTGAGGAGGATCTCGTCGCCGGGGGCGAGGTTGGCGGCGGCCCAGGATTGGGCGACGAGGTTGATGGACTCGGTGGTGCCGCGGGTGAAGACGATCTCGGCGGGATCGGCGGCATTGATGACACGGGCGACGCGCGCGCGGGCTTTTTCAAAGGCCTCGGTGGCGCGCATGGAGAGGGCGTGGAGACCGCGGTGGACGTTGGCGTTGTCGAGGCGGTAGTAGGCGTCGAGGGCTTCGAGGACCTGTCGCGGTTTTTGCGAGGTGGCGCCGCTGTCGAGATAGACGAGGGGCTTGCCGTTGACCTGTTGGTCGAGGACGGGGAAATCGGGACGGGTGTCGAGGCCGGGACGCATGCACGGCAACCGTGCAATGACGAATGACCAATGTCCAATGACCAATGAGGTTTGGCAGGCGGGGCGCGACGGGCGAGCGACGCGGTGGAGAGGTGTGTGGCGAAGCGGTCGGACCGGGCGGGCGGCGGAGGCGAAACACCTCGCGATGCGGGCGCGGCGTCGGGGCCGGAGTCCCTCCGCGCGGTGGCGAAGATCAATGGGACGCGGTGGTGGTGCGCGGGGGGCGGACGGACGGGGAGACGGACGGGGGGAAGGCGGCGAGCTGGAGACGAATCCAAAAACGGCTGCCGGGGCCGGGGCGGGCGTCGTCGACGCCGATCCTGCCTTCGAGGCGTTCGATCGCGCGCTGGGTGATGGCGAGACCGATGCCGGTGCCGGAGTGTTGCGAGTGGAGGCGTTCGAAGAGACCGAAGATGCGCTCCCGCCCCGCGGCCGGGAGACCGATGCCGTTGTCGGTGAAAGATATGGTGGCGGTTTCTCCCGCGTCGTCGATCTCGGCGGTGATCTCGACGCGCGGAGACACGCCGGGGCTCACGAACTTGATCCCGTTGCCGATGAGGTTTTGGAAAACGACCTGGAGGAGCACGGCGTCGCCGAGGACGCAGGGGAGCGGCCGCGGCGCGACGACGGCGGCGCGGCGGCTGGCGATCTCTCCGTCCATGATGGCGAGGGTGGAGCGCAGGACCTGGTCGAGCGGGACGCCCTCGAGCTTCAGCTCCTGACGGCCGATGGTGGCGTATTTGAGGAGGTCGGTGATGAGGGCGTCCATCTTGTCGACGGAGCCCTGCATGCGGCGCAGGTAGTCGCGGGCGGCGGGGGAGAGCTCGGCGGAGTGGTCCTCGACGAGGATTTGGGCGAAGGCGTTGAGGCCGCGGAGGGGGGCGCGGAGATCGTGCGCGACGGAATAGTTGAAGCGCTCGAGCTCCTGGTTGAGCTGCTCCACCTCGCGGCGGCGGTCCTCGCTTTCGCGGGCGGCGGCGACGAGGCGGAGGACGCGCGGCACGAGCGGAACGAGCACGACGGCCGTGGCGACGGAGGCGGCGGCGGTCACGACCTTAACGTAACCGGAAAGCCAATACACGGGTCGCCAGACGACCCACACCTCCATGAAATGGGTGAAGCCGCAGGCGACGATGAAGAGGCCGAAGGCGAGAAAGATCCAGTTGAAGGGGAGGCCCTTGCTGGCCTTCCAGACGAGGCAGCCGAGGGTGACGGAGATCGCGGTGTAGGCGACGCCGATAAGGATGTCGGAAACGACGTGCAGCCAGACGAGCTTCGGGTCGCGCAGGTAGCAGGTCTCGTGGGGCATGCCGATGTGCTGGAGCACGGGCATGCCGAAGGCCTCGAAAAGCACGACGCCGCCGGCGACGGCGGCGAGAATGCACAGTCCATAACGGAGGGCGGGATGGACGACGAAGCCCGGCGGCCGGGCCTTGCGGGAGGAATGGACGGAGGGCATCAGACGGAGCTCTCGTGGCTCGAAAGATTGAACCGGCCCCACCAGTCGAGCAAGGCGCGGATCATGCCGTCGAGCGCCTCGGAACGCATCGGTTTCATGACGTAGGAATTCGCGCCGAGGGCGTAGGCCAGGCGGACGTCGCGTTCCAAGATGGAGGAGGAAAACACGATCACGGGAAGGAGGAGGCCGTTTTCCCGTTCGCGACGCCAGCGGAGCACGTCGAAGCCGTCCATGCGCGGCATTTTGAGATCGAGCAACACGAGGTCGGGCTCGGGGTGGACGGCGCGGTCGTGGAAGGGGTGGTCGCCCTTCAGGTAGCTTACGAGCTCCTCCCCGTCCGCGACGCGGACCAGGCGAAAGTCCGAGTCCGCTCGGCGGAGGGCTCGTTCGAGAAGGAGGGCGTCGTTCTCGTCGTCCTCCGCGACCAGTAACACCTTCTTTCTCATGGGAGGCCTTGAAGGTGAAAGGGCTCGGCAGGGGGTCAAGCGGCCCGGCGCATGATTATGCGGGTGCGGCGGGCTCTTTCGCTCGGCGGGCGGAAAAGGCCGCTGGAATGATTCGGGGAGGCGCCGGGGGGCGGCCGGGGCCGGGCGCCCGGGGCGAATGGGCGGACTAGGGTTACGGGCGGAGGGCGTCGACGGCGGCGCGCCAAGCGAGGAGGGCGCAAGCATGGCGGGCCGGGAAGGCGTGGACGGCGGCGAGCGCGGCCAGGTCGCCCTCGAGCGGATGACGGGGCGGGGGGGACGGGGAGGATGGCGCCGACGGCGCGGATCCGGTGCGAACGAGCTGTTCGACGGCGGCGGCGAGGGCGATGGCCTCGTCGACGGTGCGACCGGTCAAGGCGACCGTGGCGAGGGATGCCGCGGCCTGGGAAAGGGCGCAGCCCGCGCCGGTGAAGGCGGCGGCGACGATGCGGGTGCCGGAGGGGAGAGCGGCGGCGGGGGACACGGCGGGCGGCGCGGGATCGAGCTGGAGTTGCATCGTGCAGACGTCTCCGCAGGAGGGGTTATCGCGTTTGACCACGCGATGGGCCGATGGCAGCGGGCCGCGATTGCGCGGGCGGCGACGGTGGTCGTCGATGACGGCTTGGAAGAGCTCGAGGGTGGCGTCGGACATCGGACGAGCGGCACCGGCTTATCTGCTCAAGACGAGGCGGGTGAACAAACCGGTGCGAAAGCAGAGCAGGGCGGCAAGCACCAAGCCCGCGATGTGGGCCGCGAATTCGCCGATGATCCGATTTCCATCCGAGGGAACGTTTCCGGCGGGCGGGAAGACCGTCATGAAGACGTTGCCGACCAGCCCGGTCGAGTTTGTGCAAAGGAAGTAGACTCCGAGCAGCCGGAGCAGGAGGGTGACAAAGGACTCGGAAGAAACCGCGCCGAGACCTTCGATGGGGCGGTCGGCGAGATCTCCGAGGAACAGACGTTCGAGACGGGCGGAGAAAAAGAGGAGAAGGGCGCCGATCAGGACGGGGCCCATGCCGATGCCCAGGAACATCGACGTGTAGTGCGAGGAGAGCGAAGCCGTCCCCTCGACCGGCCCTGAGAATCCTCGCAAGGCGAGATACAGGGCGGCCATCGAAAGCCCATGGGCCAAGGTGGTCACGGCGATGGCGATCAGGAGGGAACGAAGCAGGAGGCCTTGACGCATGGGAGGAGAGGGGAGCCGAAGCCGTGAAAGCGGCGGCACCCCGCCGTGAATGCAAGGCGGAACAAAAGGCCGGGAGCGCGAGGGAAGTTGCACGACGAGGCGGGGTGCTTTGCCTGCGGGCCATGCACTACGACGTCGTGATCGCGGGCGGTGGGTTTGCCGGGGCGCAGGCGGCGCGGGCCCTGGCGGCGGCGCTCGGGCGCGAGGAGGCGACGCGGCGGGTGGCCTTGATCGCGGAGCGCAACGTGCTGGTGTTTCACCCGATGCTGGCCGAGGTCGCGGGCGCGGCGCTGAGCCCGGCGGACGTGGTGAACCCGCTGAGGCAGTTTTGCCGCGGGGTGACGGTGCTCCAGGGCGCGGTGACGGCGGTCGATCTGGCGGCGAAGACGCTGACGGTGGACGGCGGCAGGTTCACGCGGAACCAGGTGATCGGCTTCCGGCATCTCGCGCTCACGCTGGGGAGCGTGACGGACCTCTCGAAGGTGCCGGGCATGGCGGAGCACGGGTGGCCGCTGAAGAGCGTGGCGGACGCGTTGCGACTGCGCGCGGCGGTGATCAACCGGATGGAGGAGGCGAACCTGGTGGACGACCCGGAGGTGCGGGCGCGGCTGCTGACCTTTGTCGTGGTGGGCGGCGGATACACGGGTGTCGAGGTGGCCGGGCAGCTGCACGATCTGCTGCACGAGGCGCGGGAGTTTTACACGCGGCTGAAGGGCGAACCCATCCGCGTGGCGCTGGTGCACGGGCACGCGAAGCTGCTGGCGGAGATAGGGCCGGAACTGGGCGAATACACGGCGGGCGTGCTGCGGAAGCGCGGGATCGAGCTGTTCCTGGAGAAACGCGTGGCGGAGGCGACGGCCTCGCGGGTGATCTTCACGGACGGAGGGGCGATCGAGACGCACACCATCGTGTCGACAATCGGCAACGCTCCGAGCCCGGTGGTGCTCGACGTGGCGCGTCGGCTCGGGGTGGCGCCGGAGAGGGGGCGCATTCCGACGGAGCCGACGATGCTCGTGAAGGGGCAGCGCGATATCTGGGCGGCGGGAGATTGCGCGGCGGTGCCGTGGAACGATCGGGGGGAGTTGAAGATCGCGCCGCCGACGGCGCAGTTGGCGCAGCGGGCGGGGAGGCAGCTGGGGGCGAACATCGCGCGGGCGTTGAGGGCGGAGGCGCGCGCGGGAGGGACGGACCGCGGGCGGGACGCCCGTGCCACCGGGGAGGCGGCGGGGCTGCGGCCGTTCACGTATCGCTACATGGGGCAGCTCGCGACGATCGGGGCGCGGCAGGCGGTGGCGGAGGTGATGGGGTTCCACTTCAAGGGCTTCTTCGCGTGGTGGCTGTGGCGCACGATCTACCTGGCGAAGTTGCCGGGCGTGATGCGTCGGCTGCGGGTGACGATAGACTGGACTTTCGAGGCGATTTTCGCGCGCGACATCTCGGTGGTGCTGCCGCCCCCGGACGAGCCGTTGCGCGCGATCCACGTCGAGGCGGGCGAGCACATGGCGCGGCGCGGCGACCTCATGAGGGCCGTCGGCTACGTGCGGCGCGGACGGTTGGAGGCGCGCGAGGCGGACGGGAAGGTCACGGCGCTGGGGACGGGGACGGTGATAGACCGCGACTGGGCCGACGCGGACGGGCGCTGGCGCGCGGACATCGTGGCGACGGAGAGCAGCGATCTGACGATCTTCCGAGGGCGCGCGCTGGAGTTGCTCATGGGAGATCTGCGGATTGCGCCGAGGGCGGCGCGGGCGACCGCCGGGGCGGGCGCGGGGGCCGGGCTTTGAGCGCGGGAGCGCAAGAAGCGGCGACAAGGGACCTGGATCGTGGAATCAGGGTCGCGCGAGTCCGCGCTCGAAATCCCGCACGAAGCAGCGGCTTCGCTTTTGGACGATCACGTGTCCCTCGGCCCGGAGGCGGGCGGCGAGGGCGGGGATGCCGCCGGGGTATTTGGGGTTGAGCTCGCCGTTCGCCTTGAGCGTGCGCCAGTAGGGCGTGACGTCGGTCTCGCCGGCGGCCTCGGCCTCCGCGGCGGCATGGGCGGCGATCCAGGCGAATATCCCCGTGGTGATCGGGCAACCAATGTCGGCGCGGTGGCTTTGCGCGACGGCTTGGCGGAGCTCGTTGATGGTCGTCAACCGGCCGTGTGGCACGCGGCGCATGAGGGCGTCGATTTCGCGCGGCGCGGGGATGGCGCAGGTCTCGCCGCCGAGGCGCCCGGCCTGGGCTTTGCCGAGGGCGACGACCTTGGGCAGGCCCTTGTCGTCGGCGAGTTTCTCGCGCCAGGTTTTTTTGCCTCGCAAGGGGGGACGCGGCGCATGGGGCGAGGTCTTCTTCATTGGGCGAGGGGGATTTGGATTTCGGTCAGGTAGCGTCGCGGATCGCCGCGGAAGATCATGCCCGGTCCCTTGAGATAGACCTCGCGGGTGGGTAGCGCGAAGGCGGCGCCGCGTCGTTTGGCCTCGGCGAGCACCTTCTTGTAGGATCGCCCGAGTTGGGAGTAGGAGCCGCGATGGAGCACGCACAGGCAGGTGGCGGCCGGGAGCGCGCGCACATAAACGTCCGCAGGGGCGGAAACCGGCTCGCGCAGGGGGAAGCAGGGTTCGAAGTCGGCGTCCTCCTCGCGATATTCGCCGTCGTGGTGGAGCGTGAGCGGCTTGCCGGACGCGTGTCGGCCGAGGGTCTTGCCGAGACGGGAGAAGGCGCGCCCGGACTCCTCGTAGCGGCCTTTCATGCGGATGCCGGCGACGATCAGCGCATCGACGCGTTTTTCCTCCACCCGAGATTTGTCCTCGGCGGCGGCGCGCGAGGCTTCGCGCTCGTCGGCGATGGCGCGGGCGAGGGTTTTGGCGATCCGGCGGTCGGCGCGCAGGCGCTCCTGGATGATGCGCTGCTGGCGCTCGAAGTGGCCGAGCAGGTCGGCCTCGTCGCCGCAGTCGGCGAGGATGGTGGCGATGGTCTCGAGCGGGAACTGCAGGTCGCGCAACCGGGCGATGACGCGGGCGCGATCCGCCGAGTCCGCGTCGTAGAAACGATAACCGGTGACGGGATCGATGCGGGCGGGTTTGAGCAGGCCGTTGTCGTCGTAGAACCGGAGGGTTTTGATCGTGAGTCCGGAGATCCGGGAGAACTCGCCGATGCTGAAAAGAGGGAGGTCGTCGGGCATTTTTCGAGGGCGAGGAGGAGCTTGCGGTCTCCCGTTGGGGGAGGGTCAAGCGACTCGCGAAAAAAGGCGGGCGGAAAAACCGAAACGCCGCGGTTGGAACCACGGACCTCACGGATGGGCACGGACAGCCAAGACATTGGGAATCTGCAGGCGCTCAGCAGGCCAACACCCGCACGCCTCCCTCGACCAACCCCGCGCACCAGCGCGAGCAGGTCCTCGGAGCGGATCGTGACCGCGAACCACCTGCGGAGCGACCCGCGCGTCCACCGGGCGGGGGCCTGACAAATCCCTGACATCTTCATGACCACGCGGTGACAACTTCCGGCGGCGCGATGCGCTAGACTCGCGGGCGCCATGAAACGAATCGCCGCCCTCTTTCTCGCCGCCCTGGGCCTGTTCCCGGAGCTTTTGTTGTCCGCCAAATCCATCCCTCCCGCGCCGTCCGACCAGGAGCCGGTGCGGCTCAAGTTGGAGCTGGACCGTCCCGTCCTCCCGGTGGATTCCCGCGAGACCGTCATCGTCAAGGTCGGCCTGGACGGCGTCAGGCCCCGCGGAGTTCGCCGGTCGCCGGTGAACCTCGCGCTCGTGATCGACAAGTCCGGATCGATGAGCGGCGAAAAGATCGCCCGGGCCCGCGAGGCCGCGCTCGAGGCGGTGCGGCGGCTTTCGCCCGACGACCTCGTCTCGCTCGTCGTCTACGACAACGGCGTGCGCGTGCTCGTGCCGTCGCGTCGTGTCGGGAACGGGGAGCAACTCGCCGCGGCGATCGAGGGGATCGACGCCAACGGCGGCACCAACTTGCACGGCGGAGTCGTCGCCGGCGCCGACGAGCTCCGGAAAAACATCGAGGGCGCCTTCACGCATCGCGTGCTGCTCCTTTCCGACGGGCTGGCCAACGTCGGCCCGCAGACGCCCGAGGCGCTCGGTTCGCTCGGCGCCCGCCTCGTGCGCGAGGGCGTTTCGGTGACGACCATCGGGCTCGGTCTCGATTTCAACGAGGACCTCATGACGCGTCTCGCTCGTCGCAGCGACGGCAACACCTACTTCGTCGCCGACGGCCGCGATTTGCCCCGGATCTTCAACGAGGAGCTCGGCGACGTGCTCGGCATCGTCGCGCGTCGCGTCGTGATCGAGCTCGATTTTCCGGAGGGCGCGCGCCCCGTGCGGATCGTCGGCCGGGAGGGGCGGGTGGAAAACGACCGCGTGGTCGTCGAGTTGAACCAGCTCTACGGCGGCCAGGAGAAATTCGCGCTGGTCGAGGTCGAGGTGGAGCCCGCCCCGAAGACGAAGAGCCGCCGCGTGGCCACCGCGCGCGTTCGCTACGAGGACGCCGCGACGGCGCGGGCGGCGAACCAGGAGGCCGTCGTCACGGCGACCTTCTCGAGCAGGAGCGACGAGATCGTTTCAGCCGCCAACCACCGCGTGCAGGCGGATTACGCGGCGAACCGCCTCGCCGAGGCGCGCGACGAGGCCGTGGCTCTCGTGGACGCCGGCAGGAAGGAGGAAGCCGCCGGCCGTCTGCGGCAGGTCGGCTCCTCGCTAGGGGAGATGGGCGTCGTCTTCGGCAACGCCGACGTCGCGGCCGTCGCCGCGCCCGCCGCCGTCGAAGCCGCGAAAATCGAGTCGGACGGGATGAGCAACGCCGAGCGCAAGGGCTACCGCGCCAAGGCCCAGCAAACCTACAACCAGCAGCGCGCGGAGTAAGACGCCCCCGATATGAACACCCGAATCTTTTTTCTCAGCCTCGCCGCCTTCGCGTTCGCGCCCGCCACGCGCGCGGCGGAGCAAACGCCGGCGAATCCGCTCATCGACTATCCGGGCTTTCGGGAGATCGTCGAGGAGACGGGGCCGGAGCGCGAGGCCCGCCGTCTGAGCGAGGAGGCGTTTCTCGAAATGATGCGCCGTCCCGGCGTCGTGCTCCTCGACGCCCGCACCGACTTCCGCTACCGCAGCCTTCACATCGACGGCGCGGTCAACCTGCCGTTCACGGAGTTCACCGCGGAGTCGTTGGCCGCCGTGATCCCGAGTTTCGACACGCCGGTCCTGATCTACTGCAACAACAACTTCTCCGACGAACCGTGGGCCTTCGCGTCCAAGCTGGCTCCCGCTTCGCTCAACCTCTCCACCTACACCTCGCTGCGGGCCTACGGCTACACGCGGATCTATGAGCTCGGGCCCTTGCTGAAAGTGGCCGAGAGCCGTTTGCCTTTCGCGGGCGAGGTCGTGGTCGTGACCGCTTCCGGCGGCCTGGAAAAAAGGACCGTGAACACGCGGAGAGCCGCCTGGCGGTTCGAGCCCGAGGTCGTGGCGCAGCGCGCCCTTGCCGGCACGCGAGGCGCGGTGTCTTCTGCGGAAACATCCGCGGCGCCGGCTCCGTGATGTTTCCCGGCTTTCGCCCACTTTTCCCTGATGAAAACCCCCGCCCTGGCCACCCTGTTCGCGGCGACGCTTCTCCCGCTCGTCGCGTCCGCTCAGACGGCGCTGACCGTCTACAACCAAAATTTCGCCGTGGTGCGCGAGCGCGTGCCGCTCGACCTCGCGAAGGGAGTGAACGCCGTGACCTTCGACCGCGCCACGCTGCACGTGGAGCCGGACTCCGTGGTGCTGCGCGACCCGGGCGGAAAAGTGGCCTTGCGCGTCCTGGAGCAGAGCTACCGCGCCGACACCGCCTCGCAGGGGCTCATGCTCTCCCTTTTCGAGGGGAAGGAGCTGAAGTTTCTCGT
>CBINJQ010000105.1:0-11545 GCA_966251015.1 uncultured Akkermansia sp. | reverse complement strand
CAAAAAGAGGATTCACCGGACCGTCCGTCGGGCGTTCGGCCCGATTCCGCGGCGACGATCCATGCATCCGAATCGCCGTGCGCGGCCGCCCGCCCGCCTCACTCGGTTCGAAGCCCAAGATCCGCCAGCCATCTGACCCGCAATGAAGGCGAGCGCTGCGTGATGGCGAGGGTCCAACGGGCGGGATCACGCTTCTATCGATGCTTCAGCGTGCGAAGCCATGGAAGCTGGGAGGGCGCCGAGGCGGCCGCACGTCTTTGGCTTCGCCCCGTGCTGGCGAGCTTGGCGGGGCTCGATCAACCGGTCGCTCTGCCTGGCTCGCGTAATCGATCCGGGGTCGTGGGCGTTTTCTTCCGGCCACGAAACCGTATCCTGAAATCTGGCCGCCCCGCGTCCTATCCCGCCTATTTCGCGCGCTGGCCCGGCGGGAAGGCGGCCGTCACATGGATGTTCGCGAGCAACGGCGGTGAAGAGGGCGCTTTCTTGCGAGCCTGCCTCTGCCGCGAGTTGCGGACCGCCGATCGCGTGCGCGTCGAATGGGCGTTTCATTCGCTCCTGCCGGAAAAGCGGGACGCGTTGTTGGCGTATCGACGGGCTTCGCGGACCGAAACGACCGCCTTCTGACACGGAGGCCCGGTCCGCTCGGCCTAACGTCGCCCATCGACACCCAAGAATTCCCGCGAGCGCGCGTTTATTCTTCGTTCCGTCGCCCCCCGAGGATCATCAGCACGTGCAACAGCGAGCCCAAGGCGGCCACGAAGCCGGCCACGTAGGTCAACGCGGCCGCGTTGAGCGTTTCGTTGACCCCGCCCATTTCATCGCGACTCAAAATGCCGAGATCCACCAACTGGTTCTTCGCACGGCGGCTCGCGTCGAACTCGACCGGCAGGGTCACGAGCTGGAACAGGCAGATCACCGCCAGCGCGATCGCGCCGATCGACAGCAGGTTGTATCCCATCGGGCTGCGCATGAAGCTGATCATGAAGATGCCCGCCGTCACGACGTAGGTCGACACGCTCGCCGCGATCTGGGTCGAGGGCACCAGCGTCTGACGAACCTTCATCATGGAATAGCCGACCTTGTGCTGGATCGCATGCCCGGCCTCATGGGCGGCCACGCCGAGGGCGGCCAGGCTGTGCCCATGGTAGTTGTGCGCCGATAGCGCCAGCTCCTTGGTCATCGGATTGTAGTGGTCGGTGAGCTCGCCGGGAACCTCGATGATCTTCACGTCGTGGATGCCCGCCGAGCGGATCACCGCCTCCGCCGCCTCGCGCCCGGTGATGCCGCCGCGGGAAGCCACCTGCGCGTTTTTCGTGTAGGCGCTGCGAATCCGCATCTGCGCATACAGGCCGAAGAGCATGGGGACTATGATGAGGACGATCCAGATACCGATTCCAGTCATGGTGAGTAGAGGTGTAAAAGTTGTCGCGTAAGACGTGCGGAGCCCTCCGCTTTGCAAGCGGAACTGGCTGCGCATGAAAAAGCCGGCGCGATTTATAACCGCGCCGGCTCAACCACCACTCGGGTAATTCTCGCGGGAGCCGCACCACACGGCGCCCGCGAAAGGCTGTGGAAGACGATCAACGGCGCGCCCAAGGGAACGCGCCGACGCCTTCGTTTAGATGGAGGGAACGTCCAGCCAACGACGCTGCGCCCAGCTCTCGAGCGCGAGTTCGGCGAGTTGCACGCCCTTCGCGCCTTCCTTGAGATTCCAGCGGAAAGGCTCGTCCTTCACGACGTGGCGGAGGAAGAGCTCCCACTGCACCTTGAACGCGTTGTCGTAGAGGCCTTGGTCCGGCACCCGAGTCCAGCCGTCGCGATACTTGATCGGGCTGTCGATGTCCGGGTTCCACACGCAACGCGGGGTGGCCGCGAGCGACTGGGCCTTGCAATCGCGCAGGCCGGCGACGGCGGTGCCGTGCGTGCCGTCGACGTGCAGCGTGAGCAAATCGTCGCGGTCGACGCGGGTCGCCCAAGACGAGTTGAAGTGGAGGATCGTGCCGTTTTGCAGCTCGAAGGTCGCGTAGGCCGCGTCGTCGGCGGTGCACTTGTAGGGTTTGCCGTTCTCGTCCCAACGCTGGGGGATGTGGGTCGCGCCAAGGCAGGTCAGGCTCTTGATGTCGCCGAAGAGGTTCTGGATGACATACTGCCAGTGGCAGATCATGTCCACGATGATGCCGCCGTCCTCCTCCTTGCGGTAGTTCCAGGAGGGGCGTTGCAGCTTCTCGTGCTCGCCGGTGAAAACCCAGTAGCCGAACTCGCCGCGCACGGAGAGGATCTTGCCGAAGAAGCCTTGGTCGATGAGCCACTTCAGCTTCACCAGGCCGGGCAGCCAGAGCTTGTCCTGCACCACGCCGTTCTTCAGGCCGGCCGCGGTCACCTCGTTGTAGAGCGCGAGCGCCTCCTTGGAGGTGGTGGCGGTCGGCTTCTCGCAGTAGATGTGTTTCTTCGCGGCGATGGCCTTGCGCACGCCGTTCGGACGCTGGCCGGTGAGCGTCGCGTCGAAGTAGATCTGGTTGTAGGGGTCGGCCAGCGCGGCGTCGAGATTGGTCGTGATGCGCTCCTCGGGCAGACCGGCGCGCAGAGCCAGCGCGGCCAGCTTGGATGCGCTGCGGCCCACGAGAATCGGGTCCGGCATGATGACCTCGGAGTCGTTCAGTTTGACGCCCCCCTGGTCGATGATGGCCTTGATCGAGCGCAGCAGATGCTGGTTCGTGCCCATGCGTCCGGTGACGCCGTTCATGATGATGCCGACTTTGTGCGTGGTCATGTGGTGAAAAAATAGATGAAGGCTGAAGGAGCGGCCCCGGGGTCGGGCCGACGACTACAAACATACCCGAAGCGCCTGCTTGCGGTTAGAACAATCCCGACTCCTGCTAGCACGCACCCGCCAACCCGCTTCCCGCCGCACCATGCTCGCCTGGAGTCCTCTGCTCGTCCAAAAAATCGAGATCCACGCCCTCGGTTTCGTGCTGCGCAAACTGCAGCTGAACCGGCATCGCGACGCCGAGGTCGCGCCGCACAACCACCCGTATCATCAGCTCATCCTCTACCTCTCCGGCGAGGGCGTTCAGATCATCCGCGAGCGGCGGGTGGAGGCCCGCGCCGGCGATCTCTTCATCCTTCCGCCCGGCGTCGATCACGGTTTCGCCATGTCCGGCACGAGCCGCCCGCTATGCCTCGCCTTGGACTACGAACGCCGGGGCGGCACGCGCGTCCTCCACCGGCACCTGCCCCAGCAGGCGCTCAACGAACTCCACGCCCTGCTCGCTCGCGTGCCGACCAAGGGCAGCCTCACGCTTTCCGACTACCCCGCCGTTCTTTCGGTTATCGCCCGGCTCCTCGAGCCCCCGCGCGCGGAGGACACGCCGCCCCTCGCCGAGCCCTCGCCCCTCGTGGTTCGCGTGCGCGAGAGCCTCCGCTCCGAAAAACCGCTGGCCGAGATCGCCCGCGAATCCGGTTACGTCCGCGACGCGCTCACGCGCCGGCTGAAACGTGAACACGGGCTGGGCCTCCGCGGACTGCGCGACCAGGAACGTCTCCAGGTCGCCCAGTCCGCCCTGCGCGAGCTCCCCGGCATCGGCGCGGCGGCCGCCAAAGCCGGCTTCGACGACCCCAACTACTTCGCGCGCTGGTTCCGGAAACAAACCGGCCTCACCCCCAGCGCCTGGCGCCAGAAGTGAGGCCGTGAATTTGACCCTTGGAGGCACGCCGTCCCCGGCGTCCTTCGACCTCGGCGAGTCGTCCGTCGGGCGCTGTCGCCCGGATTAAACCCTTCCCTCAGCCGAGCGTCTTCGGTTCGACCTTCGTCCATTGCGGCTCCGCGCCCGCGGGCAACGGAGGAATGTCGCCCGTGCCCGCCACCGGCAAGGTGCCCGCGAGCTCCTGGCGCCAGTGCGCGACGTCTCCGCCCGGGCAATACACATAGATCATGTGCATCGGCTCCTCGCCGGTGTTGGTCAGCTGGTGAAACTTGCCCGGGGGCATGTAGACCGCCTGGCCGGCCTTGATCGGCGAGCACTCGTTGTCGACGCAGATCTGTCCTTCGCCCTGCACGATAAAATACACCTCTTCCTGCTCCTGGTTATGCCAGGGCACCTGGCCGCCCTTCGGGGCAAGGATGGAGTAGCCCATCGAAAAGCCCTTGGCCTGGATCGGCTGCGTGGCCTGGCCCACGAGGCCGCGGCCCCAGCGTTGCGCGGGAAAAGTCCCGCCCGGAATTTTGGCAAGATCGGCGATAGTCATGACGACCACTGCCTAGCCGGTCGCCACGCTCCGCCGCCACATCAATTCCCCGCCCGTCTTCACCGGGAGCGGTTCCGTCCTAGCCGGCGGATCAGAACGGAAACCCGATCGAGAAATGCAAGGTCCCCGCCGGGTCCATCGGACGCCGGTTCAGGTTCCACCCATGCTCCAGGCGAATCGGCCCGATCGGCGAATGATACCGCACCCCGAGCCCCGCCGAGGCCAACACCTCGCGCCCGGGCCAATCATCCTCCCTCGCCGACGCGCCGGACACGTCCGCGAAAACGAGCGCCGTCCACCGCCCGGTCACCACTTGCTCGAACTCGAGATTCACGAGCCACACGTTCCGGGCCCCGACGAAACGCCCGTTCGCGTCGCGCGGCGCCGCCTCGCCTTCCATATACCCGCGAACCGAGCTCTCTCCGCCCGGGAAAAACAGCTTGTTCACGGGCGCTTCGTCGCCTCCGTCCGCCACCAGTCCGTGCGACACCCCCGCGTGAACCCAACGGTCGTCGCCCCACAGCGGCCGATGCCAGGACCACGCCACCTCGACTCGCTCGTAGCGCACCTCGCTGCCGAGCTCGGGCAACGCCGTCTCCGTGCGCACCGCCCACCGCTGCCCGTCGCGCGGACGTATCGGGTTGTCCCGCCGGTCGCGGACGAGCCCGAGGGTCAGCGCCGTCACCGCGGTCTCCGTCGCCTCGTCGGCCGACACGCCCAGCTCCACGTCGTCCGCGCGCAACACCTCGTAGCCCAGGCCCGCCGTCCCTCGGGCGTCGATCCACGGCAGGTCCCGCGCCGCCTCCAACCCGCCTCCATACTCGAGGCGCGTGAACGAGGGCTCCTCGCGTCTCAGCCCGAAGAGCCGCGCCGAACCCTCCACCGTGTCGTCGAACAACGTGGGCACCGTGTAGCGATATTCTCCGCGCGAGGCCTTCATCGATTGCCCCAGCTCCATCCGGTCCCGATGCGCCAGACCCCACAGGTTCCCCCGGCTCAACTCCAGGCCCCCGCGCAACTGCTCGTAGCTGCCATACCCGAGCGTCCACGCAGCCTCCCACGCGGCTTCCTCGGTCACCTGGAAAACCACGTCGCGCACACCGCCCGCCGACCCCGTCTCCGCGCCGTCCACGTCGACCCGCTCGAAAACGCCCAGCCGCGCCAGCCTCAACCGCGCGGCGTCGATCGCCTGGGGATCGTAGGGCGCGCCCGGCTTCAAACGGACCCGCGTCTCGATCAACTCCGGCCGCGTCCTGACCGCGCCGCGTGTCCGCGCCTCTCCGATTCTCCACGCCTCGCCCGGCTTCACCCGCGCCACCGCGGTCACCGCCCGTTCCCCCTCTCCGGCCTCCGCCCCCGGCTCGGCCGACCAGGCCGCCTCCGCGTCCGCGTATCCTTTTGCATAATACAAGCTCCGCAACGCCTGCGCCTGGTCCTGCGCCAACGCCCGCGACCAGGGACGCCCCGCCACCCCCTCCGGCCCCGCGCCCAAAAGCCGCCCGCCGCCGGACACCTCCGCGCGCCAGTCCGCCACCCGCCAGAGCGGTCCCGCGTCCACCCGGACGAGGAGCGTCACGTCTCCGGTTTCCCGGTCCACCTTCGTGTCGGTGATCTCCACCCGAGCCTCCGCGTGTCCGCGCGCCCTCAGGGTCTCGCGCAGTCGTTCCGCCGCCCGCTTCGCCCGCGTCGCCGACCAGGCCCGCGCGGCGTCGGGCGTGAACAATCCCACCCGCGGCCGGAAGAACGACTCCGCCTCCCGCGCCTCCGGCTCGGTCAAGCCGTCGAAGCGCACCGCCTCCACCACCGCGCGCCGCCCCGGACGGGCCTCCAGCCGCACCCGCGTCGCCGCCAGCGGACGCGGCAGAGGGCGGCTCATCCGCGTGTCCACCTCCCCGCTTCCCGTCGCTCCGCCCACGTCGGTCCAGGTCGCGAGAACCTTCGCCTCGAAGAACCCGTCCTCCACCAGCTCCGAGTTCAGCACCAACGCCGCGTCCTCGATGAACGACGCGTCCACCGTCTCGCGTTCGCCGCCATTCCCGAGCAACGCGTCCAAGGTCCGCCTCATCTCGCGATTCTTCAGGAAACCGAAGCCCGCCACCTCGATCTCCGCCGTTTTGGCCGCGAGCCCGCACGAGCCCGCCCACAAAAGGAGAACCGCCGCCCGGACCGCTTTCGTGACGTCAGGGCGCATCCCCGGCCTCCTTTTCGTCCGCCGTCTCCTCGCGCCCCGGCCCCGGGCCGAAGCGACGCTTCACCCCCACGTTGTAGGCGTCGAACTCGTCGTATTCGCCGGTCAACGACCAGCGGTCGGTCAACTTGAACTCGAATCCGTAGGTCTCCCGCCCCGCGCGCGACACCTTTTCACCCGAGCTCACCGTCAGCCGCTCCTCGTCGGTTCCGCCCACGCCGAGCGAGCGCAGCAGGTCGCGCCCGACATACGCGCCCACCGCCGCGACCCGTTGCGTGCCCGACGCCGCGCCCGCGCCCTGCGTCGGAGCCGCGCCCGCCGTGACCATCAACAACACCGTCTCCGCCTCCAGCGGCGGGCTCGAGGTGAGCTGCAATTGCGGCGCGTCCGCCGTCCCGTCCAACTCCAGCCGCAGGTCATGCCCCAGCCGCCGCGCCGTCGCCTGAAAATCGAGCACCGGCGTGTAGGGATCGCTCGCGCGCAAACGCACCGCCCCTTCGCGCACCGCAAAGCTCGCGAAAGGAAAAAGGATGTTCCCGCGCTCCACCCAAAATTCCCCGACCGCGCGGGGCTCGCGCAAGGTGCCCGTAAGGTCGAAGCGCGCCGAACCCACGCCCTCGAACACCGGCGTCCGCAGGCGCAAAAACTCCCGCCCGCCGACGCGCAGCGCCAGCTCCCAATCCGCCAGAGGCGGGTTCTCCACCGAAAAATACGGCGGCCGGGCGCCCGCCGGCGCCGCGCCACGACCGCCCGGCGGGGCGACCAACGATCGGATATCCGCCAGGAACAGACTGTCGCGCATCCGCACCTCGCCGCCCAGCCTCGTGCGTCCGTCGTCCGCCGTTTTCACCGTGAGATCCAGATCCCCGCGCAACAGCAGCCCGGGCTTCCTCAACAGGGGGAACCGTTCCGCCTTCACCGCCAGATCCAGCGCCGGCATCCGGCCGGGCTCCCTGCGCGCCGTGCCGGTGACGTTCAACTCCTGCCCGCCCGCCATGGCCCGCATTCGTTCGATCCGCACTTCGCGCCCGCTGAGCGCAAGCGCCACTTCGACGTCTTGCAAAACGCCGAAACCTCCCAGCGGACGGGAGGCCGCGCCTCGCAGTTCCAGGCTGCCGTCGAGTTTCGCGCCCGGGCTCAGCCGCAGGTCTGCCGTCAACCAGCCCTGAGGCGCCAGCAAAGTCGGCAGGTGCCGCGCGATGGCGCCCACCTCCGCGCCCGGCACGTTCACCCGGGCCTCCGCATGCTCGAGCAGCCACGCGACCGGCCGCTCGCGCATGCGGCTCCAGTCCCCCTCGCCCATCGCCAGCTTTGCTCCCGCCGTCACCGCCTGACCTTCGACCTTGGCCTCGAACCGCTTCAGCTCGATCTCGCCCGACCCCGCCACGCCCTCCGCCCGCACCGCCCGCAGCTCCACGCCCTCCTTCGGCATGCCCTCGCCGCGCAGCACCAGCCGTTCCGCGCCAAACGCCAGCGTCGCGCTCGGCATCGTCGCCTCGCCTTCCGCCCGCAGGCTCAGCTCCGGCCCCTCGAGCACGACGCCGGCCGTTTTCGCCAGCTCGTCCCACCAGGCCGCGCCCGCGCGCGACTCCAATCGCAAATCCCAACGCGCACCAGGCACCGGCTCCAAACGCCCGCCGCGCCCGCGCGCCCGCCAAGGCGCCTTCCCGGCTCCGCTCAACAAGATCGCGTCGCCCCGTCCGCCCTCCATGCGCTCGATCATGGCTCCGTCCCGATCAAGCCTCCCCGCGCCGCGCAGCCACATCTCGCCGGCCGGAGCCGACCAAAGCGCGTCCAGATCGATTTCGCCTTCCGCCAGACCGTCCGGCGTCAGCCCCGCGCTTACCGCCAAATGCCTCAGCAGTATCCTCGGCAAGTCGTCCGCCCGTCGCCAATCCCGCAACCACTCCGTCCCGATGTTCTCGGCGCGCAACACCGCCCGCGCGGCGGCCCCGTCCCGCCAGCGAATGTCCAGACGAGCCCCGCCGCCGCCCGCCAGCTCCGCGTCGCCCGCCGTCGCCCCGGGCGTCGGCACCACCCGCGCCGGCCGGCTCGCGCGCAACTCCTCGCCGTCCGTCCTTCGTATCGAAAACTCCGTTACATCCAGCGTCGCGGGCGTCCATTCGCCCGCGGCCGACATCTCCGCCGCGCCCCGCCTCGCCCGCGCGTTTCCCGCCATGCGTTCGCCCGGCCTTCCGCGAAACCGGGCGTCGACCGCGTCCGCCGTCCAACCCGAGCACACGATCTCTTTCGCCTGGATTTCCCCCTCGATTTCGAGGCCCGGCCATTCGCCCGCCGCCCGCAGATCCAGCTCCGCCCGACCGAATCGCGCCGCCGTCGGCAACCACGGGCGAAACGCCTCCCCGTCCGCCTCCGCATGAAGCACGACCGCCTCCAGCGTTCGCGTCGCATGACGCAGCCGGCCGCGCGCCTCCACGCGCGCCCCCTGCCCCGCCACCACGGTCGCTTCCGTCACGGTGCTCGTCTCGGCGTCCGACTCCCCGCGCAGGTCGAGGGTCGCCGCCGCGACATGCCGCCAGCTCAAACCCCGCCCGCGCGCTTCCCAGCGAACCCGGGTGCTTCCTGCTCCGTCCCGCGTCCATCGGGCCGTGCCCTGGGTTTGCCCGCGCACGATTCCGCCGCTCAGGGCGGCCAGGTCCGCCTCCCAGACGAAGCCAGGCTCCCCGTCGACCCGCCAACCCGATTTCCAATCCCAGGCGATCGGCGCGCTCAAGTTCGCCTTCGCCTGCGGGGCGACCAACTCCAGGCTATCCACGCGCACGCCGCCCGGGTCGCCGCCGCCGGAGACGCTCACGCGCAACGGCGGCAGATCCGCCGACAAGGGACGCGCCTCCGCGTCCGCCTCCACCGCAAAGGACGAGCCCTCCCCCCGGATCGAGAACGCGCCGGAAAGATCGTCGTAGGCTCCCGCGTAAGCGCCGAATCTCGCCGCCGGCACCCGCCAATCCGAGCCGGTCACGCTCCACTTGGCCGGCAGCCACTCGCCCGGCGCGAAGCTCGCCTCGGCGGACGCCGTGTTGCCCGCCCATGAAAACTCCGCCCGCGCCCGG
Source organism: uncultured Akkermansia sp. (assembly GCA_966251015.1). Classification (GTDB taxonomy): domain Bacteria; phylum Verrucomicrobiota; class Verrucomicrobiia; order Opitutales; family Opitutaceae; genus IMCC26134_A. Next base: position 2,041 of record CBINJQ010000105.1, on the reverse strand, counting down.
TCCGGCCAGAGCTCGACATGATACCCCGCCCCGCCTTCGACCCAGGTCCCCCACGCGGCGCCAAGCTCGATGTCCGACTCCACCCGAAAGGTCTGCCCGCGCGCGCGGAGCGTCGCGCCGACCACGTCGCCCTTCAGCCAAAGTTCGTCGACCGCGATTTCCTCGCCCGCCACGCGCACGACGCCGTTTCGCATCCGTATCTCCCCGACGCGCCGCTTCAGCTCGCGGCTCAACTCGCGCAACGCCGGCGCGACGCGTTCCCACGCCCCGGGCTCCCGCACTCCCTCCGCGCCGTCCTTCCCTCGCGGCGTGTCCAAAATCTCGACAACCCACCCGCTCGCCTCCGCCTCGATCTTCGCGCCGCGCAGGAGGCGCGAGGGCGCGCTCGTTCGCAGGGTCTCGGCGGTCAGACGCAGGCCCGCTCCTTGCCACGCGATCTTTTTCCACTCCACCGAACGCCCCCATCGCGCGCTCCGATCCTCGTGCGTGACGCCGCCCAGCCACGTTTCGGCCACCGCCGGCGCCCACCAGTCGAGCGTCAGCGCTCCGGCGAGAACCACCGTCGCGATCCCGATAACCCGCCCTCGCCGTCGCCGGCGGCGAGCACGCCGCCGCGGCTCGTCCCCCGTCCCACCCCGCGGCCCTGTGCCCGGCGCGCTCATCCGCCTGGGCTCAGGCCTCCGACACCCCGGTCTCCTCGTCCGCGCCCGCCAGCCCGGAACGACGCAACAGCGCCCGCGGGTCGGCGTCGCGTCCCATGAAGCGACGAAACAGCTCCGCCGCGTCCGCCGAGTTTCCCTTGCTCAGGATGTGCTTGACGAACTCCGCGCCGACGCGACGCGAAAACACGCCGTCTTCCTTCCAACGCGTGAAGGCGTCCGCCTCCAGAACCTCTGCCCACTTGTAGGAATAGTAACCCGCCGCGTAGCCGACCGGATCGGAGAACAGGTGCCCGAAACGCCGCACGATCGTGCGCGCCGCCGGCTCGGTGGGAATCATGCAATCCGCCACCAAGGCCCGCGTTTTCGCCTCCAGGTCGCCGTCGACAAACTCCTCCGCGCGGAGATGCAGAAGCAGGTCCATTTTCGCGAACTGCACCTGGCGCATCGCCGCGCAGGCGGCGCGGAAATTTCGTGCGCCGGTCATCTTCCGGAACAGCTCCTCCGGAATCGGCGCGCCCGTCTCGTGATGCCGCGCGAAAAGATCGAGCGACTCCCGCTCCCAGCACCAATTCTCCATGATTTGTGACGGCAATTCGACAAAGTCCCAAGCCACGTTCACGCCGTTGAGCGACTTCACCGGCACCTCGCCGAGCAGGTGATGCAGGAGATGCCCGAACTCATGGAAAATGGTCTCCACCTCGCGATGCGTGAGCAGCGCCGGACGCCCCTCCGTCGGCGGCGACATGTTGCCGCAGATGTAGCCCAGATGCGGCGCGCGCCTCGCCTCGCCGTCCCGTTCCCGATACGGACCGCCCGTGACGATATAGCCCATCCACGCGCCTCCGCGCTTGGACTCGCGCGGGTGCCAGTCGGCGTAGAAGGAACCGAGATGCCGCCCCGCCTCGTCGTGCAATTCGTGGAACTTCACGTCCGGATGCCAGACCGCTTCCGGCGCCGCGGATTTTTCCTCGATCCGCAGGCCGAAGACGCGCCGCGCCAGCTCGAAGAGCCCGGCTTGCACGCGCCCGACCTCGAAATAGGGACGCAACTCCTCCTCGTCGAATGCATGGCGCGACTGCCGGAGCTTCTCCGACCAATACGAGACCTCCCACGCCTTCAGGCGCGCGACCGGCGAGCCGGTGCGCTCGGCCTTGAACGCCTCCAGCTCCGCGCACTCGCGGGCGAAGGCCGCGCGGCAACGCGTTTCAAAATCCGTCACAAACGCCAGCGCCCTGGCCCCGTCGCGCGCCATGCGACGGGTCAACACGAGGTCGGCGAAACTCTTTTTCCCGAGCAGAGCCGCCTTCTCCGCCCGCAGCGCGAGGATCTTTTGCACGAGCGGGTCGGCAAATCCCAGTTTGCGCGCCAGGAACGTCAGC
>CBINJQ010000104.1:0-11551 GCA_966251015.1 uncultured Akkermansia sp. | reverse complement strand
TCGCGCTGTTCTACATCGGCGGCATCATCAAGCATGCGCGCGCGCTGAACGCCATCACGAATCCGGGCACGAACTCGTACGGTCCTGTCCTCCACCTCCGGCACCACCACCAACGCCCTTGCGCTCACCGGCTGGTTCCTGACCGAGACCGGCGGAAGCCTGCGCGACAACGAACTGTATGCGGTCGACATCGGAAGCTCCACCACCGGCGACACCTATAGCTACGGCGCCGCGAGCAACCCCGAACGCGCCCTCGGCGGGCTCCGCACCGGCACCTTGGTCCCGCTCTTCGGCGCCGGCTTCACCAACAACACCGGAGCCACCATCACCTCCCTCGCCATCTCCTACACCGGCGAGCAATGGCGTCTCGGCTTCGCCGGTCGCGCCGACCGGCTTGATTTCCAATACAGCACCGACGCCACGAGCATCACCACCGGCACGTGGACCGACGTGGACGCGCTGGACTTCACCTCGCCCACGACAGCCACTGCCGGCGCCAAGGACGGCAACAACGCCGCCAATCGCACCCTCCTGAGCTCTACCCTTTCGTCTCTCTCGGTGGGCGCCGGCTCCACCATCTGGATACGCTGGCAGGACTTCGACGCCACAAACGCCGACGACGGTCTGGCCGTCGACGATTTCAGCCTGACGCCCACCGCGGTTCCCGAGCCCGCCTCCGCCGCCGCTCTTGCCGGCCTCTTCGCGTCAGTCTGCGCGCTTTCGCGCCGCCGCGGTCGCCGCGCCTGACCGTTTCGTTCGACAACCGAAGAGCAACACCGCCACCCCGCACACGGCCCGCAGCCGGCCGCGCCCCGTCGCGCGGCCGGCTTTTTTTCGGCCTGCGCCCACGTCCACGTGGCGTGTGGGCGTCACGCCCCGTCCGGAAATGTATCGCGGCCCCTGACGCGCCGCGGTGGAACTACTCGCCCAGCGCGGAGCTCAGCCGGGCGAGCTCCGCGGCGAGCCTCGCCACCTCCGCCTCCAGCGCCACGATGCGCCGCTCCGCCTCGGGCGGGAGCACGAGACTGACCTTGAGCGGTTCACCCGCCGCGACCGGCTCTCCAACAGCCGGTTCACCTCCCAGGAGCTGGGCCCACCGCGCCTCCTTCTGCCCGGGCACGCGCGCGAGCTTCACCACCAAAGGCGCGGGCGTGCGCGCCGCGAGCTCGGCGAGCATCGTCTCGACCGCCGCGAGGTCCGGCAAAGGCCGCAGTCGCTCCGCGTTCGCTCGCAGCGCGGCGGCCGTCTGCGGGCCGCGCAACATCAGCTCCGCCAGCAGCGCGATCTCCTCCGCGCCCACCGGGTAAACGAGCTCGATCGTATGCCGGAATTTCGGCACCCGGGCGTCGGCCCCGACGAAACGCGACACCAGCCGGCGCGCGCGCAGGCTTTCGATGGCCGCCTCGGTCTCCGGCGCCTCGACCGCCATCACCGGCGCGCGGTTGCTGCGCTGGTTGCACGCGTTGAGCAGCGCGTTGAGCGATAGGGGATAGATGTCCGGCGTGGCGGACTCCTTCTCGATCAGGCAGCCCAGCACGCGCAGCTCCAAGGCCGAGAGCGCCGCGTCTTCGGGCGCGAGTCCGGAGGCGTTTGGAGAAACGGCCGCGGGCGGCGGCGCGGGATCGGAAGACGAAGCATTGTCCATCGCCCCACCCAAACCGGAGCGACCGCGCCGGCAAGGCCGCGTTCGCCTGGTCAAAAACAAGCCGCCGTCGCGTCCGCCCCGTCGTCGAAACATGGAGCGGCCCCGGGGACGGCACCGGACTTTCTCCGGGCCGTATGAATTGGCGGAACGCGCGCGTGCTCCGTCAAATTACGGTGTCGGCGGGCGCCCCTCCCGCCCTTCCCCGATGCCACCCGTTTCCAAATCCGTCCCCGTGCAACGGCCGGCTCCTTCGCGTCAGGCGTGGGTTTGGTCCGGGATCGCGTTCTCCTTGAGCCTGCTTTTGAGCGTGGCGCTGACCTGGTCCGCATGGAACGGGGCGCAACTGCGGGACCGCGCGCGTTTCGACACCAGCGCGAATCGCACGCAGACCGCGATCACGGCCAGACTGGAGCTTTACGTGGGGATGTTGCGCGCGGGAACCGGCCTGGTCGCGGCCGTCGAAGACATCTCGGCGGACTCGTTTCGCGCCTTCAGCGAGCGAATCGACCTCCCGACGAACTACCCCGGCGCGCAAGGCATCGGCTTCGCCAAACACGTTTCCCGGGGGGACCGCGGCGCATTCGTGGAACGCGCCCGGCGGGAGCTCGGAACCGAGTTCGAGATCACGCCCCCCGGCGAGCGCGAAGAATACGTCCCCATCGTGTTTCTGGAGCCGCGCGACCGCCGCAACCTCCACGCCATCGGCTACGACATGTTCAGCGAGCCCGTTCGGCGGGAGGCGATGACGCGCGCCCGCGACGAGGGCCGGCCGACCGCGACCAGCCGCGTGGTCCTGGTGCAGGAGATAGATCCGGAAAAGCAGGCCGGCTTTCTCATCTACCTTCCGGTCTACCGGGGAGGCCGCACGCCCCCGACGGTGCAGGCGCGCCGCGCCGCCCTGCTGGGCTTCCTCTACAGCCCGGTCCGCGCCGGCGACCTGCTCACGGAGCTGCTCGGCGATCCGGGGACCGGGATGCGTTTCGAGATTTACGACGGTCGGCAAATCGCGCCGGAGCACCTGCTCCACCGCTCGCCGGCCGACACGGACGGGAGCCCGCGCTTCACGCGCCGGACCCCGCTCCGCATCGCGGACCGCGACTGGACGGTGGTATACCAATCCACCGCCGCCTTCGATTCGCGTTCGGCCGGCGGCTTCACGGTCTGGGTGGCCGCCGCCGGCCTCGGCGCCAGCGTCGCCATGGGCGTGATCGTCTTCGCGCTGGCGCTGGCGGTCACCCGCGCGCACGCGCAGGGACGCGAGCTCGCGTGGCAAAAAGAACAGCTGCGCGTGACGCTCGCCAGCATCGGCGACGCCGTCGTCTGCACCGACGGGAACGGCCGGATCAACTTCCTCAATCCCGTGGCCGAAAAACTCACCGGCTGGACGTTGGAGGAAGCTCGCGGGCGCTCCCTTCATGCGATCGCCCCCCTGCTCAACGAGGACACGCACCGGCCCGTCGGCAATCCGGTGGATATCGTCCTCCGCAGCGGCGAAACGGTCGAGCTGGCCAACCACACCGTGCTCGTCTCGCGCCGCGGCGGCGAAGTGCCGATCGAGGACAGCGCCGCCCCCATCCGCGCGGAGGACGGCGACATCACCGGCGTCGTGCTCGTGTTCCACGACGTCACCGCCAAACGCCGGGCGGAGGCCGCGCTTCGCCAGCGCGAGCGTCTCCTCGCCGCCGTCGCGAGCGGCGCCGCCGTCGGCCTCGCCATCATCCGGAAGAACGGCGACTACGCCTTCGTAAACGAGGCCTACGCCCGCGCCTTCGCCATGCCGGAGCACGAAATCGTCGGGCGGCGGGCCGGCGCCGTCGCCGGCGACGCCTGGCGTGACATCCACCCGCTGGTCGAAAGAGCCTTCGCCGGTCAGACCGCGACACAGGAGCTGTTTTTGCCTCCGCGCGGAGAGCCCGGGCGCTGCTATGCCGTGAGCTACGAAGCCCAGGGATGCGAGGAGGAGCGCGCCGTCGTCGTGGTGATGCTCGACATCACCGAGCGGAAAAGGGCCGAGGAAAACCTCCAGGTCAGCGAGGAGCGCCACCGCCTCGCGGCCGACGCCGGCGCGCTCGGCACCTGGGACTACTACCCGGTTTCCCGGCGCCTGATGTGGGACGACCGCTGCCGCCTGCTTCTCGGGGTCGGACCCTCGGATCAGGTCGACCTCGATCTCTTTGTTTCCCTGCTCCATCCCGATGACCGCGAACGGGTGCTGAACGAAATCCGTGCCGCGCTGCAACCCGGCGGCGAGGGTCGCTGCGACATGGAATACCGCGTCATCCGCCCCCGGGATCGCGCGGAGCGCTGGATGCGAGCCACCGGCAAGACCTACTTCGAACCCGGCGTCGGCGGACGCGCGCGCCGGTTTATCGGGACCGTGCAGGACATCACCGACGACAAACGCAAGGAGGACGCCCTGCACTTCCTCGTCGATCTCAGCTCGGCGACCCAGGCCCTCGTCGAACCGGAGGAAATTCTGCGCACCACCGCCCGCATGCTCGGCGAACATCTCGCGGTGGATCGCTGCGCCTACGCGGAGGTCGAGGACGAGGCGACCTTCGTCATCACCGGCGATTTCCCGCGCGGAGTCCCGAGCATCGTCGGCCGTTGGCCCGTGGCGGCGTTTGGCGCCGAGTGCGCCCGGATGATGCGGGCCAACCAACCTTTCATCGTCGTCGACGCCGAGGCCGACCCGCGCGTCGGCCCGGACGATCTCCCCGCCTATCGCGCCACCGACATCCGCGCCGTCATCTGCGTGCCCCTGCACAAAGCCGGCAAACTCACCGCCGCGATGGCGGTGCATCAGACCCGCCCGCGGCGCTGGACGCCCGAGGAGATCTACCTGATCGAGATGGTCGTCTCGCGCTGCTGGGACTCGCTCGAACGCGGGCACGCCATCCGGGGCCTGCAGGAGAGCGAGCGCCGCCTCCGCTTCATGGCGGAATCCATCCCGCAAAAAGTCTTCACCGCGCGGCCCGACGGCGGCGTCGACTATCTCAACCGCCAATGGCTGGAATACGCCGGCCTCCCGCTCGAACAGCTCGGAGACTGGGGCTGGGCCGAGATCATCCATCCCGACGACCGCCCGGAAAACCTCCGCCGTTGGAAACACTCCGTGTCCACCGGCGAGCCGTTCCAGATCGAACACCGTTTCCGCCGGCACGACGGGGAATATCGCTGGCACCTCACCCAGGCCAACGCGCTGCGCGGACGAAACGGCGAGATCTCCATGTGGATCGGCTCCAACACCGAGATCACCGAGATGGTCAGGACGCGGGAAACCCTCGCCGAACGCCGCCGCGAACTGGAACGGCTCGTCGACGAACGCACCGCTTCGCTCCGCAAGGCCGTCGAGCAAATGGAGGAGTTCTCCTACAGCATCTCCCACGACCTGCGCGCGCCGCTGCGAGCCATGCAGGGCTACGCCCAGGCCTTGCTGGAAGACTACGGCGAACGCCTCGACACGGAAGGCACGGACTACCTCCGACGCATCATCGCGGCCAGTTCCCGCATGGACCGCCTCACGCTCGACGTCCTGACCTACAGCAAGGTCTCGCGCGAGGAGCTGCGCCCGCAACGCGTCTCGCTGGAGCGTCTGGTCACCGACTGCGTCCGGCAGCACGTCGACTTCCGCGACGGCGGGGCCGACATCGTGATCGAGCCGCCCCTGCCCGACGTGTGCGGTCACGAGCCCCTGCTCATGCAGGTCGTCTCCAATCTCGTCGGAAACGCGCTCAAGTTCGTCGCGCCCGGCGCGACGCCTCGCGTGCGCATCCGGGCGGAGGTCGAGCCCGACGCGGTGAAACTCTGGATCGAGGACAACGGGATCGGCGTGCCGCCACGCTACCAGAAACGCATCTGGGGCATGTTCGAGCGCGCGCACCAAAGCGGCGGCTACTCGGGCACGGGCATCGGCCTCGCCATCGTGCGCAAGGCGGTGGAACGCATGGGCGGGCAGGTCGGCGTCGAGTCCGACGGCCGCAGCGGCAGCCGCTTCTGGGTGCGCTTGCCCTCGGCCGACGACGGACCGTCCGACCCGCACGCGTCCGAGTCCGGCCACGCCCAAACACAGGCGCGTTGATCCGCCGCCACGCCGACCGCCATGGAGGGACCGCGTCCCCGCGGTCGGCCGGCGCCTCGACGTGCCACGCTCCCGCACCGGGCACGGACGGCGAGAGATGCCGCCCTCGAACTACCGTCGGCACGAGCTTCGCGGAATCCCCGTGTCGAACGGGAAAGACCTCGGCTTCGGCGGCCGGTCCGCCGAAAACATCGCATCCCTCGACGCACGCATGAACCAACCCGCGCACGCCCCCAGCCCCAACGCCCGCATCACGCCCGACCAGCTCCGCGCCGACACGATCCTGTGCTGCGGCGAGGACAAAACCACCTTCGTCGCCGCCCTGCTCGCGCTCGGGTTTCCCCCCGGGGCCGCCGTCGCGCCGGAGTTTCGGGGCTACACGACCTGGACGCTTCCACGCCTCGCCGTTGTCCTCGCGCCCATCGGCACCGGAGCGCTGGAACCGATCCTCCACGAGTTGCTCGAAACACGCCGGATCTCTCGCCTTCTGCTCGTCGGCACGGCCGGCCGTCTGTCGGCGCGCCCGTTGCCGCTCGGCGTCGCCCACGCGATCACGGAGGCCCGCCTCGCGGGCACCGGCCTGGATCGCGAACTCCCCGGCGCGACGCTGGGTCCGCACTGGCCGGCGCCTCTCCCCGGGCCCGAGGCGTCCATCGTGTCGTCGGATTTCTACTACGGTTTCTCACCCGGCAAACAACCCGGCGATTATCGCCATCGTCTGCCCGCGCTCCGGCGGGACTTCGAACGGCTCTCCCCGCTCGTCGACCTCGTCGACATGGAGGTCGGCCAGTTCTACGCGCTTTGCCGGCTCATCCCCGACTCCCCCGGCCTGCGGTTCCTGGCGATCAAAGGCGCCTCCAACGCCGTCGAAAACCACGCGGAACAAAACGACCACGCGCCGGCCGTCCTCGTCGACTGCCTGCGCCTCGCGCTTCGCGCCCTCGGACACGACGGGGGTTTTCCCGGCTGAGCCAACGCCGGAGAACCGGCGGCCGGCGACAAACGACCGCCGCCTCACGGGCCCGCGCCACGATCTCCGTCGGCGGGCTTCAGCCGGATGATTCGTCCCGGATGGGGCCCCGGTATCTCCAGCGCGACATAAAGCAGGCCGTCCGGCCCGGTCTTGATGTCGCGGATCCGTCCCAGTTTTTCGAATACGAGTTCGACATGGGTCACGCGCCCGCCGGCCAAGCTCATGCGGAGGAGCTTTTGCTGCGCGAGCGAACCCGCGAAGAGCTGGTTCCGCCAGCGCGGGAACGCGTCGCCGTCGTAGACATGGATCGGGCTCACCGCGATGGAAGGCGTCCAATGCCAGGCCGGCGCCTCCAGCCCCGGGGCCTCCGTCCGGGCGGAGATCGGCCTGCCGTCGTAGTTCATGCCGTGCGTAACGACGGGCCAGCCGTAGTTGGCGCCCGGCAGCACGCGGTTGAGTTCGTCGCCTCCGCGCGGCCCGTGCTCGCTTTCCCATAGTTCGCCGGTCGACGGATCGAGGGCGAGGCCCTGCGGATTGCGATGCCCGAAGCTCCAGATCGACGGCACGGCGCCGGGCGTGTTCACAAACGGGTTGTCCGGCGGAACGCGGCCGTCGTGAAACACGCGATGCACTTTCCCATTGGGTTTGGAGAGATCCTGCGCCTGTCCGACCTCGCCGCGTTCGCCGAAGCTGAAGAACAGATACGGGCCGTCGAAAACCAGCCGGCTTCCGAAGTTCATGCCGCGGTCGGTGTAGCTCTCGGGCGGCGCCGCGAAGATCGTTTGTTCATCCACCCAGCCTCCCTCGCGCAAACGGCCGCGCACGATCTTCGTGTTGCCCGTGTCGCCCGGTCCCGGATCGCTCAGCGAAAGATAGATCCAGCCCTCGTTCGCGTAGTCCGGATGCACCGCGACGGCCATGAGCCCGCCCTCGTCGCGCACCCAGACACGGGGCGTGCCGCGAACCGGCCCGGGCGCGACCCGGCCGTCCTTTTCGACGATGTGCAGCGTGCCCGCCCGGTCGGTGACGAGCATCCGGCCGTCCGGCAAGAAATCGAAACTCCACGGCACGTCGAAGGCCTCGACGACGAGCTCCGCGCGCCAGGCGTGCAACTCGCCGCGCCACGCCTCGCGGGGAAGGGGCCCGGCTGTTTTTGGGGTCGGCTCCGTGGTTCTCCGGGCCGTCTCCCGGATGTAGACGACCAGCGAGCGCAGCTCGGCGTCGTTCATCGTCTCGCCGTAGGCCGGCATGCCGGCGCTGGCGACGCCGTCCTGGATGGAACGAAGGATCGCGTCGTCCGAGTCGCCGAAACGCCAGTTCGCGTCGAGCAAACTCGACACCTTCGCGCCGCGCATGTCCGCGCCGTGGCAGGCCGCGCAGAACCGCGCGTAAAGGTCCTCCGCGCCGCGCGAGGAACGCGTCGCGGGCGGCTCCGCCCGAGAGAGGCCGGACCACATGGACAACAGGCAGCTCGCGACGACGCGGATGAGCATGAGACGAAGACCGCTCCCCCGGGGTTTGTGCCCTCGCGCCGCGCTGTTTTTCGCCCCCCCTAGCGCTGTCTCCGAAAAACCCGGCGGAGCGCGACCGTGGACGGCCGGGGAACGCGTCACGGCGAGGCTCCGCCTCATGATCGTCTTTGTCCGCCAATCTTCCGTTTGGTGCGTGTGTTTCCGAAAGAACACGCCCAGCCTCGCCCGGCTTTCTCCACCATGAAGACCCGATTCCTCGCCCGCACGGCGGCCCTCGCCGCCCTTTGCCTCGCCGCCCCCATGTTCGCGCAGACCGCGGCTCCGGCCGAGGCCGCCGCCAAAGAAGCCTCCGCCACGGACGAGGCGATCAAGAAGGACCTCGAGGAACTCGTCGGCCGAATCCGCGAGCGACTGCAAAAGGGTTCGACCGCCGAGGCGGATTTCGCGGAGGAGCTGAAGGCCTTCGACGCCCTCTCCGCCAAATACTCCGCGGAGAAGACCGAGGGCGCGGCGATGATTCGCATGATGAAGGCGATGCTCTACATCCAGGTTTTCGAGAAACCCGAGCCGGGCGTCGCCATCCTGAAATCGATCGTCGCCGACTTCCCGGGAACACCCATGGCCGGGCAGATCCCGGACATGATCTCGCAGATCGAGAAAGACGCGGCCGCCGCCGCCGCGACCGCCGTCGGCACGGAATTTCCGACGTTCAAGGAAACCGCGACCGACGGCACCACGGTGGACCTGGCCGCCTATCGCGGCAAAATCGTGCTCGTGGATTTCTGGGCCACGTGGTGCGGGCCCTGCGTCGACGAGCTGCCCCACGTGAAGGCCGCCTACGAGAAGCATCACGAGAAGGGCTTCGAGGTCATCGGCATCAGCCTCGACAAGGACGGCGACAAGCTCGCCGCCTTCACCAAGGAAAAGCAGATGCCCTGGCCGCAGATCTTCGACGGGAAGGGCTGGCAGAGCAAACTCGCCCAAGCCTACAGCATCCGCGGCATCCCCGCGACCTTCCTCCTCGACCGCGAGGGCAAGATCGCGGCCAAGGACCTGCGCGGCGAAGCGCTTTCCAAAAAAGTCTCCGAGCTCCTCGCCAAGTAGGCGTCGGCTCGGCCGCGCGCGGATCGACGGCGCGCCCGTTGACCGGCCGACGAGGATCGTCACGCTACGCCCATGCCGAAAGCCCAAGCCGCCGCCCGCCCCGCCGTCTCGATCACCTACTACGTCGAGATCTACTCGTCGTGGTGCCATTGGGCGGAGGCCGCGTGGAGCGAGCTCAAGGCGCGCTACGCGGGCCGCGTGGCCTTCGACTGGCGCGTCGCCCTGATGCGCGCCGAGGATTTTCCCGCCACAAGCGGGCAATGCGACTGGTTCTACAAGCGCAGCGGAACCGTGGTCGGCTCGCCCTACGCGCTCAATTCCGGCTGGGTGCAGGGCGACCGCACCGCCTACGTCACGCCCAACCTCGTCGCGGAGGCCGCGCGAGATTTTCTCCCCGTCGGCGACGAGCGCGTGCGCCTGGCCCTGGCCGGCGCCGCGATGCGCGAAGGCAAGGGCGTGCACGACCTCGACGTCGCGGTCCGCGTCGCGGTCGCGGCGAGCGAGGGCAAAATCACCGCGCCCAGGCTGAAGGCCGCGGCGAAATCCGCGGCGGTGCGAGCCCGCGTCGACGCCTCGACCGCGGAGTTTTTCGCGCACCAGTTGAGCCAGCGCCCGGCCTTCCTCCTCACGAACGAGATCGGCGACAAGATCGTCCTCTCCGGGGTATGGCGCCTCGATCCGCTCGCGGCCGCTCTCGACGGAATGCTGGCGGACGCCGCGGCCTACGCGAGCTACCGGGCGCACCACGGCGCGCCGCCGACGGCCTGACTCAGCCGCGAGCCGCGCGCTTCCGCAGGATCGCGCCGAGCCTCGCCACGCCGGTCTCGATGGACGCCTCGGATGCGTTGCTGAAATTGAGCCGCAGGGTGTTGCGCCTCGGCTCGCCGACCCAGAACGAGTCGCCGGGCACGAAGGCCACCTTCGCCGCGGCGGCCTCGGCGAACAGCTCGGCGGCGTTCCAGGTTTCCGGCAAGGTCACCCACAGGAACAACCCGCCCTCGGGCTTGGTCCACGCGCACCCCTTCGGCAGCTCGCGCTCCAGCGCGGCGAGCATCAGGTCGCGGCGGCGTCCATAGACTTCGCACAGACGGCTCACGTGGCCCTCGAAGGCGCCGGGCTGGCGGACGTAATGGGTCACCAGGCGCTGGGTGAAACTCGACGTGTGCAGATCGGAGGCCTGTTTCGCGACCGTGAGCTTGGAGCGGAGCTCGGCGTCGGGCACGCGCATCCACGCGACCCGCAGGCCCGGGGCCAGGACCTTGCTCGTGCTGCCGAGGTAGATCGAGGACGCGCCTTCCGAGAACGACGAAAGCGCCGGCGCCTCCTCCCCCGAGTAACGGAGGCGGCCGTAGGGATCGTCCTCGAGAATCGGAACGCCGTGGCGCGCGGCGATGGCGGCGATCTCGGCGCGGCGACCGGAGGCGAGACGGACGCCGGTCGGATTCTGGTAGTTGGGGATCAAATACAAGAGCTTCGGCTTCCGCGACGAACGCTCCAGCCGCTCGCTCAACGCGCCCGGGACGAGACCGTCCGAGTCGCAGGCGACGCCGACCGGAACCGCCTCGTAGGCCTGGAAGACCTGGAGCGCCCCGAGGTAGGCGGGATTCTCCGTGAGCACGATGTCGCCCGGGTCGAGGAGCACGCGGGCGACGAGGTCGAGGCCTTGCTGCGAGCCGTGGGTGACGAGGATCTCGTCGGCACGCGCCGGCAGGCCGACGACGGCGCCGAGGTGCGCGGCGATCCACTCCCGCAGGGCCGGATGCCCCTCCGTGACACCGTATTGGAGCGCCGCGAGCCCGTCCGTCGTCAGCACCGCGTCCGCGGCGGCCCGGACGGCGTCGACCGGGAACAGCTCCGGCGCGGGCAGGCCGCCGGCGAAGGAGATGACGTCGGGCTGCGCGGTGACCTTGAGGATCTCGCGCACCGCGCTGGGGCGCAGGGCCTGCGCGCGGCGCGCGTAGGCGAAAACGGAGGAGCGGGGGCCTGAGCTGGTGTCGGACATCGGGATCGTGGTTCTAAAATGGGACTCGTGCGGGGCGCGCCGTTCTTCCTTCGCCTCCGAGCGGGAACAAAAAGCCCCCTCCGGCGGGCGCCGAAGGGGGCTGAAAGTTTTTCGCTTTCTCAGGCCTCCCGCGACGCAGGCGAGTTTGCGACGATCCCGTCCACACGGGGAATGGCGTCGTAGGCAAGGCGAGCTTTGATCGGGAGGTGCATGAAGCGGCGGCGGGAATCAAGCCGTCGGCCGCCCACCTGGCAAGATCGCCGAGGCGACGAAC
>CBINJQ010000103.1:0-11677 GCA_966251015.1 uncultured Akkermansia sp. | reverse complement strand
CTTGGAGCGCTGGCTGATCTGGGCGACGGAGGCCTGGCAGCGGGCGTGGTCCTCGACGTTGTCGATGAGGACGCGGTCGACCTCCTCGGTGAGGAAGTCGCGGACGGTGCGCTCGACGATGTCGGGCTCCTGGTAGACGCAGACGGGGGCGCGTTCGTTTTTGATCTTCTCCTGGATCTGTGCCCAGGTCTTGAGGAGGATGTGGAGGTCGCGGACGAAGTAGACGGAGCGTTTGCCCTCGCCGGCGGTGCGGACGATGACGCCCATGCCCTCGGGGATGGTCAGGCCGTTGACCATGGTGCGGAGGCGCTGGCGCTCCTTGGGGTCCTCGATCTTGCGGGAGATGCCGCAGGAATCGCTGAAAGGCGTGAGGACGAGGTAGCGACCGGGGAGCGAGAGGTTGGTCGTGGTGCGCGGCCCCTTGGTGCCGATGGGGCCCTTGGTGACCTGGATGACGATCTCGGAGCCGGGCGGATAGAGGTTGGGGATGTCCTTGACCGTGGGCTCCTGGCCGGGCGGGAGCGTGTTTTTCTTTTTGTTCACGCGCACGACCTCGACCGAGGAATCGGCGGCGGCGGGGAGCATGTCCCAGTAGTGGAGGAACGCGTTTTTCGAGTAACCGATGTCCACGAACGCGGCCTTGAGGCCGGGGTCGAGGTTCTTGACGCGGCCCTTGAAGATGCCTCCGACCATCCGATCGGCGTCGTGGCGCTCGATCTCGAACTTCTCGAGGACGCCGTCGACGAGGAGGGCGACGCGCTTTTCGAGCGGCTCGGAGTTGATGATGAGTTCGCGGAAGGAGGTTTTTTCCTTCTTAAAAACGGCGAGGATCTTCTGGAGGAGAGGGCGCTGTTTGGAGCGTTCCTGGGCGCCGGCTTTCAGCTCGGTGCGGTCCACGGGCTCGTGTTCGACCTCTTCTGGCGGATCGGCGAGCTGTTCGTCGAGGGATTTGGGCGCGGAGCGGGCGGAGGCGCGGGGAGCGGCGGTGTCGGGGGGCGACGCGTCGTCGTGGTCAGACGCGTCGTCGTGCGACGGTTGCGGGGTGCGGTCGTTCATGGCGGGTGGTGTCCTTGTCTGGTGTGGGCACGGGGCGCCGAGGTGCGCGGGTTGAGGCGCAGGAAATTCCGGTCGGGAGGTCGGGGCCGCCAGAAAGGTTCAGTTTCACGTGAAGTCCTTTCTGAAGCGGTAGACGCTCTGGACGAGTCCTTGCAGCAAGCAGCAACTGAGCACGAAGGAGCCACCGTAGCTGATGAAGGGAAGCGGTATGCCCGTGATGGGCACGAGGCCGATCGTCATCGCTATGTTCACGAACACATGCACGGCGAACAGGACCGTGACCCCGACGGCGAGCAAGGTGCCGAAGCGGTCGCGGGCGAGTCCGGCGATGCGGATGCCGTTGATCAGGACGATGCCGAACAAACCTAGCACGGTGAGACTTCCCAAAAATCCCTTCTCCTCGGCTATGACCGCGGAGATAAAATCGTTGTGCGAAACGGCGGGGGGCAGGTAGCCGAGCTGGGCCTGCGTGCCTTTCGTCCAGCCCTTGCCAAAAAGGCCGCCGCTGCCGACGGCGATGAGCGACTGGTTGAGGTTCCAGGCGTCGTCGACGCCCTCCGGATCGATGATGTCGGGGGCGGCGAAAGTCAGGATGCGATTACGCTGATAATCCTTCAGCGGAATCCACGAGACATCCTGGTAGCGCCCCTTGTCTCTCATGAAGTTCAGATCGTTCTTCTTCATGAACTTGACGTAGCCCACGGTGTCCCAGGCGACGAGGCTCACCAGCACCACGAACGCGCCCAGCGCACCCGCGAAAAAGCGGGTCGAGAGGCGCGATACGTAGAGCATGGAAAACACCATGGGGGGAAGCACGATGGCCGACTTCAGGTCGGGTTGTAACAAAATCAGCAACATGGGCACTCCTGCCGCAAGGGCCAACTTGCCCAAGGAGCCGAGGGATTGGCGGATCGAGCCGAGCTTGGAGCGGGTGAGGATCGAGGCCGTGGCGAAGAGCACGGCGATCTTGGCCGGCTCGCTCGGTTGAAGTTTGAAAAACCCGAGGTCCAACCAGCGTTGCGCGCCGAACTGGGCGTCGCCGACGCCCGGCACCAGCACCAAGACCAACAGGACCAGGCAGATGAGGTAAAACCAGTGCCAGATGCTGAGCCAGAGCCGGTAATCCACCAAAGAGACCGCGAGATAGATGCCGGCGCCGCCGATCAACCAGACGACCTGCTTCCACCAATCGTTGGCGGTTTGTGAAAGCTGGGCGGAGTAGATGAACGCCACCCCGATGCAGCCGAGGAACAGCAACGAGATCGGCGTCCACGGATCCCAGCGCTCGCGCGTGGCGGTCTTGAAGACGCTGAGATAATCGACGGCTCGGGCCAGCATGGGGGACGGGCGCGCAAACTCGGCGCCCAAGCGGAGCGGCGCAAGCGCGGGGATGGGGAAAGGTAGGTGAAAGCGGAGGGGTCTTGCTCCGGACGATCTTGTCGGACAAACTCCGGGCGTCAGGGAACCGTTGTCCACAACCCCAACCCAAGGAGGCACCATGAGTGCGCTGAAACTCCACCTCGACACCGAGGAACTGGCGGCCGTCGAACGCGTGGCCGCGATGCTGAACGTGAAAGCCGAGGACGTCGCCTACGCGGCGCTCAACCGTCTTATGCTGCAAGCCCGCGACACCGCCGTGCACGACGATATCGTGGAAACCCGCGCATGGCGTCGCGACAACCTGCCGCTTTGGAGCGACTCCGCCCACAGCGTGCATGCCTACGAGGGAAAACACGACGACGAGCCGCGCCCGAGCCGGTATCTGGAGTTGTAATTCGCGCTGGAACGGCCCCCGCCCCCTGCTTGCCGGGAGGCGGGGCGACGCGACTCGTTTCGTCGCGATGGCGGCGTCGTGCCGCCGCACTCCATCCGACCGGCCGCCGGCTGGCGCGGGATCAGGTGTGGTCTTCCGCGCGCCGGTGATCCCCTCGGCGACGAACGCGGACGGGAACGGGGCGGCGATTGGACTCCGGCGCCGCGAGGCTTAGGCTGAGAAACGCCAGCCCGGCGAAAATGGTCGCCGGGAGATAGGCGCCGCACGGATATGCGCAAAAAGCAGCGACCAACAGCAAAAGGGCGGAAGCTCCGGCAAAGCTCAGGGAGGGGGGCTCGGGGTCGTGCTCGTCGTGGTTCATTGGGAATTTTCTCCTGTGTGTCGCCGGAGATTACCTGATGCCCGTTTTGGCCGCCATGCTTCACCCGCCCGAAAAAATATCCGAAAAGCACATCATCGGCACGGGCAGCCGCGAATGGATGGTCGCGCCGGGCGAAGTGGCCGCGCTGGCGGCGCGTCAGGTGGAGTGGGGCGGGCTTTCGGAATTGGAGGCGCCTTACGAAATCGCGCGCCCCGCTCCGGGTTTCGGCCACGTGCTTGGCTGCGTCGAGGGCGAGGGCGAGATCTGGTTCGACGGCGAGTGGCGCACCGCGCGCGCGGGCATCGTCTTCGTCAACCCGCCGGGCCGCGCCGAGGCGTTGCGCGCGGTGCCGGGCCGCCAGTGGCGGATCTGCTGGGTTCACGCGGGCGCGGCGTTTTTCGGCGACGATGCGAGCGGTCGGGGCGAACCCTATTTCGTGGAACGCGACGCGCGGCCTTTGTGGCATGCGCTGGAGGGCCTGAGGCTCTGCCTGCAGGCGGATGCGCGCGACGAGTTGGCGGACGCGTGGAGCGAGTTGGTCGCCGCGCACGCGAGACGGCTTTTGGCGCGCGGCGGCGGGCTTCGACGCCTCACGCGGGCATGGGAGGAGGTCTCGAAAGCGCCGGCCGCTCCGTGGACGATCGAGAGGCTTTGCGCGCTGGCTGGCATGAGCCGCGAACACCTCCGTCGCGAGGCGCTCCGGGAGACCGGGCGAACGCCGATGGAGCAGGTCGCCCATCTGCGGATGCGCCGCGCCGCGGATCTGCTGCGGCTGACAAACGAAACGCTCGATTCGATCGCGGAGGCGGTCGGCTACGGAAACGCGTTCGTGTTCTCCAACGCCTTCACGCGCGTGATGGGATTGCGTCCCGGCGCCTACCGGACGGCGGCGCGAAAGCCCCGGGGCTAGCGCATTTCAAATAGAGTCGTAGCCATAAAGGGCGCGACCGCTGGGCGCGCAGCGTCGGAGTGGCGATTTTTACCTCCGTGAACTCGCGGCGGGCCCAGCGGTCCCGCCCTACCTCAAGCCCCCGAAATGCGGCGACGACTCTATTTGAAGTGCTGCTAGCCGCCGATATGGCGGCGGACCTTGGCGAGGATATCCTGGAGCGAACTCGTCTTCTCCAGGTAGCAGGCGATTCTTCCGGAAAGCGTTTTCTCGATGGACGCGGCGTCGAACATCACGCCGGTGAGCAGGATGACGGGGAGCTTGGGCGCGGCGACGTGCAAGGCGTCGATGAACTCGAAGCCGTCGACCTCGTCCATCTGCAGGTCGGTGATGACGAGGTCGGGCTGTTCCGCGCGGATCTTTTCAAGCGCGAGCGCGGGCGAGGGCGCTTCGCTCACCCGATAGCCCGCGCCCGAGAAGACTTCGACGAGAAGCTCGCGGACCGCGGTTTCGTCGTCGACGAGGAGAATGTGTTTCTTGGTCGTTGGCATCGGCGCGGGAGGAACGGCTCAGGCGGACAAGGTGGGCGCGGTATCGTCGACGCGCAAGGTGGCCACCGCGCCGACCACGCGATTTTCATCGACGAGCGGCACGAGCGAAAGCCGGGCGCGGACCGAGCCGCCGCTCTTCAGGCGGATCTCGACGTCGCGATCATGCAGGGCGGCGCCGCTTTTCACGGCCTCGGCGAAACCGGGCCCCGGGGCGGCGTCGGAAAGCGAGACCACGCGGGCGAAGGGCGAGCGGATGAGCTCTGGGGCCGCGTAGCCGGCGACGCGCGTGACGGCGGGGTTTATGCGCGTGATGTTGAGCGAGGTGGTGAGGACGAACACGAGCTCGCCGATCGAGTCGATGACGAGCTGGTTGTATTTGAGCTGATGCTCGAGCGCCTGGGCGGCCCAGCGGCGCTCCAGGTGCTGCGCCTTGAGCGCGTCGCGCATCGAGCGAAAAGCGGAGGCGAGGCGGCCGATCTCGTCCTGCCGGCGCGGCTCGGGCAGCTCGCAGTCGAGGTTCTTGCGCGCGATCTCGTCGGAGGCGCGGGCGAGGGCGCCGAGAGGGCGGAGCGCGCCGCGCGTCACGAAGACCACGATGCCGCCCAGGAGCAAAAGCGCGGTTCCGAGATAGAACGCGGCGACGCGGCGGAACTCGCGTTGCGGGCGGAGAAACTCGGCCTCGTCGTAGCCGACGACGACGCCCCAGCCCGCGCCGCGGGCGGGCTTGTAGTTGGCATGCACGCGCCGGCCGGTGATCGCCTCCGCGAAGCGGACCGAGCCCTGCTTGCGGGCGAGCACCTGCTGGCGCATCTCGGCGAGCGCGGGGGCGTTCGTCTTTTCCGCGAGCGTGTCGATCGTCTCGGTGATGACGAAGTTCTCCTTCGGATGGACGACGAGCCGGCCGGAGCGGGTGAAGACGAGCGTGAAGCCCGTGTCGGAAAACTCGTTGGCGTTCGCGAGGCGGCGCAGCCAGCCGAGATCGACGACGGCCTCGACGGCGCCGACGAATTCGCGCGAGTCCTCGCCGCGCCGCCAGACGGGGACGGCGAGGCGCACGACCTGACGCGGGTCCGCGTCGCGATCGAAATAGGGCTCGCCCCAGGAGGGCGCGGCGCGATCACGGACCTCCTGATACCAGTCGCGTTCCCAAAACGCGTTTCCGGGGGCGGTGAGATCGACGGCGACAAAACGCGCGGCGGTGTCGGCTCGTCGCACGGCCACCCCGACGCGCGGCGCGCCGGGCTCGGACGGCGCGAGCGCGATGCCGAAACCGTGGAGCTGGGGCTGGTCGAGGAGGATGTCGCGCGCGACGCGTTCGGCGCCGGCGGCGTCGACGGGGCGCGTTTCCAGGTCGCGCGCGACGAGACGGGCGACGCGTTCGACCGAGCCGATCACGGCGTCGAGCCCGTCGGCGACGGCGTTGGTCGCCAGCATCGCCTGGAGCTCGGCTTGTTCGCCGAGGATGCGTTCCACGGCGCGTCGGTTCAGCTCGGCGACCAGGAAAAGCGCGGCGCCGCTCAGGAGGCAGATGAGACCGCCCAGCCGGACGGGCAGACTGCGGTGGAACGCGATGCGCATGAAGGGAACGGACGTGCATGCTGGCGGCGGCGGGCGGCGAGGTCGAGTGGTTAGACCACGTAATCGGTTTTGCCGCGTCCACGCCTTCGGAAAACGCCTCGCGGCGAGGCTCGCGCCCGGGCGCGGACGCGTCATGGTTTCGGGCGGTGAAGCCGATTCCTCCGCAACTCCCCCGTCCGCCCGTCGGTTTTTCGTGTCGGGGCGCGCGGTGTTGGGTGTCGGCGGCGGCGCTTGGCTGTCTGCTTGCGTCGGCGCGGCCCGCGTCGGCGGAGTCGGAACGCAGCGGCCGGCTGACGCCCGACGTGGCGAGTCTGGCGAAGGGCGCCTTCGTGCGTCTGCCGCCGCCGCCCGCCTGGGAGGCGCAGGACGCCGCGGGGGTGTGGACGGCGGAGGAGATCCGCGCGGCGTTCGCGCGGGCGACCGACACTCCGCCGCAGATCAACCACGTGCGGACGGAGTTTCTGCGTCCGCGCGTGCAGTGGTTGCGCGAGTTCAAGGGCTGGTTCGCGAAGCTGGAGCGACCCTTGAAACTGCGCTTCGAAGGGGAGCAGTGGGATTGCGACAACTACGCCAACTGCTTCGTCACCTTCGCGGATCTGCTGGCGCTGCGCTCCGGCGAAAGTCGCGGCACGCTCGGCGTCGGCTGGGCGACGGTCTATTATCGACGGCCCTTCGCGGGCATCGAGGGGGGCGCGCACGCGGTGGTGATCGCGGCCGCCGCCGAAGGGCTTTTCGTGATCGAGCCGCAGGACGGCACGATGGTGCCGATCGAGAAATTCCCGAATCGCGACACGATCGAAGCGGTGTATTTTTGAGCCGATGCTTTGCCGCGTCCTGCGCGCCGTCCTGCCGTTTCTGTTCGCCGTCCCGCTTTCCCTGGCGGCGTCGAAGGAGGTGTTGTTGCCCGCGTTTCCGCGTCCGCCTTTGCTGCGGGAGGGCGGCGCGCCGAAGCAGGTGACCTCGCTGCGCCTGATGCGGGATCTGCAAAAGGGCGGAGTGCGCGGCCTGGATCGGTTCGACGCGGTCGACGGCGACTACGCCTTGTTTCGCGGCGATTCGTTGGGCGGGCTCGCGGCGTGGCTGGAAGCGGCGTGCTCGGCGCTCGAATACGATCTGCTCGGCGCGCGCGCGCGGCATTACGACGGGGCGGTGTTCGCGCGGATGCTCAACATGGCGGCCTCGCTCGCCTCGCTGCGCGAGGACGGGATCGGGCTGGCGATGCCGATCGGGGTGCTCGCCTGCCGGCGCGAGAAGGCCTGGGGCGATCTGCCGGGAGACGGCAAGGACGAGGCCTACGTGATTTTCGCGACCGACGAAGGCATGCTCGTCTACGATCCGCCCACGCGCCAGCTGGCGCGCCTCGCGGAGTTCCCGAACCGCGGCGCGGTGGTGAAGGCGTGGTTCTGAGTTTCGCCGCGGCGGACGAGCGTCAGCGGCGGCCGAGATCGGCGAGCTGCGCGGCGAGGTGCGAGAGCAGCTCTTCGCGGCCCTCTTTCTTCAAGGCGGAGCAGGCGAAAACGGGCGGCGCGGGCTCGGGAAGGAACTCCTCGGCGGCGGCGAGGAAAGTGTCGATCGCCGCGCGGGTTTTGGCGGCGGACTGCTTGTCGGTCTTGGTGAAGACGAGGGCGAAGTCGACGTCGCAGCCGGAGAGCCAGCGGATGAAGTCGAGGTCGATGCGCTGCGGTTCGAGACGCGAGTCGATGAGCACGAAGACCGTGGCGAGGTTGGGGCGTTTCTCGATGTATTCTGCGACGGCCGTGTTGAACTCGTGTTTGTCCTGGGTGGCGACCTTGGCGTAGCCGTAGCCGGGCAAGTCCACGAAGGCCCAGTTTTTGTTTATCCTGAAGAAGTTCAGGAGCTTGGTTTTCCCGGGCACGCCGGAGGCCAGGGCGAGGTTTTTCCGGCCGGTGAGGAAGTTGATCAGCGACGATTTGCCGACGTTGGAGCGTCCGATGAAGGCGAACTCGGGGAGGTTCCAATTCGGGCAGCCGCGAATGTTCGCTGCGCTGGTCTCGAAGTCGGCGGAAAGGATTTTCATGCCGTGGAGAAGGCGGCACGCGGGCCGCGAGGCCAAGGCAAAGCGTCGAGGAGGACGGCGACGCAAAAAAGCCGCGCCCGCCGAAATGGCGGGCGCGGCGCGAATGCGGGGGCGCGGAGCGGCGGGCGGGGCGGTCCTAGCGCGGGCCGCGGGCCCGGACGCGGACAGGCTCGCTCGTCGGCATGCCCAAGTGGGCGCTGATCACGCCGAGGGCGCCGAGGAAAACGGCCGGGAGGTAGGCGGCGAAGGAGACCGCGCTCACGGCGGCGGCGACGGCGAGCAGCAGGGCGGCGCCGAGAAAGGGAAAGGCGGGTCGGGAGGCAGAGGGGCGGCTCATGGTGGGTATGCTGGGTCCGACGCGGGAAAGTTCCGGTGGTTCCACCTCGCGCGCCATCTGCATGGAAGTGCGTAAAGCGCCCGGGCCGACGCCCGGGGCCGTCCAGCGAGGGCGGCGGCTTGGAATGTCATTCGCGGAGTCTGGCAAGGATTTTGGCATCGGCCTCCGCGGCAGGGAGCCTAAGCCTGCGAGCAAGAGCAGCGTGCATGTTGATTTTTTTGGCTGCCCGCCCGGGCTCGCCGGAACGACGATGCGTCGGTGGTCGGAGGCCCGAACGAGGAGGTGCGGAGGTGTCCCTAGCGGCGCGCCGGCGGCGCTCCCGGATCTCTCGCGGTGCATCCCCTAAGTGATGTTCCCGAGAGCGTCCACGGAGACATGGTTTAACCCGCGCACGCCAGCGTCGTTGTTGCCGGCCGGCCACGGCTCCCGGGTGCGCCCGGGGAGGGCGTTTACATGGTTTTTATTTGTGGGTCGACGGCCGCCGCCGGCTGTTTCGACGGCGCAACTTCTAACTATGGAACACTCCTCGCTCGACTGCTCTTTCAGCCAAAAAATTCGCGTGGCGGCTTTGCTGGCCGCTCCCGTCCTGTTCTCCGCGGCCGCCTCGGCCGAGGTCGTCAGGCATGATCTCAACGTGTCGGCCAACTATTTTGGAACCACGTATTTCAATCTCAATCCCTGGACCGGCGCGGTGGCGCAGGAGGGGGCATATGCCGACGCGGCGTATCCGTTGACCATGTATTTCTGCGGCGCCGACGGCGGATCGCTCAGCCAGGTGACCGGCGCCTCGCGCTGGGCCGCCACGGTCGATCTGGGGGCGAGCGACGAGTATTCCGCGTGGGGATCGCCGACGGTTTTTTCCGCGGGGAGCGTCATCGGCGCGGAGACCTCTTTCCTGACGGCGAACGACAACATGTATTACTACGCGCCCAACTACGGGTTCAACGGCTTCACGGTGGACGCCGATTTGGACCAGTATCTCGGCTTCAGCTACAAGAACGGAGGCGACATGCACTACGGCTACATCCAGTTCCGTCTTAAGCCGAACCAGACGGAGTTTTGGGGCAGCATGTATGACGATCCGATCATCACGTTCGGAGCGAGCTATGTGAACACGACTCCGGGCGAGAGCATCACGATCCCGGGCGGCGCGGCGGTTCCGGAGCCGGCGAGCGCGACCTTGTTGTTCGGCGTGGCGGCCGTCGGCGTGGTCGCGTGCCGTCGCTCGCGCCGAGGCGGGCGGGGCTGATCCGCCCGCCCTGTCATGGGACCGCTTTTCGAGGCCGCGCCGTTTCGGGCGCGGCCTTTTTTCCGCGCGACCGCGGAGGGCTAGGCGTCGGGCGCGGGATGTTCGCGTATCCATTCCAGGATACGGTTCTCGATCGCGCGCGTCGTGCGCCCGGCGTCCGCGAGCGGGGAGGCGAGGAGGCGGGGGCGGAGCGAGGCGCGGAGCCGTGAGAGGGCGGCTCGATCCGAGGCGAGTTCCGCCGCCATCCGAGCGTAGTCGGCCGGCGTGGCGGCGATCCATTCGGGATGCCCCAGATGCGAAAGCAGCGAGGCGGAGGCGCGTGCGCCCCACCAGTCGCCGCGCAACGTGACGACCGGGACGCCCATCCACAGGGCGTCGCAGGTCGTCGTGATGCCGTTGTAGGGCGTCGTATCGAGCATGATGTCGATCCGGCGGAAGTGTTCGAGGGCGAGGAAGTCGACGCCTCCGGCCAGGAGGTCGATCCGCTCGACGGGCAGGCCGGCGGCTTCGAGTTTGGCGCGCCAATCGGCGGCGACGGCGTCCTCGGAGAGCTCTTCGCGCGCCAGCAGGAACCGCGAATCGGGAACCGCGGCGAGGACGGCGGCCCAAAGGCGAAGCGTGGACGGGGTGACTTTGGCCAGGTTGTTGGCCGAGCCGAAGGTGACCGGGGCGGCGGGGTTTTCGGCGGGGAGCGGACCGGGATCGAGCGACTTGGTGTGTCCGCGAAAAACGAGAAGCGGGCCGGGGAGGCGGAGGATTTTTTCGGTGCTCCAGGCGCCGCGTTCCTCGGGAGGTTCCAGGTGGACGTCGGCGAGCCGCGCGTCGACGGCGGGGTTGCCGGTGGTGCCGGGAAAATCGAGGTAGTGGACGATGCGCGGCGCGGGCTTGCGGGCGATCAGAGATGGACGGGAGTTGGAAAAGTGGGCGTTGAGGTCGATCAACACGTCGAGCCGGTCGGCCGCGATCATGCGGGCGGCGGCCTCCTCGTCGATGCGCCAGAGTTCGCGCCAATGCTCGGCCTGTTCTTTGAAGCGCGCGGTGAGGGCGTCGCTGCGCGCCTTGTCCTGGTAGACGAAGACCTCGACGCGCGCGCGGTCGTGGTTCTCCAGTAGGTGGCGGGTGAATACATTCAGCGCGCGTTCTCCCCAATCCGACGCGTAGTAGCCGAGGCGCAGGCGGCGTTCGGGCGGCAGGCCGGGCAGGGGAGGCGGCAAGGTCGCCCGCGGCGGACGCACGGCCTCGCCCCAGGCGCGGGCGGCGGCGAGGATGGAGGCGGGCGTTTCGCGTTCGTCGTAAAGGCGGAGGACGAGGTCGGTGGAACGCAGCCGGGCGTCCGAGGGATGCCGCGCAAGGGCGTCGTCGAGGGCGGCGCGGGCATCGCCCATGCGGCCGATCTGGCGAAGGAGCTCGATGCGCAGATTTGCTTCCGCCGGGGAGTCGGGTTTCGCGTGCAAAAACGCGGCCAACTCGTCCGCGGCGGCGGAGCGTTGTCCGGAGGCGATGAGCGCGAGGGCGCGGTGGCGACGCACGTCGGTGTCGGCCGGGGCGAGCGACAGCGATTCGGCGAAGGCCGAGGCGGCCTCGGCATGGCGGCCGAGGCGGACGAGCACATGGCCTCGGTTGGTGCGATGCTCGGCTTTGCGCGGTTCGAGCGCGGAGAGTTTTTTCAGCCAAGGTAGGGCGTCCGCGCCGCGTCCCGCCTCGTGCAGTCCGCGCGAGAGCGTGGCAAGGAGGCGCGGGTGATCCGGGTGGCGCGCGGCGGCGGTTTCGAGCAAGGCGAGCGCTGCCTTCGGTTCGCCGGCGAGGAGCGCGAGGTCCGCGAGGCCGAGCGAGGCCTCGGGCTG
>CBINJQ010000102.1:0-11685 GCA_966251015.1 uncultured Akkermansia sp. | reverse complement strand
GGCGAGGGCCTGGGCGGCGGTGCCGGCCTGGCGGAGGGGGACGGGGGCGGGGCGATTGACGTCGCCGATGACGTAGACCTGGGGTTGGCGGAGATCGACGGAGAGGATGTTGACCTCGACGTCGCGGAGGCGGGGGGCGAGGGCCTGGGTGATGGCGGCGGAGAGTTCGCTGAAGGTAAGGCCGGCGGCCTGGAGTTCGCCGAGAAGCGGAAGGGCGATGCGTCCGTCGGCCCGGATTTGCACGACCCGGGAAACCTCGGGGTAGCGTTGGACAAGGACCTCGATCTGGTCGCCGGGGGCGAGGACGTAGTCTTTGCGGAAGCGGCGGAGGCTCTCGATCTTTTCGGGCTCGACCTGGAGGGGGCGCGAGGCGGTGGCCGACGAGCACGCGCCGAGGAGGAGCGCGAGCGAAAGGCCGGCGAAGAGGAGGAGCGGGAGGGGAGTGCGACGGGCGGTCACGGGCAAAGCGGGAACGGGAGGAATATCAGGTGCGCGGGGCTTGGACGGGCCGGGGCGGATTGGCGACCTCGGATTCGGTCATTCGCGATCCGAGGAGACGGGGCGCGAGCAGCAGGCCGGGCAGGAGAAGCCAGGCGCGAGGGGCAAAGGGACGCACGGCGAGGGCGGCGAAGAGGGCGGCGCGGGCGGAGGCGGGCCGTCCGGCGCGGAGCTCGAGGATGGAACGGGCTCGGTGAAGGCGGGCGAGCAGGACGCGGCGGCGTCGCTCGGGGCGGCCTCGGAAACGGCGGCGGGCGAAGAGGGTGATCATGTTGTCGACCACCTGGGCGTTCTGCATGAGCCGATCACTGCGGCGGAGGGCGCCGTCGTGGAAGCGGAAGGAAATCGTCGGCTCGGGGTCGAACCACGCCTGGCAGCCGATTTCCCCGAGTCGAAGGAAGAGGTTCAACTCGAAGGGGAAGTTGCCGTGCAGATCCGGGTCGACGAAGCCGGAGCGCTCCAGCCAGGAGCGGCGGAAGACGGTGCCGCAGATGGGCGCGAGACCGTGCGTCATGAGCGTGTCGAGCACGTCGATTTGCCCGGCGGGGCGACCTTCGCGCCCGTGATGACGGCGATACCAGTCGGCCACGTCGGGAAGCGGCTCGCCGGCGGCTCCGATGGCGTCGGCTCCTCCGACGTGAAACGCGAGGGCGGGGTCGGATCGGAGGCGGGCCAAGGACCGGGCCAGGTGGGCGGGATGGAGAATGTCGTCGTCGTGGAGGATGACGAAAAATTCCGCCCCGGATTCCTCGGCGGCGGCCCGGAAGGTGCGTCCCTGGCCGTATTCGCCGAGGTTGGCGGGCTGGGCGTGGAAGCGGATGCGCGGATCGTTGAACGACTCGACCAAGGCGCGGGCGGCGGCGGCGGCCTCGGGCGCGGAGGCGTTGTCGCTGACCAAGGCCGTCCAGTCTCCGTGCGTCTGGGCGCGAAGGCTCTCCAACGTCTCGCGCAGGTAGACGGGGCGGTTGAAGGTGGGGACGCCGACAAATATGGTGCCCATGGCGAAGCGAGGCCGGGCGGCGCGAGCCGGCTTAGGTGGCGAGCACGGCGGGGGCGGCGGCGCGCTCGAAGTAGGAGCGATACCAGTGGATGGTCTCGGACAGGCGGTCGGCGAGCGGGGCGCCGGGGAACCAGCCGAGCTCGCGGTTGGCGGCGTCGCTGCTGAGATATTGGTGGAGGATCTCGCCCTTGGCTTCGTTGCGCACGTCGGGCTCGATGTGGCCGGCGCCGGCGCGGTCGAGGAGGAGGCGGATGAGCTCGAGCACGCTGAGGGGCGTGCCGGTGCCGAAGTTCCAGCCGCGGCCGCGAACCTCGGGACGGTCCATCTGCTCCGCGAGGGTGAGGTAGGCCTGGACGATGTCCTTGACGAAGACGTAGTCGCGCTTGGGCGAGCCGTCGCTGCGGATGATCGGACGTTCGCCGCGATGGATGGACTGGATGGTGCCCGGGATGATGCGGCTGAAATTCAGGTCGCCGGGGCCGAAGAGATTGCCGCAGCGGGTGATCGAGACGGGGAGCTTGTAGGTGTGCGCGTAGGTGAGGCTGATGAGGTCGGCGCAGCTCTTGGAGACATCGTAGGGGTGGCGTCCTTGGAGGGCGAAATCCTCGTCGTAGGGGAGGACCTTGTGGTCGCCGTAGGCCTTGTCGCTCGAGGCGACGACGACGCGTTTGACGGTGGAGACGCGGCGGCAGGCTTCGAGGAGGTTCCAGGTGCCGGCGATGTTGGTCTCGAAGGTGGCGAGCGGGTTGCGGTTGGCGACGCCGACGATGGCCTGGGCGGCGAGGTGGAAGACGCTCTCGATCTCGTATTCGTTGATGGCGCGTTCGAGGCAGGCGTAGTCCTCGAGGGCGCCCCGGACCGTGGTGACGCGGTCGTGGATGCCATCGAGGAAGAAGGGCGCGCGGGGGTTCCAGTCGCGGACGAGGCAGACGACGTTCGCGCCGGATTGGACGAGGGCGTCGGTGAGCCACATGCCGAGAAAGCCGGTGGATCCGGTGACGAAGACGTTGCGATTATTCCAGAAGCTCATGGTGAAAGGTGAAGCGGGAGGTGCGGAGAGGGAGCGATGCCAGGGGCGCGGAGGGGAATCAGGCGGAGGCGGCGAGGACGGGTTTGCAGGCCCAAGGCGGATTCACGGGGTGGAACAGCTCCTCGAAGTCCTGCTGGTCCTTGTAGCTGTCCATCGACTTGAAGAAGCCGTCGTGGGTGTAGGCGGCCATGCGGCCCATCGTGACGAGTCGAGGGAGGACGTCGCGCTCGAGGTTGTGGCCGTGCCAGTGTTGGAAGACCTCCTTGGAAAAGACGAAGAAGCCGGCGTTGATCCACTGCTCCTTCATGCGCGGCTTTTCAAGGAGCGCGGTGACGAGGCCCTGGCCGTCGGTCTTGATCACGCCGTATTGGGAGACCAGGGGAACGGCGGTGACGGTGGCGAGTGCGCCCTGGCGCTGGTGATGGGCGATGACCTCGGAGACGGGCACGTCCGACAGGCCGTCGCCGTAGGTCGCGAGGAAGGTGTCACCGACGAGGTCGCGGCAGGCGTGGATGCGATCACCGGTGTCGGAGGAGTCGCCGGTGTCGATGATGTCGATCCGGGCGCCGAGCTCCTTGCGGTCGAAGTAGTCGTCGAGGACGTTCTTGCGATAGCCTGCGGCGAGAATGAATTCCTTAAACCCCTGGGCGATGTAGCTCTTGATGATGTGGCCGATGATCGGCGTGCCCCCGACCGGCAGCATCGGTTTCGGGAGATATTCGGTGAACGGGAAGGCGCGGACGCCGCGGCCGCCGCAGAGGATGACGACTTTCATTGCTGGATGATGGTGCAGGTTGAAGGGATGGACGGAACGAAGGGGGACGCGGCCCGCGGCTAGGGGGCTTGGGCCGGAAGGGCGGAGAGGGGCAGGCGAGCTTCGCCGATTCCGAACTGGCCGCTGGTCTGGCGGGAGGAGACCTTGCGGACGAGGTCGGCGACGTCGCCGTGGCCGGCGAAGAAGAGCCGCACCTGGTCGCCTTCGAGCAGGGCGAAGGGGGAGCGGATCTCGCTCCTGGTCCACGGCAGGCTTTCCCGCAGGAGGAGCGCGGCGGGGTCTTGCGCGAAGCGTATCCCGTCGGCGGATACCGCGTGATGGAGGGCGGTTTGAAACCACTGCGGGTTGGCGTCTTTCTGGAAGCGCGCGACCGCGTAGAAGAGATGCAGCCGGTCCCCCGCCACCAAGGGGGCCGGGGTGGTGTAGCCCACGAAGCCGGCGGACGCCGGGTAGAGCTCCGATTGCGAGAGAACCTGGCGCGGCGCGGAGAATGTTTTCCCGTCCTCGGAGGTGATCAGGCCGATCGTTTGCAACTGGGGCGGATTGCCGCCGGGACGCGCGCCGACGGCGGCGAAATAGACATGGAGGCGGTTCTGGAAAACGGCGGCGCCCGGCTCGGCGACCAGGTAGCTATGCCAATCGGCGGCCTTGCCCGTGGCCTGGAGGATGGGGCGGCCTTGGTTCGCGAGTTTCCATGAGCGTCCGTCCGCGGAAGTGGCGTGCCCGATGGCCATCGGGGAGGCGGTGCCGGCGGGATAGACGCCCGTGAAGAAGAGATGGTAGCCGCCGTTGAACTTCACCACCGAGGGGGTCTCGATGCTCGCGAAGGGGGTGCCGTTCGTGTCGAGGAGCGGCGTGGCGGGGTCGAGTTTCCACGTGGCGCCCCGGTCGGAAGACACGGCCCGGTAGGGAACAACCGGCGGCTTGAAGAGTTCGTCGCGGTTGGAGGAAAGGTAGGCGACGAGCCCGTCGTTTTCGACGAGAACACAGGGGTCGTTCCATGTTCCGACGGTCTTGAGCGCGCCGGCCGGAATGATCGGCGAGGCCGAAGGAGGCGTGCTCCAGCCGGAAAAAGTCGGAACACCCGTCGGAGACGGCGGACCTTGGCGCGCCGACTCGTCGCAGCCCGCGAGAAGGCCCGCCAGCACGATGGCGGCCAGAGTAAAAGGAGACGCGAAACGCGAGACCATGGATGCGAGGAAAGGATGAGGCGGGAAGGGCGAAGCAAAGAAATTGCTTGGCCGCAGTTAGCAGAAACAAGGCCGAAGGTTCGCTGACAATGAGTTTTATTTTCGTTTAAAACCCGGTGTTTCCTTGCGACCGCATGGGTGGTTTCCTTGAGGAGGAATGGATTAGCGGATTGATTTGGGGCACGCTTCGTGCTCAGTCCGTCCTGTTGTCCAATCGATTCCTGACAAAATCCTTATGTTCCAGCGCAAAATTCTAGCGATTGCGGCGAGCATGGCCTTGGCCTCCCTCGCGTCCGCTTCGGTTACGTTTACGGTGACGGGCACGGTTGCCGCGGCCGACCCGGCCTTCACCACCTACACGGTGGGTCTTCCCGGTTCGTTCACCTTCGAGTTGAACGACTTCTCTCCTGCGGAGCCGACGGGCATTTACAGCCCGGGAAGCTCCTTCGTCTGGCACGATGAAGATCTGACGCTTCATCCCGAATTATGGGCCGACGTGTCGGGAGGCGGTTTGACCGGCTCGTGGACGCGTCCCCAAACCTCGAACAGCTCGCCTTACAGCTTCTTGCAAGTCACCAGCTCCAGCTTGGTGCTTCTGGCTTCCAGCGAAACGATTCCCACGCATGACACCGGTCTGAGCCTCGACGGGTTCCCGCTGTCGATGATCTCGTTCAACCTCAACCTCTCCGGCGTGACTTTTGATGTCGTGTCGGCGCTAAGCCTGCCGGATCCGGACGTGTATTTCGCCGATTACGTCGGGACCTACGCGGTGAGCTCGTCCCCGAGCGCGATTCTTTTGTCGGACACTTTCGGCAAGTCCGCGACTTTCAACGTCACGAGCGTGACAATCTCCGCGATTCCGGAGCCCTCCTCGTGGGGCGTCGGCGCCGGTATGCTGGCGCTCGGTTTGGCGACGCTGGGTCGCCGTCGCGCGCGCCGCTGAGGAAGACGAGTCGAGCGATTTGCCTTCGCGAAGGCGCGTCCCTGATGCGGGACGCGCTTTTTTATGCCCCGACGCCGCTCGGAGCGGCCGGGGCGGAGCTTCGGGTCAGGGGGCGTGATCGGCGCCGGCCAGGACGCGATCATAGGCTTCGCGGTGCGCCTCCAGGTGGCGCGCGACGGAGTATTCGCGGACAACCTTGGCGCGGCCGGCGGCGCCGAGGGAACGTCCGAGCTCGGGATCGTTCCAGAGCCTGCGCATCGCGGCCGCGAGCGCGGGGGCGTCGCCGGGCGGCACGCGCAGACCCGTCACCTCGTGCTCGACGGTTTCGCGGAGCGCGCCGATGTCGGAGGCGATGACGGGCAGGCCGAGCGCGGAGGCCTCGGCGGCCACGATGCCGAAGGTTTCCCACCAGACGCTGGGCACGACCAGGGCGCGGGCGCTGCGGTAAAAGGCGTCGAGCTCGGCGCGGTCGCGATTACGGAAGATGGTCACGTTGGCCGGCAGGTCCAGGTGGCCGACGGTTTCCACGCCGCGCACGGCGAGGCGGACGGGCACATCGGCCAGGCGGGCGGCGGCGAGGAGCGTGTGTATTCCTTTTTCCAACACGAGCCGGCCGGCGAAGGCGAGATAGTCGCCGGCGCCGGGGTCCGGCACGGGGACGTCCGGCACGTCGATGACGCAGGGCGAGAGCGTGATGTGGCCGGCGGGCACGCCGACGTCGCGTCGCAGCCATTCGGCGCAGAAGCGGGTGAGGACGAGGTAGTGGTCGACGTTGCGAGTGAAGAGGCCGAAGCGGCGCGCGAGGGCGTGTCGCGCGGCGAAGGCGGCGCTCTCCAGCCGGTTCTCCCGGCAGTTGCGAAGGAGCGCGTGGTGCGCGCCGTGCTCCTGGCAGGCGTGGCAGAGACCGCGTCCGTCGAAGTGCGTGGCGACGGGGCAGGTGAGGCGAAAATCGTAGGCGGTCATGACCACCGGGATGCCGGCGCGACGGCAGAGCGGGAGAATCCACGGCGAGACGAGCGGGTAGAGCTCGTGAACGTGGACGATGTCGGGGCGACGTTCGGCGAGGCGGCGGCGAAA
This sequence comes from uncultured Akkermansia sp., assembly GCA_966251015.1. Taxonomy (GTDB): domain Bacteria; phylum Verrucomicrobiota; class Verrucomicrobiia; order Opitutales; family Opitutaceae; genus IMCC26134_A. The sequence goes on along the minus strand of CBINJQ010000102.1, from coordinate 5,172 downwards.
GGCGCGGACGGCTTCGCGCGCGTAGAGACCGCCGACGGCGGCGCGGATTTTGCCGCGGATACCCGGCGGGAGATGTCCGCTGTGGCGCTCGAACCAGCCGATGTCCTGGCCGTCCGCCTCGAGGAGCTGGCGGGTGCGCGTCCAGGCGTTGTCGGAGCCGCCGCCGCCGCGATGGGCGTTGGTGACGTGCAGGATGTGGGGACGGGCCGTGGGCATGGCGAGGACGCCGGGCGGAGCGGGCCTGGTCGGGGAGCTCCGCGCGATCAGCCGAGGCCGAGACGTTCGAGCCGGTAGCTGCCGTCGAGGATGCGCCGGGTCCAGGCTTCGTTGTCGAGATACCAGCGCACGGTGGAGCGGAAGCCGGAGGCGTGGTCCTGGGCGGGGCGCCATCCGAGCTCGGTTTTGATCTTGGTGGCGTCGATGGCGTAGCGGAAGTCGTGGCCGGGGCGGTCCGAGACGAAGTTGATCTGGTCGGCGTAGGGGCGGCCGTCTTCGCGGGGGCGAAGTTCGTCGAGCAGGCCGCAAAGGAGGCGGACGAGATCGATGTTTTTGCGCTCGTTGTCGCCCCCGATGTTGTAGGTGTGGCCGACGCGGCCGCGGGAGACGACGGCATGGAGGGCTTCGGCGTGGTCGCCGACGTAGAGCCAGTCGCGGATGTTTTCGCCTTTGCCGTAGACCGGGATCGGGGCGCCGCGAAGCGCTTTCAGGATCACGACCGGGATGAGTTTTTCCGGAAACTGATAGGGGCCGTAGTTGTTGGAGCAGTTGGTGACGAGGACGGGCAGCCCGTAGGTGTCGGCCCAGGCGCGGGCGAGGTGGTCGCTGGCGGCCTTGCTGGCGGAATAGGGCGAGTGGGGCGAGTAGGGCGTGGTCTCGGTGAAACGGCCCTCCGCGCCCAGGGAGCCATAGACCTCGTCGGTGGAGACGTGGAGGAAGCGGAAGCGTTCGCGGGCCGCGCCGGCGAGCTTCTCGAAGTGGGCGCGCGCGGCTTGCAGCAGCGTGAAGGTGCCCACGACGTTGGTCTGGATGAACGCGCCGGGGCCGTCGATGGAGCGGTCGACATGGCTCTCGGCGGCGAGGTGCATGACCCAGTCCGGTTGGAAATCGCCGAAGGCGCGGGTCAACGCCTCGTGGTCGGAGATGTCGGCGCGCAGGAAGCGGTGCCGGGGATGTCGCTCCAGGTCTGCGAGCGAATGGATGTTTCCGGCGTAGGTCAGCGCGTCGAGGGTGAGCACCTCGTGGCCGCGGGTCTCGACGAGGAGACGGACGAGGTTGGAGCCGATGAAGCCGGCGCCGCCGGTGACGAGGATTTTCATGAGGCTTGGGCGGCGGGTTGCCAGCGGCGGAGCGAATCCCGGATCGCGTCCCGCACGGGGGCGAGGGTGATGCCGACGGAGGAGAGCTTGGCGGTGGAGAGCACGCAGTTGCTCCGCGGGGTTTTCGCGGCGGTGGACATGAACTCGGCGTCGTCGTGGAAAAACTGATACGCCTTCGGGTGCACGCCGCTTTCGAGGATGAGATCCACGACCTCGCGGGTGGTGATCCGGCCGGGGTTGGTGACGTTGTAGATCCCGTAGGGCACGCGCCGTTCCCAGCAGGCGAAGGTGGCGGCGACGAATTCGTCGAGTTGGGAGATGCTGTTGGTCGCCTCGAGGAGGCGGGGGTAGCGCATGAGCTTCGTCAGGTAGTTTCGCGGGCCGTCGCGGTGGTCGAAGGGAATGCGCAGGCGCCAGACGTAGGCGGAGGGCGCCCCGGCGATGGCCTCCTCGCCGAGCGCCTTGGTGCCGGAATAGAAGGAGCAGTTGTTCTGGCGGAAGCTGAAGTTGGGCGCGTCGTCCTCGGTGAAGCCGGTGCCGTCGGGCCGGGCGCCGGTGTAGATGCAACCGGAGGAGACGTGGCCCCAGGGCACGCCGGCCTCGGCGCAGGCGGCGGCGACGCGTCCGGGCAGCACGGCGTTGCCAAAAAGGCAGTCGGTCTTGTGCAGCTCGCACGCGTCGACGTTGGGCTTCCCGGTGTAGCCGGCGGCGTTGATGAGGAAGGTGGCGCCGCCGTCGCGCAGCGCCCTCGCAAGGACCGAGGGATCGGAGTAGTCGAGATCGGCGCGGGTGATGTTGCGGAACGGGACGTTTTTGGCGGAGAGCAACGACTGGTAGGCGCGACCGACATAGCCTGAGCCGCCGAGAAGGAAAATCATCGTGGGGAGAGTGTGCGAGGAAGAGGAGGTGGGGGCGGCCGCGTCCGGGGTTCAGCGGTCGGAGACGAGAGCGCGAAGATACTTGGCGTAGGAGGAGCGGCCGAGTCGGTCGGCCTGGCGAAGCACGCCGGCGGCGTCGAGCCAGCCCTGGCGGTGGGCGATCTCCTCGAGGCAGGCGATTTTCAGGCCCTGGCGGTTTTCGATCACCTGCACGAAGTCGCCCGCCTCCAGCAGGCTCGCGTGCGTGCCGGTGTCGAGCCACGCCGTGCCTCGGCCGAGAAGTTTCACGTTGAGCGCCCCGCGTTCGAGATAAAGGCGGTTGAGGTCGGTGATCTCCAGTTCTCCGCGGCTGGAGGGGCGGAGCGAACGGGCGAGCGGCACGACGTGGGCGTCATAAAAATAAAGCCCCGGCACGGCGTAGGACGACTTGGGGCGCGCGGGTTTTTCCTCGAGCGAAAGGACTCGTCCGGAGGCGTCGAACTCGACCACCCCGTAGGCGGCGGGATCGGCGACGCGATAGCCGAAGATCGTCGCGCCGTCGACGTCCGCGCCGGCGGTTTGAACCGCGGCGGCGAAGTCGGCGCCGTAGAAGAGATTGTCGCCCAACACCAGCGCCACCGGCTCGGCTTGGAGGAAGCCGACGTCGGCCGCGATCGTGAAGGCCTGCGCGAGGCCGTCGGGCGACGGCTGCACGGCGTAGTCCAGGCGCAGGCCGAAGGCGGAACCATCGCCGAGAAGACGGCGAAACAGCGGTTGGTCGTCGGGCGTGGTGATGATCAAAATATCCCGGATGCCGGCCAGCATGAGGACCGACAGCGGGTAATAGATCATGGGTTTGTCGTAGACCGGCATCAGCTGTTTGCTGACGGCGATGGTGAGCGGGTAGAGCCGGGTGCCGGAGCCTCCGGCGAGGACGATGCCTTTGCGCGAATGGGACATGTGTGAAGAGCCGGAAGGGAAGGCGGATAAGTCTCCGCCCGGGACGCAGCAAGCTTCGGCTCCCTCGGCGAAGCATTTTTCTTGCCGATGCGAAAGCACGCGCGCGCCGGCCGGGTTTCCGGGTCGCTCATCCGGCCCCGAAGCTGCGCGCCGGATACTCGGAGCGATTTGACCGCGACGTTGGCGTGCGATGGCCGCCCTTCGCCGACGCGATCAGTTGTTCGTGATGTCTTCGTCCGGAAGTTTTCCCTGGAGGAGCTTTCGGAGGCGAAGCGAGTCGATCTCGCGTTGCGCCCAGTCGTTGAGAAGGGCGATCCGGTCGTGGACATTGAGCGTCTCGAGGAGTCGCTGCTTGAGCCGGGCGTCGCTGCACAGATTAAAGGCGGCGAGATCCGCGAAGGTCTCCGGGTCCTCGATGGACCGGAGAAACGCGGTGAGCTCGTCCGCCCCCTCGCCGCCCAGGCGACGCCGGGTTCCCAGCAGACGCGAAAGCCGCCGACGCAGACGGTCGTTTTCCTCGTCGCTGGCGCCGGGGGTGCTGCTCAACGCGCGGATCTTTATCCGGCGATAGGGCTCCTCGCCGAGAATCTCGGTGACCGCCACGCGGGTCAGCCCTTGCAACAGGAGATTGGAGGTGCCGTCCGCCCGGCCTTGGCAGGCGCGCACGATGCCCACCGTGGCGACGCGATAAAGCGGCTCGAAGGATTTCGCGGCCGCCGACGCGGTCGCGTCGAGTCCGGCGACCGCGAACAGACGGTGCGAATCCAGCGAGTCGCGCAGCATGTGTTGATACCGCGGCTCGAAGATGTGCAGCGGAAGAAGCGCCTGCGGGAAAAACGCCATTCCGGGCAGCGTCATCACGGCGACTTCGTCGGGAAGCGTGACCTCGATTTCCATTCACGCACCTTAAGTCCGGGAAGGGGCGGGGTAACAAGCCGCGATGCGCACCGCGAAAACACTCCCTTGTTGAAGCTGTGACACCGGGACATGGGCGGACTCGGTGTGAGTCATCGGGCCGCTGAAGTGGGCCAAAGCGTCTCTGCGCGCAATGCCGACGCGCCTTGGTCGCGTCCCGGGAGAATTTATTAAACGCTATTGTTTAACGGTTAATGGGAGATGGCATCCGTTGCGCACGTCGCCTGCTTATGTTGCGGGTATCATGGCCCACTACATTCTCGGCATCGACCTCGGCACGACCAACTCCTGCATGTCCGTCATGGAAGGCGGCGAGCCGGTCGTCATTCCCAACGCGGAAGGCGCGCGCACCACGCCCTCCATCGTCGCTTTCACCAAGACCGGTGAGCGCGTGATCGGCCAGGCCGCCAAGCGCCAGGCCGTCACGAATCCGAAGAACACGATTTTCTCCGCCAAGCGTCTCATCGGCCGCAAGTTCACCGAGGTGAGCGAGGAGGCGAAGAACCTCCCCTACAAGGTCGTGGCCGGCAAGAACGGCGACGCCTACATCGAGGTGCAGGTCGGCGACAAGACCGAGCAGTTCGCCCCGCAGCAGATCGCCGCCTTCGTCCTCGGCAAACTCAAGGCCGACGCCGAAGCCTACCTCGGCTCCAAGATCACCGAGGCCGTCATCACCGTCCCCGCCTACTTCAACGACGCCCAGCGCCAGGCCACCAAGGACGCCGGCAAGATCGCCGGCCTCGAAGTGAAGCGTATCGTCAACGAGCCGACCGCCGGCGCGCTGGCGTACGGCCTCGACAAGGGCAAGGACCACCTCATCGCGGTCTACGACTTCGGTGGCGGTACCTTCGACATCTCGGCGCTGGAAGTCGGCGACAAGGTGGTCGAGGTCGTGTCGACCAACGGCGACACCCACCTCGGCGGCGACGACATCGACATCCGGGTCATGGACTGGCTCATCGCCGAGTTCAAGAAGGACACCGGCATCGACGTCTCGAAGGACAAGATGGTCATCCAGCGCCTCAAGGAGGCGGCGGAGAAGGCCAAGATCGAGCTGTCGTCGGTCGCGGAGACGGAGATCAACCTGCCCTTCCTCACCGCCGACGCGAGCGGCCCGAAGCACA
>CBINJQ010000101.1:0-11694 GCA_966251015.1 uncultured Akkermansia sp. | reverse complement strand
GGGTCGCCGCCCTGGAACTGGGTGGCGCCGGTCTCGGAGGCGTCGTCGACGACGCGGAAGTGGAGGTAGTGGGATTTTGGAGACGCGAGGCCGATGAGCTCGTAGAGGCGGAGGGAGACGGCCTCCTCCACGCCGGCCATGCCGCGGTGGACGGCGGCCCAGGGGCTGGCGCAGGCGTTCAGGTTGAGCTCGTCCCAGGTCTCGGGGTAGGGGCGGCCCCAGTTGTCGCGGGCGGCGAGGTCGCGGGCGCGGTTGAAGTGGAAGCGCCACTTGTTTTTGCCGGAGACGTAGGTGGAGGCCTCGCCGCGGTTGTTGAACTGGATGTGGTCGTAGACGACGCCCTCGTGGACGAGGGTGCCCGGGAAGCGCTGGCCGTTGTAGGAGGAGTTGTATTGGCTGTTGGCGACGTCGGTCCCGTTCGCGACGAGCTGGTAGACCGGGAGCGAGTTCTGTAGCGCGGGCGAGTAGGAGACGGGGGCGGTGACGCCGGGGTTGAAGGCGCCGGACCAGGCGGGGACGCCGGTGTAGACGAAGTAGGCGAAGTTGGGGCTGCCGTCGTCGGCGTAGGGGACGGTGACCGAGGAACCGGCCGTATCCGCCGCCTGGATGCGGTAGCGGACGAGGCGGCGGTGGGTGTTGGCCGAGGCCGGGATGAGGGCGGTGTAGACGCCGTCGGCGGCGAGCGCGTCGCCGTTGGTGCCGTCGTCGGTCATGGCGAGGGTGGTCCAGCCGGCGGCGTAGGCGGCGTCGGTCTTACGGATGTAGGCGCCGGGCGAGACGAGTTGGTAGAGGCAGGAGACGGAGGCGACGCCGTCGGCGTCGGTGACCTTGGCGGTGATGGTGACGGAGGCGCCGGCGGCGGGGACGAGCGGGGTGTGGGCGACCTGGCGGATGGCGGGCGGGGCGCCGGCGGCGGCGCAGGAGTTGGCCGCGCCGGGCGTGGGCGCCACCGAGGAGGCGGCGGAGAACGATTCCTCGAGCGAGACGTCGATGGTGAAGTCGCTGCTGGCGACGGTGGAGTTGAATGCCTGGACGGCGATGACGTTGTCGCCCTCGACGAGGTAGGCGTCGGCGCCGGAGAGGGTGAACTCCTCGAAGGCGACGAGGTCGGCCTCGTGGTTTTGCGCGAGGGAATTGTAGGCGGGCGAGAGGCCGGCGTCGACGTGGGGGCGGGCGACCTCGTGGCCGTTGATCCAGACGATGCAGCCGTCGTCGACGCGGACGCGGAGCTTGAGCGCGGACGGGCGGCCGCCGGCGGGGATGGTGAAGACGCGGCGCAGGAAGAGGGAGGAGTAGGCGCCGACCATGTCGGTGAGGATCGTGTGGTCGTCGTTGTCGCCGAAGCCGACGGAGGTCTGGGCGGTCTGCCACGAGGAGTCCTCGACGAACCCGACCGCGCGCCAGGCGCCGGCGGGGGAGGACGCCTCGCTCGTGCCCTTGCGGTAGCGCCAGGCGACGTCGTTGGCGGGCACGTAGACCTGGGGCTCGGCGACGCCGGCGGGCTGGCCGGAGGAGCGCCACGAGCCGCCGAGGTCGTTGTCGAGGGAGGCGTTGATGAGCTCCATGGAGGAGCCGTCGCCTCGGGCGGCGGTGGGCCAGGGGAAGCCGGCGCCGTAGGTGACGCTGTCGAGGGTCACGTCGGCGGCGGTGCGGAGGCGGACGCGTTCGCCGTCGTTGCTGAGCTTGCCGGTCCAGGGGCCGAGGGGCGTGAAGCCCCAGCGGGTGGCGAAGGCGGCGGGGTCGGCGGAGACGACGAGGTAGCCGTGGGCGGGCAGGACGGTGCCGGCGGGGAAAACGTAGTCGACGCCGGAGTCGAATTTGCAACCGGAGAGGTCGAGGGGGGCGGCGCCGGGGTTGTGCAGCTCGACGAACTCGGCGGGGTTGTCGGAGCCGCTCGGGGCGTAGTTGATCTCGTTGATCACCGCGGAGGCGGTCTGGGCCGAGGCGGGGGCGGCGAGGGCGAAAAGCCCGACGAGGATGCCGAAGAACGGGCGAGGGGAGGCGGATGCTAGGGGCATGGATGGGGAGGGTGCGCCCGCAGGAGGGAACCGGAGGCGAGGGGGAAGCAGGGGATCTCCGTGCTATCCGCTCGCGCGCACGGTGGCAACACGGGCTTGGAGCCGTGTCGGAAACAGGAGCCGCCCTTGCCGGTTTTATTAGCCCGGGTTGGCGGACGTCCGGTTTCAGATCTCGCCGAGGCGGATGCAGGCGGCGTCGCGGCCGGCGAAGGGGGCGAGGGGCGGGACCGTCGCCTTGCATTTCTCCTGCGCGTGGGGACAACGCGGATGGAAGGGGCAGCCGGGGGGCGGGTTGAGCGGGCTGGGCGGGTCGCCGGCGAGGACGATGCGCTGGCGGGCGCGTTCGCCTTCGGGGTCGGGGCGCGGCACGGCGCTGACGAGGGCGCGCGTGTAGGGATGCTGAGGGCGCTCGATCACGTCCTCGGCGCGGCCGAGCTCGACGATCTTGCCGAGATACATCACGGCGACGCGGTCGGAGAGGTGTTTCACGACCGAGAGGTCGTGGGCGATGAAGACCAGGCTGAGCCCGAGCTCGCGCACGAGCTTGGCGAGGAGGTTGAGGATCTGCGCCTGGATCGAGACATCGAGGGCGGAGACGGGTTCGTCGGCGACGATGACGCGCGGCTCGAGGGCGAGGGCGCGGGCGATGGCGATGCGCTGGCGCTGGCCGCCGGAGAACTCGTGCGGGTATTTCGAGAGGTTGCGGGCGGGGATGCCGACGAGGGCGGCGAGTTCGGCGACGCGGGCGGGGATCTCGGCGGCGGGGCGGAGGCGGTGGACGCGGAGCGGTTCGGCGAGGGCTTCGGCGACGTTGATGCGGGGGTTGAGCGAGGCGAAGGGGTCTTGGAACACCATCTGGAGCGCGCGGCGGGCGTCGCCCTCGGCGGCGGACTCGGTGATGTTTTTTCCCTCGAGCCAGACGCTGCCGCCGGTGGCGGGGAGCAGGCCCATGATGGTGCGGGCGAGGGTGGATTTGCCGCAGCCGGATTCGCCGACGAGGCCGAGGACCTCGCCGCGGCCGAGGGTAAGGTTGACGCCGTCGACGGCTTTGACGGTGCCGACGTGCTTTTTGAAAATCAGGCCGCGCTCGACGGGGAAGTGCGTGCGGACGTCGCGGAGTTCGAGGATGGGGGCGGCGGGCGGCATGGCGGCGCGGGTGGGACTCAGGAGGCGAAGGGGGCGGCGCTTGTTTGTGCCGAATGACCAATGACCAATGTCCAATGACCAATGGACGGAGAGGAATGCGGAATGGCGGAACGGGATCGGACGACGATAGGCTTTTTCATTGGTCCTTGGTCATTGGGCATTGGTCATTTCCTCAAATCTCCCCGTCTTTGGCGCGGAGGCAGGCGTGGGCGTGGCCGGGGGCCTGTTCGAAGAGCGGGGGGGGGGGGCCGACGCGGCATTTGTCGGCGGCGTATTCGCAACGCTCGGCGAAGGGGCAGCCGGCGATGGGTTTTGAGAGGTCGGGCGGGAGGCCGCGCAAGGTGTAGAGCTCGGAGCCTTTGGGTTGGAGCGCGGGGATGGAACGCTGAAGGGCTCGGGTGTAGGGATGGCGCGGATTTTTGAAGAGGCTGCGGACGTCGGCGGTTTCGACGATGCGGCCGGCATACATGACCATGACGCGGTCGCAGAGGCCGGAGACGACGCCGAGATCGTGGGAGATGAAGATGACGGCCATGCCCATCTCCTTCTGGAGTTTTTTGATGAGCTCGAGGATCTGCGCCTGGACGGTGACGTCGAGGGCGGTGGTGGGCTCGTCGGCGACGAGGAGCTCGGGGCGGGCGATGAGCGCCATCGCGATCATGACGCGCTGGCGCATGCCGCCGGAGAACTGGTGCGGGTGGGCGTGGAGGCGGTTGGCGGCGTCGTTGATGCCCACGGCCTGCATCATTTGCAGGGCGCGATCGAGGGCGGCCTTGCGGGAGATTTTTTCGTGAATGAGGAGCGGTTCGATGAGCTGGTCGCTGATCCGGAGGTAGGGATTCAGCGAGGTCATCGGGTCCTGGAAAATCATGCCGATGCGCTTGCCGCGGACGGAGCGCATCTCGCGGTCGGTGGCGCGGAGGAGGTCGAGGCCGTCGAACTTCGCGTGCGTTCCCTCGATGCGGGCGGGCGGGGTGGGGAGCAGGCGGAGAAGCGAGGCGCAGGTGACGGATTTGCCGGAGCCGGATTCGCCGACGAGCCCGAGCGTCTCGCCGCGCTCGAGTTGGAAGCTCACGCCATCGACGGCGCGGAAAACACCGCCGCGGGTGTGGAAGCTGGTGCGCAGGTCGGAGACGTCGAGAAGCGGCATGGTCGAGCTGGGAGCAGGGAGCTTGGTGCGAGGAGCTGGGTCGAAAAGCGGGAGCCGGAAAGCCGAGGCAGAGGGAAGAAGTCGCGTGCGGGCGGCGTGCGCAAGCGCGGGCGCAGGTGTTTGGAGAATCGTTCGCGGGCTTGCGGAGGGCGGGGGGCGGGCCAAGCCTCGCGCGTTCCTTCTCTTTTCCCGCCGCGATGTCCTCCGAGCCCGCCATCCCCTCCGAATCCGCCGCCGACGCGACGGCCTATCGGCGCGAGCTCATCCGGCCGACGGCGGGGCGGCGTCTGAAGTGGCGCATGGAGACGGCGGCCTCGGTGGCGATGGAGGCGGTGTTGGGGCTGGTGCCGCTGCCCTGGGTGGCGGGGTTCGGGCGGCTGGCGGGCGGGCTGGCGTGGATGATTCTGGCGAAACGTCGTCGCGTGGTGGCGCGCAATCTGCGCATCGCCTTCGCGGGGGAGCGCACGGCGGAGGAGCTGCGGACGCTGACGCGGGAGGTTTTCCGGCGCAGCGGGGCCAACCTGCTCGGCGCGCTGCGAACGGCCAACATGGGCGAACGGTCGTTGTCCCGCGCCCTCGTCGTGCGCGACGAGATCGTGTATCGCGAGGCGCTCGCGCGGGGCAAAGGCGTGGTGATGGTGCTGGCGCACATGGGCAACTGGGAGGCGCTGGCGCAGTGGTTTCCGAAATTGCTGCCGCCGGGCGTGCGGGGGGCGACGGTGTATCGTCCGTTGAACAACCCGATCATGAACGCGCGGGTGGTGGCGGCCCGGGCCCGGCGCGGGATCTCGCTCTTCTCCAAGGACGACAATCCGCTCGGCATGGCGGGCTTTCTCCGGCGCGGCGGCGTGCTGGGCGTGCTGGCCGACCAGCGCGCGGGGACGATCGGCGAACTGGTGCCGTTTTTCGGCCGGCTGACGAGTTGCACGCCGATCCCGGCGATTCTCGCGCGGCGCACGGGCGCGGCGGTGGTCGGCGTCTCGTTGCGCACGGTCGGCGAGGGGCGTTGGGAAATGGGTTTCCATGCGTTGGAGGCGGGCGAGCCGACGACGGCGGGCGTGATGCGCCTGCTGGAGCGGATGATGCGCGTGAGCCCGGCGGACGTGTTTTGGTTGCAAGACCGTTGGAAGATCCGGCGCGGCGAACCGCATCGCCTGCCGGGCAAGCCCGCGCGGTCGGCCGATGTCGCGCCGACGAAGCGCCGCCGCGCGCTCGCGTGGGTCGAGCGCGGGCAGGGGCTGCCGGCGCTTCCGAAGGCGTCGCCCGACGACGTGGACTACGAGATCGCGATCGCCGACGGCGCGGCCGAGCCGAACGAGGCAGGGGCGCATGGACGCGCGGTGCATCACCAGGCGGGCGAGGACTACGGGGCGTTTCTGCGCCGGATCGACGTGGCGCACGGGCAGCCTCTGGAGTTTGTCGTCGGCACCCGAGCGGCGCCCAAGGCGCTGCGCAAGGCGGCGCGGGCGCTGGGGCTCGGCTGGGTGGATTGCGCGCCGGCAAAATCCGTGCGGGACGCGGGCTCGGACGCCGGGAACGGCGTCTCTCCAAAAGCCGCCGGGGAGGCGAAGCCATGAGCGCGGCCGGACCTCAAGAGAGGACGTTGCGGCGCATCCGCGTGCTGTCGGACGGGCGTCCCGGGCACGAAAACCAGAGCGTCGGGCTCGCGCTCGCCTTGGCGCGGAGGACGGGCGCGACGCACGAAGTGGTCAAGTTTGATCCGAAGGCGTCGGCGTGGTCGCGGATGCGCGCGGCGGCGGCCGAGCCGGCCGACGGAGGCGGGCGTCCCGATCTCGTGATCGCGGCGGGGCACCGCACGCATTTGCCGCTCTGGCGGGCCGCGAGGAAGTTTGGCGCCCGCTCGGTGGTCGTCATGAAGCCGAGCCTGCCGCTGGCGTTTTTCGACCTCGCGCTCGTGCCGCGTCACGATGTCGCGGAAGGCGCGGTGGACTCGGGGAAACGCGTGCTGACGCGCGGCGCGTTGAATCGCGTGCCCGAGGAGCTGCCGGCCAAGGAGGCGCGCGGACTGGTCCTGATCGGCGGCCCGTCGAAGCATCACGGCTGGGACGGCGAGGCGCTCGCGCCGATGATCGCGCGCGTCCTCGCGGCCGGGCCCGATCTCGAGTGGACGGTGGCCGATTCGCGCCGCACGCCGGGCGGATTTTTGCGGGGGTTGGAACTGCCGGCGGAAGCGCGTCCGCGCGTGGCCAAAGCGCCGCATCAGGAAACCGGTCCGAGCTGGTTGGCGGGCGAACTGGCGCGCTCGTCGGTGGTGTGGGTGACGGCGGACAGCGTCTCGATGGTCCACGAGGCGCTTACGGCGGGCGCGGCGACCGGGGTCCTGCCCGCGCCCCCGGCGAAGGCGGGCGGCGATGGCGGACGGCCGGGGCGTGCGGTGGCGGGGCTCGTCGCGGCGGGTTTGGTCGCGGAGTTTCCCGGGCGGGCGACGGCGCCCTCGGAGCGTTTCCACGAGGCCGGGCGTTGCGCGGACCTGATCGTGGCGCGGTGGTTTGGCGCGGCGGCGAAGACCCGTTCCCGATGAAGGTCCTGCAGATTCTCCCCGAGTTGAACGCGGGCGGCGTGGAGCGCGGCACGATCGAGATCGCCGGGCATCTCGTGCGCGAGGGGCACGAGGCGCTCGTCGTATCCAACGGAGGACGACAGGTGCGGGCTCTGGAGGAGCTGGGCGCCCGGCATGTCGCGCTGCCCGTGCACAAGAAGCGACTCGGGACGCTCTTGCAGGTGCGGCCGCTGCGCCGGCTTTTCGCGACGGAGAAGCCCGACATCGTGCACATCCGTTCCCGCGTGCCGGGCTGGGTCGCGTGGCTGGCCCTGCGCAAGACGGACCCTGTTTCCCGCCCGCGCTTCGTCAGCACGGTGCACGGCTTCTACTCGGTGAACGCCTACTCGGCGATCATGACGCGGGGCGAGCGGGTGATCGCGGTCTCCGAGTGCATCCGGGATTACGTGCTGGCAAACTTTCCCAAGACGCCGGAGTCGGCGATCCGCGTGATTCCGCGCGGGGTGGAGCCGGAGCGAAATCCGCGGGGATTCGCGCCCGACGCCGCCTGGCTCGAGACCTGGCGGCGCGAGCAGGCGGCGCTGGCGGGCAAGGTCTTGCTGGTTCTCCCGGGGCGCATCACGCGATTGAAGGGGCACGAGGATTTCTTCGGGCTGGTCGCGGCGCTCAAGCTGGGCGGGGTGCCGGCGCACGGCCTCGTGGTGGGCGACACGCATCCGAAAAAGCGCGAGTATCTCGGGGAACTGCGCGCGAAGGTGGCGAGGCTCGGGCTCGACGCCGACATCTCCTTCCTCGGGCACCGGTCGGACCTGCGCGAGATCATGGCGGTGAGCGACCTCGTGCTTTCGTTGTCCCAGCAACCGGAGTCCTTCGGCCGCACGGTGGTCGAGACTCTGGCGCTTGGCCGGCGTTTTGTCGGCTACGACCACGGAGGGGTGGGGGAGCAGTTGAGGACCCTTTTCCCGGCGGGCTGCGTGCGGCTTGGGGACGAGGCGGGGCTTTTGGCGGTGGTTCGGCGCGTGTTGGCGGAACGTCCGGAGCCGGGACCGATCCCCGAGGCCTACACGCTCGACGCGATGTGCCGCTCGACGGAGGCGGTTTATCGCGAGCTGCTGGCGACGCCGCGCGGTCGGTAGGCTTGGCCGGCGGTCGGGCCTACAGAGGGAAGCGGTCCCAAACCGCGGTCTTGAAGCCGCGCGCGGGGGCGGTTGCTCTGTCGGGCTTCATGAAATCCCTCGCGATCGTCGGACTCGGCTACGTCGGCCTGCCCCTCTCGTTGCAATTCGCCCGTTCGGGCTGCCGCGTGCTGGGTTTGGACATCGATCCGATGAAGATCGAGGCGATCAACGCCGGGCGCAGTTACATCAAACACATCCCCGCCGAGGCGGTGGCCGAGCAGCACTCCGCCGGGCGCTTTTCGGCCAGCACCGATTTTTCCCGCGCGAGCGAGGTCGAGGCCGTCGTGCTTTGCGTGCCGACGCCTTTGAACGCATTCCGCGAACCCGATCTCAGCTACGTGCTGGACACCGGCCGCGCCCTCGCGCCGCATGTGCGCAAGGGCATGCTCGTCGTGCTCGAGTCGACCACCTATCCCGGCACGACCGACGGCGAGTTGCGCGAGGTGCTGGAGACGGGTTCGGGCCTGAAGGCCGGCGCCGACTTTCACCTCGCGTTTTCGCCCGAGCGCGAAGACCCGGGCAACCCCGACAGCAAGGTCGCGCGCATCCCGAAGGTCGTCGGCGGCTTCACGCCCGCGTGCTTGGAAAAAGCGCTCTCCCTCTACGGCCGAGCGATCGAGAAACTCGTGCCGGTGAGCTCCTGCCGCGCGGCGGAGGCGACCAAGCTGCTGGAGAACATCTTTCGCTCGGTGAACATCGCCTTGGTCAACGAGCTCAAGCTCGTTTACGGCGCCATGGGCATCGACATCTGGGAGGTCGTCGAGGCGGCCAAGACCAAGCCTTTCGGCTACATGCCCTTCTATCCCGGCCCGGGCCTCGGCGGGCACTGCATCCCGATCGACCCGTTTTATCTCACCTGGAAGGCGCGCGAGTTCGGCCAGCACACGCGTTTCATCGAGCTGGCGGGCGAGATCAACACCGCCATGCCCGACCATGTGGTCAAAGTTTGCTTCGAGGCGCTCAACGAGGAGGGAAAGGCGGTGAAAGGCGCGCGCGTGCTGATCCTCGGCCTCGCCTACAAGGCCAACGTCGACGACGACCGCGAGTCGCCCACCTACAAGCTCATCGAGAAACTCGAGGCGCTCGGCGCGAAGGTCGAGTATCACGACCCCTTCGTGCCGGTGGTGCCGAGGACGCGCGAGCATGCCGAATACGCCGGCCGCAGGTCGGTCGCCGCGATCACGCCCGATCACGACCTCATCCTCCTCTCCACCGGGCACGACGCCTACAAGAGCTTCGACTTCTCGGGCTTCCCCGTTCCCGTCGTCGACACGCGCAACGCGATACCGCCGGCGCGTCGCCCGAAGAAATATTACAAAGCCTGAGTCCCGGCGCCGCGTTTGTTTTCCCTCCCCGCCGTTTCGCCCGCGCATGGCCGCCCGAAATATTCTCGTCATCAAGCTCGGCGCCCTCGGCGACCTGTTCCTCGCGATGGACGCGTTCCAGGCGATCCGCGCGCATCACGCGGGCGATCGGATCAGCCTGCTGACGCGTCCCGCCTTCGCGAAGTTCGCGGCGGACCTGCCGTGGTTCGACGAGGTGATCGCCGATCTCACGCCCCGAGGGTTTCGCATCGACCGCTGGCTCGCGACGCGCGCCCGCCTGCGGGCGGGAAAATTCGCCCGCGTCTACGACCTTCAGTGCAACGGGCGCACCGGCATATACCACCGGCTGCTCGGCCCCGGCCGCCGGCCCGAGTGGGCGGGGATCGCGAGCGGGTGTTCGCATCCATGGCGTGAATACCGCACGGCCAATTTGCCCGTGCCGGAGCGCCAGCTGCGCATGATCGAGGCGGCGGGCGTGCCGCGGCTTGATCGGCCGGTGGATCTTTCCTGGCTCGACGCGCCGCTCGACGGCTTGCCCGCCTTGCCGGAGCGCTTCGTGCTGCTCGTGCCCGGCTGCGCGCCGCACCGACTCGAAAAACGCTGGCCGGCCGCGCGCTACGCGGACCTCGCGCGTCTGCTCGCCGAGCGGCGAGGTCTCGCGTCCGTCGTCATCGGGACCGCCGCCGACCAAGCCTCGGTCGACGAACTATGCGCCGCGGCGCCCGAGGTGGTGAACCTCTGCGGTCGCACGGGCCTGAAGCAGTTGGGCGCCCTCGCGCGCCGCGCGCGGGGCGTGGTGGGCAACGACACCGGTCCCGTCCACATCACCGCCGCGGTGGGCGCGCCCACGCTCGTCGTGATGTCCGGTCAAAGCGACCCCGTGCGCATGCGTCCGCGCGGCCCGGACGTGGACGTCGTGCAAGAGGCGAACCTCGCGGATCTCGACGCCGGGCGCGTGCTCGCCTCCCTTCGCCTCCGCTCCGATTGAGTTCTCGTGTCGCGCGTTTCGGAACACTCGCCATGCCCGCAATCAAAGCTCTCGTCCTCGACCGCGACGGCACGCTCATCGAACACGTGCCCTACATGCACAAGCCCGAGGAGGTGCGCGTGCTTCCCGGGGTCCGCGAAGCCCTGGCCGCGGCGCGGGCGGCGGGCCTGACGCTGTTTTTGCACACCAACCAGTCCGGCGTCGGGCGCGGTTTGTTCACGCTCGCCGACGCGGAGGCCTGCACGGCCCGGATGATCGAGTCGCTCGATTTGGGGCCCGACCTTTTCGCCCGCGTTTGCACGGCGCCCGAGCATCCGAAGGACCCGGCGGTGTATCGCAAACCCTCCCCGCGCTTTGCGCGGGAGCTCATGCGGGAGTTTGGCTACGCGCCGGGGGAGATTTGCTACATCGGCGACCGCGGCTCGGACATCGAGACGGGCCACGCGGCGGGCACGCGCGCGGCGGGCGTCGCGACCGGTCTGGACGACCTCGCCTCGGAGCTACGGGAGGCGGGCCTCGGGCATTACCCGATATTTCCGTCTTTCCGCGCGGCCATCGACCACGTCTTGTCGTGGTCCGAATGAGCCAGATCCCCGCGCCTCAAGTCCTCGACCTCGCCGCCGCCGTCGCCTGGCGCGAGGCCGCGCGCGCGCAGGGGAAACGCGTGGTGCTGACCAACGGCGTCTTCGACCTGCTCCATCGCGGCCACATCCAGTATTTGCACGAGTCCGCCGCGCTCGGCGACGTGTTGATCGTGGCGGTGAACAGCGACGCCTCCGTGCGCGCGCTCAAAGGGCCGACCCGCCCGCTCAACGCCGAGGCCGACCGCGCCTACGCGCTCGCCAGCCTGCGGTGCGTCGCGGCGACCTTCGTCTTCGCCGGCCCGCGCCTCGCGCCCGAGATCCGCGCGCTCCGGCCCGACGTCTACACCAAGGCCGGCGACTACACGATCGAGACCCTCGACGCGTCCGAGCGGGAGGCGTTGCTGGCGGCCGGCGCCGAGATCCGCATCATGCCCTTCGTGGCCGGCCACTCGACCACCGGCCTGATCGCCAAGGGCGCGAGCGCCCGCGGCTGAGCTCCGCGCGGCCCCGTTCATTTTCCAAACACCGATGATCCAAGCCACCGACACCCTCCTCGTCACCGGAGCGGCCGGCATGATAGGCAGCGCCATCATCTGGGAGCTGAACCGTCGCGGTTGCGAAAACATCGTCGCGACCGACCGTCTCGGCGCCGACGAGAAGTGGCGCAACCTCGTCGCCCTGCGCTACGCCGACTACGTCGACGCCGACGCGCTCTGGGCGCGGCTGGATGAGCCCGCCCTGCGGAAGGTGAAGTGGGTTTTCCATCTCGGAGCCTGCTCGGCCA
>CBINJQ010000100.1:0-11695 GCA_966251015.1 uncultured Akkermansia sp. | reverse complement strand
CGGCTGAGTTCGTCCCCCCTCGCTCCACTACCCCGGAGCCCGGCCCCGCTTCCTTCCACGTCCCTGCTTCGCAACCAGGGCGCGCGGTCTCGGGGCCGTTATTTTCCCCAACCCATCCCCTCCCGCCTTTCGGCAACATCCCCATGCAGTCAAAAAATCCCGCTTCCGCTCGCTTTCTGTCGGCGCTCCTCGCCCTCGCGCTTCTTTCCAGTCCGGCTCTCGCCGACGTCACCATCCAGCGAAAAACCGCCACGGCCTCCGATCCCTGGGCAAAACGCTTCGCCGAGGGGACGCTGTGCGCGTCCACCACCGTTTCCCCGGGCGACGAGGTGGTCCCGCTGGAGCTCGGTTCGAGCAACTTCATCGCCCAGAGCTTTCTGGGCAACGACGCCTATCTGCGCGGCGTCGCCTTCTACGGCGGCGGACTCAACAGCTCGCCGCTCGAATACACCGTCACGCTTCTCGACTACGGCCCCCGCCCGCCCGTGATGACGCTCGCGGATTTCAACCCGACCGAGGCCGCCGTCGTGGTCGTCGTCGGCACCTTCCGGCTCGCCGCCGAATCCACCGCGCAGCTTTACCTCGCCTTCGACGGGCCCGACAGCGCGTTCCTCCGGAAGAACCACGCCTACGTGATCATGATCGCCTCCACGCGCGATAGCAGCGCCCGCTTCTACCGCACCGTCACCGACGATCTCTACCTGAACGGCACCGGCGCCATCGGCCCCATGCGGCTGAACCCGGATTCGTTCTCGGTGAAGGGATCACGCGATCTGCTCTTCGCCGTCTACACCGCCACCTTCGAACGGTGACGTCCCGCCGGCGCGGACGGATCGGCTTGAGGCAGGGAGGGACCGCCGGGCCCGCCGATCTTCGCACGCCCCACGCCCGGCTTACCGAGCGGCGCCCGGCCGACCGGCCTTCGCCGCCTCGTCCAGCACCGCCTGCAAGGCCGGCTTGGGGCGTTTCTCCCGGTCGAAAAGCAAGGGATGGTTCGTCCGCCCCGCGATGGGGAACCCGTTCAGCCAGGAATCGCCGTCGTCGATCCCCCAAAGCGTCACCCGGTTCAGTTTGTCGCTGTTTTTCAAATACATCCTGAACAGCTCCGCGTAACGCTCCGCCAGCCTGCGCTGCATGTCGGGCGGCAACGCGCCCTTGTAGGGGTTGAACGCGGGATCGGCCGCCTCCCGCCGGCGGATGTCCGCGTCGCCCCACCCTTTCGTCCCGGGCAGCACGTCCACGTCCATCTCGGTGATCATCGCCTTCACGCCGAGCTTGTGGATCGCCTGGATCGTCGCCTCCTGCTCCTCGACGCTCGGCTGGGTCAGGTTCACATGCCCCTGGATGCCGACGCCGTCGATGCGCAGCCCCGCGGCCTTGATCCGCTTCACGATCGCGAGCGCCCCGGCGCGCTTCGAGGGCACCTCCAGCCGGTAGTCGTTGTAGTAAAGATGCGCGGCCGGATCGGCCTGCCGGGCGTATTCGAAAGCCCGCTCGATAAAATCGTCCCCGACGATCCGGCGCCAGGGCGAGTCCCGCAGCGAGCCGTCGTCCTCCAGCGCCTCGTTGACCACGTCCCACGCCTGCACCTTGCCCTTGTAGCGGCCGACGACCGTCGTGATGTGCTCCTTCATGCGCCGCAAAAGCAGCTCGCGCGTGGCGGGCTTGCCCGGAGACGCCTCGAAGACCCAGCCCGGCGTCTGGCTGTGCCAGACAAGCGTGTGCCCGACGACATACATGTCGTTCTTGCGCGCGAACTCCACCAAACGGTCCGCCCCCGCGAAGTCGAAGCGTCCGGGACGCGGCTGCAAGGCGTCCCACTTCATCGCGTTCTCCGGCGTCAACACCTTGAAATGCCGCTTCAAGATCCGAGCGTCCTCGGATGTCTCGTCCGCGTAATCGCGGGGGTTCACCGAGGTTCCGATCAAGAAGAAGGGCCGATAGGCGTCCTTGAGCGACGCGGGCGGCGCCGTCTGCGCCGACACCACGACGGCCCACGCGATGGAAAACACGGCGACGACAATCCGCGCCCGCCGGGCCCGTCCGCCTCGCAACTCCGTCGCTCCGCCGCTCACGAGGCCGGATGCGGCTTGGCCGCGCTCGGATCGCCGGTGGGAGCGGGCGCCTTGTCCTCCGAGGCGCGGGGCCCCAGCAGCTCCGTGAGCAGGGGCTCGAGGGCTCGCGCCCAGATCTCGTAGCCCTTCACCGACAGGTGGAGCTGGTCCACGGTGACGCCCTCGAAAAGACGTCCGTCGGCGTCGGCCAGCCGGTCGTTGATATCCAGGAAACGGACCTTCTTCCCGTCGGCGAGCTTGGCGATGCTCCGGTTGGCCTCGCGAATAAGCGGGTTGCTCGCCGGGCTGTCGTTGCGCGGAAAAATCGCCATGACGATGATCGTGGCCTCTGGAGCCTTGGCGCGACAGGTCTCGACCAGCGCCGCCACGCCCTCCGCGGCGTCCGCCGCGCGTTCCGGCTTTTCGCCTTTTCCGATGTTGTTCGTTCCCGAGAGGATGACGATCACCTTCGGGTTCACGCCGTCCAGCTCGCCGTTCCGGATACGCCACAACGTGTGCTGCGTGCTGTCGCCGCCCCAGCCGAAATTGCCGGCGTTCCAGCCGTGGAAGTTCTTCTTCCAATGCGCGAGAAAGTCCGGGTAGTCGGTCGCGCCCCAGCGCCGCGTGATGGAGTCGCCGAGAAAGTAGAGGTCGATTCTCCCGGACTTCGCCTTTTCGACGAGCTGGGTATGGGCGATGCGTCCGTTTTCACTCCACGGAGCATACGCCGGATGGCGTGATGGCTCGGCGGCGACTCCGTCCAGAAGAGGCGCACACGTTAGAATCAGGGATGCAAGGAATCGTCGCGGGGTGTTCATGGTGGTTATCGCAGGGAAGATGAGACGCGGTCGACCGGAGGTCCGAAATAGCTGGGGCGCACCTCGCCGGCATGAACGACGACCTTTTGCAACACGAAGCCGGGGTCGATCATCCACACCTTCAGGGTCCGCACGCCGGGCTCCTCGATCCGGTGCGCGGACTTGAGCGTGATCGCGTTGTCCTTCACCCAGTCGTGCCAGCCGCGGATCGCGGGCGACGACTTGTCCCCGCGTTTGGCCGGGTCGTCGTAACGCCGCCCGTCGAAGACATCGACCACCTTCGGCGCCTGGTCGTCGAAAGCCACCGCGACACGCACGCCGCGTCCCGGTTGCACGTCGAGCGCGACGCCCGAGACCAGGTCCACCCGCACTTCGCCGGAACGAGGCACGAGCACCTTGTATTCGAGACGCGGTGACGTCGTCGCGGAAAATGGCACGGATGCGAGCGCCGGAAATCCGGCCAGGCCCGAGCGTCCTCGTCCATAGTCGGGAATGATCTCCCAGCGCGCCGAGGCGCCGGGGATGTTGGCGCTGAAGGCCTCCGCATCGAAGGCGGCGGGGCCGGTCAAATCCCCGTGGAAAGCGCTCGCGTCGTCCCGCGCAAATTTGTCGGAGCGGAGCGCGTCCACCCTCACGTCGACCGACTCGCCGCCTTCTCGCGTGATCGTTATCTTGGCCTGGTGGGCGCCGACCGGCGCCGACCGCCAGTCGATCTCGATCCAAAGCCGCATGTCCGGCCCCAGCTTCCCCGAGGCCGCGCTGAGCTTCACCCAGGGGCGGTTCGCGGTCGCGGAGAATCTGAACTCCCCGGAACCGCGCCGGAAGACGTCGACCCAGCGACGTTGGCGTCCGACCGAATCGAAGCCCGGCAAAACCGCGGGCATGCCGTCGCCCGGCCAGGAGGCGGCGGAGCCTTCCACCGCCACGCCGAGCGAGGCGCCGGAGGGAACGACCGGCTCATCCAGCTTCGGCAACACGTTCGACCGCGGGTCGGACCAGCTCGTGTAGCCGATCCGGGTCTGCGCCATCATGTGGTTCCACTTTCCTCCGGCGACACGGTGGTAGGCGTCGCCCAGTTCTCGATCCTTGGCAAAGAGGGCGCGGGCGAGCTCCGCCTGATCCCTCGCGCTCGCCCTGCCCTGCTTCGCGTAGTGCCGGTTCCAGCCGGCGGCGAGATGCAGCCGGGCGACCGTGGCGGAGGCCTTCGCCGGATACTGCACGAGCTGGAAGAACGCGTCGCGCGCCTCGACCGGCAAGGCCTCCGCGACGCGGTCCGCGCGCGCGACGAGATCGTTCCACGCCGCGAGCACCGACTCCGCCTCGCCATGATTCACGAAGCTGAAGGTGTCGGGCTCGAGAAGCTCGGGCTTCCTCCACGCGTTGTATTTGGCGTATTTCGCGACGATGTCGGCGATCTCCTCGGCATGCGCCGCGCCGAACTCGCGCTCCGCCCAGCGGCGGGTCCATTCCGCGACGCCTTCCTTGGGCAGCGCCTTCGGATTCCAGGCCAGGCGCAGAAAAAACTCGATCGGCAGCTCCATGGGCTTCAGGTCGCCCACGTTCACCACCCAGATGCGCGTGGCGTCGTGTTCGAAGGCCATGTTCATCTGCTCCCATATTTTGGGCAGCGGGTTCGTGTTGATCCACTTGTAGCTGCGCGGCGACCCCACGTAATCGAAATGGTAATACACGCCGGCGCCTCCCGGACGGGCGCGCTCCGCCGGGGTCGGCAGGCGGCGGATGTTGCCCCAGTTGTCGTCGCACCAGAGCAGGGTCACGTCCTCCGGCACCTTCATCCCGCGGTCGTAGTAGTCGGCCACCTCCTTGTAGAGCGACCAGACCTGCGGCACGGTCGCGGCGGGACGCCCGAGGACGTCCGCGATGATCGCGCGCTGGTCGGCCACGACCTTTTCCAGGAGGGCGATGTTGGCCGGCATGTCGTCGTCGCCGGCCATCGGCTCGTCGCCGTCGCCGCGCATGCCGACCGTGATCAGCGTCTCGTGGTCCTTGTTTCGCTCGATGCCCTCGCGGAAAAAGCGTTTCAGCCCCTCCTCGTTGGTCGCGTAGTTCCACTGGCCGTTGCCGATCGTCTTGCGGCGCTTCGTCCAATCCTGATGCGCGCGCATCATCGGCTCGTGGTGCGAGGTGCCGACGACGATGCCGTATTCGTCCGCGAGCCGGGCGCTCTCGGGGTCGTCCTCGTAAAGGGACTTTCCCCACATCGCGGGCCAGAGGTAATTGGCGCGGAGCCGCAGCATGAGCTCATACATGCGCGCATACATGCGGGAGTTCACCCCGCCGAATTTCTCGCGCGCCCAGGGGCCAAAGGCCGGCTCCTCGTCGTTGATGAAGATGCCGCGATACTTGACCGCGGGAGGACCTTGCACGTGCGCTCCGCCGCGGATCAACAGCTCGCTCCGACGCGCCGCGGGCACGTCGGCCCACCAGTGCCAGGGCGACACGCCGATTTGCTCCGAGAGCTCGTAAACGCCGTAGATGGCGCCGCGCTTGTCCGAGCCCGCGACCACCAGGGCCTGGCGGACGCCCGGCAACGGATCGGCCACCGTCGCGATGACAAAGGATTCCCAACGTCCGGCGATCGCGGACACGTCCAGTTTCCCCTCGGCCGCGAGGCGGTCGATCACGCGGTTCTTCCCCAAGGTGCCGGCGATGAGCATGGACGCTCCTTCGGGTCTCGCGTCGCGCCGCACTTCGGGCGCCCGTCCGGTCACGCGCTCGATGTCGGAACGAAGATCGCCGACGGCGCGCAGCACCCCGGCGTGGTCCGCGCCATCCACCCACACGGGCGCGGCTCTTTCGCCCCGGACGAGAGGAAAGGCGCCCGACTCGGCCTGTTCCAACACGAGGTCGGCGGACAAGCCGAGGCTGGGACGCGCCAGCCCGACGAAGGGCAGCGCCACGGCGACCAAGGCGAGAAACGAGAAGCGGATCAGCTGCATGACGGAATTGCCCGGGCTAAGACATGGGCCTGGTTCATCGCCCCGCACCGGCGGCGCGGGGTTTCATCAGACGCAGGTCGAAGACGCCGCCGGCGACCCAGGTTTTTGCGGCGAAGCGCACCGTGATCCGGCCGTCGCGCGCTTTCGCGATCATCTCGGCCGGAATCGGGAAGCGTTTCTCGACAAACTCGCCCGGCCGCTCGGCGTCGAGCCGCACCGTCGCGAGGACCGCTCCGTCGACCAGGATGTCGAAGACGCGCCCGGTGTCGCCGCCCCAGAAGGCGACCACGAGCTCGGCCGCCTTTTCGCCGCGGGTGTCGAGCGTGTATTCGAACCAGCGGCCGTCGCGCCAGCGTCGTCCCTGGTGGATTCCGGTGTTGGAACCCTCTGACCGGAAGCCGTGCTCCACCTCGGGCTGTTGTTCGCCGATGGCGACGCGGTCGAGCGTGGCGGCTTCGAGTTCCGCCTTCGCGCGTTCCTCGGCGGCGAGGCGCTCCCGCCGCGCGGCGTGCTCCTCCCGCGAGGTCAGCTGCCAGTAGATCTGATAACGTTCGTCGTGGGTCCGGAAAAAGGGCCGCAACTCGAGTCCCTCCGGACGGGTGTCGACCGCGTTCTTCAGCACGACCCGGAGCTCGGGGGATTTCTCGTCGGCGCTCGCCAGCGCGGGAATCTCCTCCGGGCGGGCGAAGATCACCGGCACGCGGTCGAAGGGCACGACCGGCCCGTGCGCGACATGGCCCATGCGGCTGTCGTCCGCGACCAGCCCGTCCAGCCGGTCCTTGCCCGAGGAGGCGGCCAGCAGGACGGGACCGTGAAGCAA
The DNA here is from genome assembly GCA_966251015.1 of uncultured Akkermansia sp. Classification (GTDB taxonomy): domain Bacteria; phylum Verrucomicrobiota; class Verrucomicrobiia; order Opitutales; family Opitutaceae; genus IMCC26134_A. The sequence goes on along the minus strand of CBINJQ010000100.1, from coordinate 5,043 downwards.
GGCCACCCAGTCGCCACCGTCGGGCAAACGCTCGGCGCGCGTGCGCATCGGCAGCGCGATCTCGACGACGTCGCCGTTCTTCCAGTCGCGAAGCAGTTCGGCGTAGCTCGAAGGAGTCGAGTCCACGCGCGCCGCCCGCCCGTTCACGCGCACCGCGAACTCCCCCGCGTCCACCCATGCGGGGTGCCGCAGCCGGAGGGCGAAGCGCGAGGACTTCGGCATCGTCAGCTCCAGGCGGGTTCCCTGCTCGTCGGGGAACCGCGTGGTCTGCCTCAGGCGAAAGCCTTCTCCGAAGGTCAGCTCCGAGGGAACGAACAGGTTGACGTAGATCCCGTCCGCGGCCCGCGCGTAGATGAACTCCCCATACTTGCCCGGGTTCTCCATCCCGCTTCCGACACAGCACCAAAACGCGCGACCGGGATCGGAATACACGCGGTAGTGCTCCGGCCGGATCGGCGTGAAATAGACGTAGCCCGGACGCGTGGGATGAATCGAGGCGAGGATATGGTTGTAGAGCGCGCGCTCGTAGTAGTCCGCGTAGGCGGCGCGGGGCTCGGCGACGAAGAGGTGCTCCGTCAGCTTGAGCATGTTGTAGGTGTTGCAGGTCTCCGGCCCCTCGCGGCTCTCCAGGATCGGGCGGAAATTCTCCTTCGGCTGGAAGTGCTCGCCCACGCTGTTGCCGCCGAAGGCCACGCTTCGCTCGCGGGTGACGATGTCCCAAAAGAAGGTCGCGCCCCGGTGCGCGGCCGCGTCGCCGGTCAGCCCCGCGATGCGCTCCAGCCCGATCACTTTCGGAATCTGCGTGTTCGCGTGCAACCCGGTGAGCCGGTCCTCTCCCGCGATCAAGGGATCGAGCACCGCCTTGTGGTTGAGCCGACGCGCTTCCGTCAGATAACGCGAATCGCCGCTCAGGGCGTGGAGGTCCGCCATCGCCTCGTTCATGCCGCCGTGCTCGGAGCGCAGCATCTGCTGGATCTGCTCCGCGGTGAGATCGGCCGTGACGCCGAGCCACCACTCGCCGAGACGCAGCCACATGCCGCGCGCCTGTTCGCGACCCGCGATCCGGTGGGCGTCTCGCAGGCCGGCGAAGGTCTTGTGGATGTTGTAGAGCGGCACCCAGCGGTCGTTCAGGCCGAAGCCGTGCGCGTTGATCTTGCCCGCCTTGACGTCGGCCCAGAGCGCGCGGCTCCGGGGCACGCCGCCCAGGTATCCGTCGCCTCCGGCGGCCTGGCAGCGCGCCAGCTCCGCGAGCATGTAGTCCAATCGCCGCGACAGCTCGCCGTCCGCGGTGTCCGCGTGCGCGGCCACCATCATGGCCAGCGCGGACAGGTAGTGGCCGGCCGTGTGCCCGTCGAGGCCGCCGCTCTCCCAGTTGCCGTATGTCTCGGCCTTTTTCGGCAGACCGGCCTCCCGCAGGAAGGGCGCGAGCAGACGATCGACGTCATGCGCCAACAGGTAGTCCCGGTTCGACCGGACCGCTTGCGAGAACGGGCTCTCCAACAGGCGCACGGCGGACAACGGATAGAGCTCGGCGGCCGCCGCGGGGGCCGCGGCCTGGCCTTGCGACGCGGCGAAGACCGCGCCGGGCAAGGCAAGGCCGCAGGCGAGGCGAAACAGGGGGCGAACAACATTCATCGCGGAAACGGGGAGATCGGTAACGAGGGTTTATTTCCGGCGCCGCACGCGCGGCAACGCCGACGAATCCGGCGCGGAAACAGGTTCCTCGACGGGGGAAACGACGGGCGGCGCCCAGGAAACGGGCCGGGCCGGATCGTCCGTGAAGCGAAACGCGTCCACGTCCACCCATCCCGAACCGGGCTCGGGGTTGTAGCAGAACACGGCGTATTGCGGCCCCTGGAAGGTGCCGACGCGCCAATCGTAACCAAGCGGAAACTCGCCTCCGAGTTCGTTCCATTCGAAGCCGGTCGCGCTGTAGGCGCAGCGTCCCCGGCCGGTGGCCAGATCCATGTCCATGCGCAGATAAATCTCGTCGGCGGCGAAGGGCGGCGCGGAGGCCCGGACCTCCGTGGTCCGGCCGGCGTCGGCCTTGTCCTCGATCACGTTCATTCCCAAAACGAGGCGTCCGTCCGCTTCGCGAGAGACGACGATGTGGCCGCTATGCTTGCCCAGGGCGCCAAAGCCGCACACGTCGCCCGGCCGGAGACCGGAGAGGTCGAGTTTGACTTCGCCCCGGCTCCAGGGCCCCTGCCCTTTCTGCGTGAGCGTGTTTCGCGCGAGCCAGAATTCCTTCGCGCGGGTCGGCTTGAGCCGCAGCCAGCCCGGACGCTCGGTCAGCGACCAACGGGCGTCGTCGGGGTTGTGGTTCCACTGCCACTGGAGCCCGGGCTCGGGCGCCGAAAACTCGTCCGAGGTCGGCGGCCGGACGATCGGATGACCGGGGATCGGCTTGGGCGCCTTGTCCGGAACCCTTCCGGGCGAGTCGATGGTTCCCCAGACCGGCCAGTTGTCCGCCCAGTGGACCGGGCTGATGTGGGTCATGCGCCCGGCGAAGCGGTCGTCCCTCATCACGAACCCGTAGTCGGAGCCGTCGGGCAGATCGACGATCGCGCCCTGGTGCCCGCCGGTCCGGCCGTCGATCTGCGGCCTGGTTTCCCAGGGGCCGCGCAGGCTCTTCGCGCGCGAGACCACCAGCGCGAGCCGGCTCGGCACCGCCTGGAAAAGGTAATAGTAGCCATGGCGCTTCACCACCTTCGAGCCCTCGGCCCCGCGGTTGAAGTAGATCTTTTCGGACGCGATGACCTTGGTCAGATCGCGGTCCAGCGTGAGCAGCGTCACGGTGCCGTCCCAGCCGCCCGAGGTGAAGATGTAGGCGTGGCCGTCGTCGTCGAAAAAGAGCCCCGGATCGAAGGCCGCCCGGTCGAGCTCGTTCATCGTCCACGGGCCGCGCGGATCGGTGGCGCGGTAGATGCGCGTCTTGCCGCCGCGGCCGTTGATCGTGACCGCGACGTAGAAGACCCCGTCGCGATAACGCAGGCTGGGCGCGAAAACGCCTCCCCGGTAGGCGACCTCGCCCTCCATGTCGTAGGCGGGATGCCCCGACAGCCTCGGCTCGAGGTGGGCGATTATGCTCCAGTTCACCAGATCCTTCGAGTGAAGCAGACGCAGTCCGGGCGTGTTCACGAACGTCGTCGTGACGAAGTAGAAATCCTCCTTCACCCGGATGATGTCCGGATCGGGATAATCGGCGTAGAGCGGCGGGTTCAGATAGGTGCCGTCGCCTTGGTCGGAAACCCGCGCCTGGAGCGGGAGCGCGCAAACCAGGCCCAGCAGCGCGGAAACAATTCGGGTGGGGTTCATGGAAAACGGTCCGGGAGAAAAGCGGCGTCCGGCCGAACGCGGGAGAAGGCCTCGAAGCGTCCGGCGGCGGGGTATCGGGGATGCCGGTCCTCGGCCGGGATCAGGCCGACGGAGCGAAGCGCGCGCGGCGCTCCGCGAGTTCGCGTCCGATGCGGAGATTCAGCTCCTTGTTGATCGGATAACGCAGCAGCACGAGAACCGCCACCCCCAGGCACACCGCCGGATAGATGGCGGCGGTCATGCGAATGCCCTGGATGCTCGCGGCGGCCGTCTCGGCTCCCTCCGCGAAACCGTGGGCGGCGAGCACCTGGCCGCCCACGAAGCCGCCGACGCCGAGCCCCGCCTTCAGCGCGAACACGACTCCGGCGAACACGAAACCCGTCGCGCGCCGTCCCGTCGTCCACTCGCCGTAGTCGGCGGCGTCCGCGATCATCGACCAGAGCAGCGGAATCGTCGGGCCGTAGGCGGCCGCCCAGACCAGGCCTTGGAAGAACTGCATGCCCACCGCGTCGGCCGGGATGAAATACAGCCAGAGCGTGGCCACGCCGGTGAGCGCGAGACACACCGAGAACACCCCGCGCTTTCCGAAGCGTTGCGAAAGCGGCTTCGACATCAGCACGCCGAGGATCGTCACCACGCTGCCGCACATGTTGAAGAAGCCGAAACCCACCGCCTGCACGTTCGAGAGGTCCGGACGGACGAGATAGCCCACGGAATCCAAGACCCATTGCCAGCCCGCCGGCTCCCCGACGGACGCCTGCACGAAACCGGCCTTGCGCATGAAGTCCCCCAGCGCGGCGTGATCGACGACATACTGCGTGAACAGGGGCAAAGACCCGCCGCGCACCGACAGCATCATGAAGATCGCGATCGTGGCGACGAACAGCACCACCCAGGGGCGGTTGGCGAAGGCGTCGGCGAGGTCCTGTTTGACCGAGCTCGCCTGGGCCGGGTCCGGCTGGACGCGCTCCTTGGCCGAGAAAAACGCGACGACGAAACACACCACCGTGATCGCGGCGAAAAGCCCCATCGTGATCGACCAGCCCTTCGCGTCGTCGCCGCCGCCAAATTTTTCCACGAGCGGCCAGGTCATTCCGGAAACGATGAACCCGACGACCATCGCCGCGAAGAAACGGTAGGTCGACAGGCTCGTGCGCTCGTTGACGTCGCCGGTCATCACGCCGTTGAGCGCGCAATACGGCACGTTGTTCACCGTGTAGACGGCCATCAGACCGAGATACGCGACCCAGGCGTAGAGCAGCTTGCCCTGCGGCCCGAGGTCGGGAGTGGTGAACGCGGCCCAGAAAACCAGGGCGAAGGGCAACGCCGACCACAGGAGCCACGGCCTGAAACGTCCCCAGCGGGACTTCGTCCGGTCCGCGATTATTCCCATCAACGGATCGGTGACGGCGTCAAAAAGACGCCCGATCAGAAACAACCAGCTCGCCGCCGCCACGGTGATCCCGAAGACCTTCGAGTAAAAGGTCATCTGGAAGACCATCAGCGTCTGGAAGACGAAATTGGCCCCCGCGTCGCCGAGCGCGTAGCCGGCTTTTTCGCGGAAGGAGAGTTTGACGGAGGAGGAGTCGCTCATCGGGGCGGAAGAAAAACGGATCACCCTTGCGGCGTGCGTCGGCGCCCGCCGCGCGCCGCGCGCGCGTCGAGGTCAATTGTTGGCGCGGGAAGCGGAACGCGACGTGTCACCGGTGGGGCGGGGCTGAGGGG